>NZ_JASGFM010000003.1:0-352694 GCF_047605565.1 Labrys sp. (in: a-proteobacteria)
GCCGTGCCGATCGATGTGGAACTCAAGCCGGTTTCCTCCTTCACGCGTTCTTGTTCGAATGCAATTCCCGGACCAGACGAGCGCGGGGCGACGCCACGATGGCCGGTCGGCCTATGCGGGGGATGGCCCGCATGCAAAACGGGTACTTGGCCTGCTGCTCATCGTCCGCGCGGGGGCGCAGGCAAAGGCAAGCAGACATGACCTAGCGAGTAGCGTGCCGCGGCGCGTTCAAGGGCCTGAGGCGAGAGAGTGCAGCGTTCCGGTCTCCCTTGGCCAGCATGCACTCGAAGAATTGATTTAGCTCTATTGATTGCAGCTATGATCCATCAGGATAGAAGCCCTTGGAAGTGGCTCCCGATCGGAAGGACTTCCGCGCCAGATGTGATAATGCCTGTGTAGCGCGGTGGGCAGGGGCTGCGAATATTGCGGTGCCGGCATCAATACGATGCGGCTACTCGGCCGGTGCAGCCAAGGTGCGAGCCGGATCTGCCAGATTGAATGACAGGCTGTGATCCTAAAGCAAAAAGTGCTTACTCACGAGAGCCATCCCGGACGCACTGCAGCATGCAGCGATGCGGTGCAGATCCAGGATGACCAAAAGGTGAGTAATGAAAGCAAAAGCGTTCGGGCGCAAACGCTTCCTTATCTGCGTGCTTTGGTTCGAAGTCGCTTCGCGATCGACGCTTGCCTTCCGTAGCAAAAGGCTTCGGCAGGCTCAGCGCCCGGACGCAAACCACCAGCGGCTCTTGTTGCGCGAGGCGATCTGGTTGCTCGCCTTGCCGTTCCCGGTGACGACCACCAGCCTGTTGACCTCGCCATTGCGATAGGCGCGCAGGAAGCGGGCATAGTCCTTGAAGGAGACGCAGCCATTCGAATCGCCGCGCGGCCCGAGCATGTAGGTATGCGCCAGCAGGCCGTCGCGTCCGAGCACGGTGCCCGATCCGTTGGCAGGGATCATGCGCAGGGCGGCAACGCCATGGAACAGGGCTTCGCGCGGCTTGAGGTCATAGGTCTGCGGCGGCGTGGCGCCCCGGTTCTTCACATGCACCGAGCCGGGATCGTCGAGATAGGGGCCGAGGCCGGAATGGGCTTCGAGACGCTCGCCACTGGGCAGATAGACCGTGCGGGCGGAGATATCGTAGATGGCGGTGCGATTGCCGGCCATCGGGCGCGACAGCGGAGGCTCGATGGCGGGCCGGTCGAGGGGGCGTGCCTCATCCGGGTCGATGGAGGCGAGGGCCGTCAGGGGGATGGCCGGCCGGGTGGGCGGCAGCGGGACCAGATCGGCCGGATCGTTCTCGGCCAGGCCAGCGCCGATTTGACCCTCGGCGATCTGGCCGCCGTCGAGGGGGCGGATCGGCGGCAGGGGTAGGGCTTCGGCTGCGGTATCAGGCACGCTGCCGGTGGCGACGACATCCGGGGCCGCCGCTTCCGCCGGCGGCGAGGGCAAGGCCGCGACCGTCTGCACGGAACGGATGACGGGGAGGGCCTCATGCGTGCCGTCGTCATCAGGGGCAAAGGCCATCAGGCTGGCGAGCATGGGGGCAGACGGGTGAACGCGGCCGTCTGCGGCTGGCAGGCGCACACCCTGCGCGATTTCGGGACCGGTGTTGTCGGTTGCCGGTTTGGGTGCGGCGGCGGCAACCTCATGTTCCACCGGCAGTGGCGCTGGCCGGAGCACGCTCGCCTGTACCAGGGCCTTGGGCGCAAAGGGATCCTCGGCGCGCAGATGCAGATGGGAAGGCTTGGAAGCGGAGACCATCGAAGGCGCTACCAGTGCGACCGCCGTCCAGGTCGCGGCAGCAGCCCCGAAGCACAGGCCCGCAAGCGCCATCCAGCCGGTGGTGTTCCGGCGAGGCCTGCGGCTTCGGACATAGCTGCCGGTGGAACGGGCGTGGGTCATGCTACTCGCTTCCGGGTGGCCAGGCGGCCTTGCGGCGCGAGGACCCCAAGACGCGTCGAACCAAAGAGCTAGAGCAAAAAAGCGTTCACGCCTGAACGCGCTTTGCTCTAGGGGTGGGTACTGTTTGCGGGTGGTTGCGAGGGGGAACGCCCAGCGCCGTCGATCCGCCGACCGACGCGCAAATCTTTGCCCAATCTTGGTAACCAAACCCTTTACGCACGGGCCCGGATTGTCCCGTTCGCGTAATTGCGCGGTTGGTTGGATGTGGAGAGCATGGAAGTATCAGCCTCACGGCTCTATCCGATGATGGAGCGGGGCTGACATCTCGCCGATCGGCGCATGCTTCGTTTCTACGATGTCAGCCGGAGGCTGACACTCCGCATGGATGTGTCTCTTCGTTCTAACACGCCCTCGGTCAGACGATTCCCGGCACGCCCTCCGGTGGTACCGAAAGCAGGGCTGCCAGCGTGTTGAGGCCTTGGCGCAGGGCGTCGTGGCTCGGTGCCGCACCGAGCGAGATGCGCAACGCCGGCGGCGGGGCGCCGACTGCGAAGGCAGCGCTGCCGACCAGGGCGAGCCCGGCTTTGCGGGCGACGGCGCTGAGATCGGCCCCGACCCAGGCCGGCGGCAAGCTCAGCCAGAGATGGTGCGCATCCGCGGCCGCGCGATAGGTGAAGCCATTCAGCGCCGTCGCGGCGATGGCCTGGCGTGCATGGTTCTCGCGCCGGATGGCGGACGTCAGGCGGGCCATGGTGCCGTCCTTGATCCAGGCGGTCGCCAGGCCGGACATCAACGGGGGCGCCATCAGATTGATGATCCGGGTCTGGGCCGTGATTTCGAGCGCCTCGGCCTGGCCCGGCGTGGCGACATAGGCCAACCTCAGGGCGGGCGTCGCGCATTTGGACAACGTGGCGACGTGCCAGCTTCGTTCGGGGGCAAGGGCTGCAAGCGGGGCCGGCGCGTGTTCGGGCAGCGCGCCATAGGCATCGTCCTCGATGAAGGCGACATCGTACCTGCGGGCGATGGCGACCAAGGCCTGCCGCCGCTCGGCGGGCAAGGTCGCGGTGGTCGGGTTGTCGAGCGTCGGCACGCAATAGAGCGCTTTCGGCCGGTTGGCACGGCAGAGCGCTTCGAAATCGTCCGGCAGGAGGCCGTTCTGGTCGGTGCGCACCGCCGCTAGCCTCACGCCGCAGCGAGCGGCCACCGAACGCAGACCGGGATAGGTAACTTCGGGCGCCGCCAGCACCGATCCCGGTTCGAGCAGGGCCGAAACCACGGCGAAGAGAGCCGCTTGCGAACCCGAAGTCACGACCAGCCGCTCCGGCGCCACCGGACCGAGGCGGGGCGCCAGGAAACGGGCGCCGGCTGCACGGTCGCCGGGAATGCCGGCATTGTCCTGGTAATGCAGCCGCGCCAACGCATGGGGGGAGGCAAGGACGGTGGCGATGCCTTCGGCGATCGCCTCGCGCAGGCCGGCTTCGGCCGGCTGGGGCGGCATGTTCATGCTCAGATCGATCAGGGCCGTCGCCTCGGCCGGGCGGTGCTCGTCGACGATGATCCGGGCAGGCACGGTCCGGGAGGGGCTGACGATGGTGCCGCGTTTGGTGTTGCCCTCCACCAGCCCGGCGCGCCGGACCTCGTTGAACGCTCGCGTCACCGTGGTGAGGTCGACGCCGAGTGCCTTGGCGAGCTGGCGCTGGGGCGGCAATTGCACGCCCGCTGCCAGGCGTCCGGAGCGGATGTCGGCCGACAGCGCCTGGGCGATGGCGAGATATTTGGGTGCATCGCGGGCCAGTTCGGCGGGGAGCCAGAATGCCGCAGGCGAATTGTCTTGCATTTGTATGCCTACAATAATACAAAGCGTGTGTTGATTGACCCAGAAAATCGCAAAATTCTTCGATTCCAGGTCGATCCCTTGATTCTTGATGGCAGGATAGTCACATTTGTATGGAAATTCAATCCATACATTCTGCCGGAACGAAGGAGCCCTTCGATGGAAGAACAATCGGCAGCCTCTCAATCGATCTGGCGCTGCGGTATGCGTGGCCGTTGCCCGCGCTGCGGACACGGCAAGCTCTTCAACGGCTTCCTGACGCTTGCTCCCAAATGCAATGCCTGCGGGCTCGATTACTCCTTTGCCGACCCGGCTGACGGCCCGGCCTTCTTCGTGATGATGACCATGGCCTTTCCGGCCACCGGCTTCGGCATGTGGATGGAACTGAGCTTCGAGCCGCCGCTCTGGGTGCATTTCGTCACCACATTGCCCTTCCTGCTGCTCTCCTGCATTCCCATCCTGCGTCCGATCAAGGGCGTATTGGTGGCGAGCCAGTACATCAACAAGGCGGAGGAGGGGCGCCTGGTGCTGCAGGACGAAGCCCCGCACGAGCAGCCGCGCCTGGCCCGACAGAGCTGACGGGCCCGATTGCCTCACCCGGTCGCAATGGGCCAGAATGACGCTTCTTCCGGTGCAAACGCATTCGTGACCGAGCGCTGGGTTGCGCCGGTCTTGGGTTCGATACCTGAAACAGCGGGGCTCGCCTCATGTATTCGTCCTTCGCCGTTCCGGTGTCGCCGCGCGGTTTCCATGACCGGATCTATGCCGGCGAGATCGCTCGCTTTGGCGGGCTCTCGCCGATGCAGGCATTGGTAGCCTTCACCCGAGACCTGCTGGAAGAGGCCTTCCTTCCGCACCAGCCGCCGGAGATTCATCGTCATCTGTCTCACGACCGGCAGGTCGAGGAGTTTTCCCGGCTGCAGAAGGCGTTCGTCCAATCGGCGGAAGTCAAGCGCCTGTGGAGCGAGGTTTTCGCGGTGCTCGGGCTCGATCCGGAGAAGCTCGCGCGTGACCGGCTGCATCTCCGCTTCCAGCCTCACCAGGCGCCCGAAGCGAACCTGCCGAGGGCTCGCAGCACCGCCACCATCGCCTTTCACCGCGACACCTGGGGCTCCAATCTGTATGCCCAGACCAATTGGTGGGCGCCGATCTATCCGATCACGGCCGGGCGCACCTTCGCGATCTATCCGGATCTGTGGACCCGGGCGGTGCCCAATACCAGCGCCTCCTTCGATTTGGAGGCCGTGCTGGCCCGCGCCAAGATCGCCGGCCGCCATGCCGTCGATGCCGACGATGCCATTCCGCATCTGAGCGGGGCCGTGGATGTCGGGGCCGTCGAACCGGTGGTGGTCGAGCCAGGCGAGGTGATCGCCTTCTCCAGCGCGCATGCCCATGCCGGCGTGCCCAACAGCACCGACTTCACGCGCATTTCGCTGGAGACGAGGACGCTGTGGATCGAGGATGTCGCGGCCGGACGCGGCGCCCCCAATGTCGACGGCGATGCGCCCTGGATGGCCCCCGGCTGGTTTAGGCGCGTCAGCGACGGTGCCAGGCTGACGGAACTCCTGGGCCTCAACGCCCTCGAGCCTTACCGGCGCGAAAGCCCGGCGGCCTGACGTCTCACGTCGCCTGTTCGGCCTCGTGCCGCTTGCGGTGGCCGCTCATCGAGGCCCCCGCATTGTAAGGCAGCTTGGCGTTCACCGGCGAAGCCAGCAGGGAGATCGCGGTGACGAACAGGAAGGCCATCGAGAAATCCGTCAGCGTAGCGTGCTCATGGCCCAGGACCAGCTTCGAGCCGGTCAGAGCGAGGGCGCCGGCGCAGATGCCGAACGATAGCATCAACTGCTGGAAGGTGGTGTAGAAGCTGTTGGCCGAGGAGGTGCGGGTTGGCGGAATGTCGTCGTAGCAGACGGTGTTGTAGGCGGTGAACTGCAGCGACATCGAGAAACCGCAGACCAGCAGCACGGCGAAGATGGCCCAATGCGGCCAGTCGGGGCGGAACAGGGCACAGGCTGCATAGAGCAGGCTGGAAAAGATGCTGTTCCAGATCAGCGTGGTGCGGAAGCCGAAGCGCTTGAGGATCGGCTTGGCCGCCGCCTTCATCAGCATCGAGCCGCAGGCGGTGGCAAGGGTGAGCAGGCCGCTTTCCGCCGCCGACATGCCGAAGCCGATCTGCATCATCAGCGGCAGCAGGAAAGGCTGGGCGCCCTGGGTGATGCGCGAAAGCGAGCCGGCGACCAGCGAGATGCGAAAGGTGCGCACCCGCATCAGGCTGAGGTCGAGGATCGGGGCGAAGTCGCGCGGCTTGCGAGCATGGACGACATAGATCGCACCACTGACCAGGCCGATCACCAGGAGGGCGATGGCGAGCGGCGCCTCCTCGGCGCTGCCGCGGCTGGTCATTTCGAAGCCGAACAGCAGGCAGGCGAGCGAAATGCCGGAGAGCACGAATCCCTTCATGTCGAAGGGCTCGCGCTTGTCTTCCTTCATGTTGGGAATGAAAATCTGGGTCAGCACCAGGCCGAGCAGGCCGATCGGGATGTTGATGTAGAAGATCCAGCGCCAGTCGAGGAAGGTGACGATGAAACCGCCGACCGGCGGGCCGAGGATCGGGCCGATCAGCGCCGGCACCAGCAGCCATCCCATGGCGGAGACGAGGTCCGACTTGTCGACGGTGCGCAGCAGTACCAGGCGGCCGACCGGCACCATCATCGCCCCGCCCGCGCCCTGCAGGAGCCGCGCGGCGACCAGGACGGGCAGAGTCGGCGCCCAGGCGCACAGGATCGAGCCCAGCATGAACACCGCGATGGCGATGGAAAACACGCTGCGGGCGCCATAGCGGTCGGCGATCTTGCCACTGGCGGGAATCAGCACGGCCAGGCTGAGCAGATAGGACGTCAGAGCGATGCTCATATGCGCAGGCGAGACGTCGAAGGATTTGGCCATGGTCGGCAGGGCTGTCGCCAGGATGGTGGCGTCGAGCTGTTCCATGAACATGGCGCTGGCAATGATCAGCGCGGTGGTTCTGAAATTGGGCCGTGCCATCCGGGGCATCAGGCCAGCGGTCACTTCGGACATTGGAGCAGGCAATTCATGACAAGGCCCGTCCCGAGGGGCGGGCCAAAATGGTGGCCGACTCGACGCCGGTCATGACGCTTGATTGGTTATAGGCACGCTTTTGTTCTGACGAAATGGCAAAAGTAGGGAGAGGCAACATATAGTTTCGCATAGCTGAATCGCGCTGCGCGAGACACAGGTCGCTTGGCAGGCCGGATGCGCTACTGCCGGATGTTCCCAATATCTTATCCAGGGATATAAGATATTATCCATTTGGATCGCTCTCCTTGGAAAAGAGCTCGATTCTTCCGAAATTTTTGCTGTTTTTGCGCAGTGATGGTGCTTTCTCGCTTGATTTTTGTCGTTTTCGGGCGGCATAAGCCTAGTCATCGGGAAGGGGATGGGCCTCTTCCTTCAAGAGCCGGACATGCCGTTGCCGACCCATTTCGACATCTTTGCGTTTGCGGATGACGCCTCCTCCCTGCCGGCTTGCATGCCGGGCATGGGCGTGGCTACCCGCAGCCAATGCAAAGGTGCCGGCCGCGACCTGTCGAATGCGAACCGTATGATCGTCGCCCGACTGGCGCAGGATCACACGAGAATCTGAACCGGCGGCAGGGCAGTCCCCTCCGCCTTGATGGCAGGAGGGTATGTACGCCCGCGACACACTCCAGACAATCCGGACAGTCGGCATGCTCCGCATGCCAGTGCGTGACCGCGTGCACATCATCGTGCTGTCATCATTCCGTCTTTTCGTTGCCGGACAACTGTCCAGCTAGACCAGCCAACGGGGCTGGCGGGAGTCAGACAGCGAAAACCAGAAGCACCAGAAGCCGGCCGGGCGACCGGTCATCCATTCCTCCAACCAGTGTTAACTCCAGGAGTCGAGCGTTGAGGTAGTCATGTCGTCCCACCCTGCTTTGATATTGAATGCCGATTTCAGACCCTTGCGGTATTTTCCGCTGTCGCTGCTGTCGTGGCAGGATGCGCTGAGGGCCGTGTTTCTCGACCGCGTGAGCGTGGTGGCGGAATATGATGCCGTGGTGCGCAGCCCGTCGACGACGATGCGTCTGCCCTCGGTGGTTGCCTTGCGCGACTACCAGAAGGTGGAGCGCATGGTGCCGTTCACCCGTTTCAACCTGTTCTTGCGCGACGGCTTCACCTGCCAATATTGCGGCGATGGTTTCCAGGCCCGCGATCTGCAGTTCGAGCATGTGGTTCCCCGCTCCAAGGGCGGGGCGACCTCGTGGGAGAACATCGTCGCGGCCTGCGGCGACTGCAATGCCCGCAAGGCCGACCGCATGGACATGAAGCCCTTGCGCCAGCCGGCGCGGCCTTCGCCCTGGGAACTCCTGGAGGCGAGCCGGCATTATCCGCACAACTATCTGCACGAAAGCTGGGTCGACTATCTCTACTGGGACAGCGAACTGGTTTCGTGACAACCAAAAGGACAGGGAGGGCGGTGGCGACACCGCCCTCCTTGCGTTTGCGGCATGGGCGTCACGGCGTCTGCTGAATTCAGGGATTTTCGAGGAGGAACCAATGCCGGAACTGGCGGACTTCAAGGTCTTGACCTTCGATTGCTATGGCACGCTGATCGACTGGGAAACCGGCATCTGGAATGCGCTCCAGCCCCTGCTCAGTGCCGGCGGGCGGGTGATCGGCCGCGAGGAGGCGCTCGCTGCCTTCGCCCGCCGCGAGACCGAGCAGGAGCTCCAGACGCCTTCGCTGCTCTATTCGTCCCTGCTTTCAGTCACCCATGCGCGGCTGGCGCAGGATTGGGGCATTGCCGCCCATGCCGACCTGCATGAGCGTTTCGGCGCCTCCGTGCCGGACTGGCCTGCCTTTCCGGATTCGGCGGGGGCGCTCTCCTATCTCAAGCGCCACTACCGGCTGGTCGTGCTCTCCAATGTCGATCGCCGCAGCTTCGCGGCCAGCAATACCAAGCTCGGTGGCCTTTTCGATGCGGTCTACACCGCCGAGGATGTCGGTTCCTACAAGCCGGACCCGCGCAATTTCAGCTACCTGCTCGAGCATCTGTCGCTGCAGTTCGGTCTCGAGCCGGCCGATGTCCTGCACACCGCCCAGAGCCTGCACCATGATCATATGCCGGCGGCCCGTATCGGCCTGGCGCGAGCCTGGATCGACCGCCGCGCCGGCAAGCAGGGCGGTGCCACCTTGGTGGTGGAAGGCGTGCCGGAGCCGGATTTTCACTTCCACAGCCTCGACGCATTGGCCGAGGCGCATCGCAAGGATCCTGCCGGCTGAGGGCGACCCTATGGCGCCCTCGCATCGATCAGCCCCTGCTGGCGCAGATCGCTCCAGAAGGCGTCGGGAATGGCGACACCCAGCAGGCTGACATTCTCGGCCGCCTGTTCCGGCGTAACGGCGCCCGAGATCACGCTCGCCACGATCGGGTGGCGCAGCACGAACTGGAAGGCTGCCGCCTTGAGCGGCACCTTGTGGGCAGCGCAGACGGCCTCGATCTTGCGCACCTTCTCGATGATCTCCGGGGCGGCCGGGGTGTAGCGATAATAGGGCGTGGGCACGCCGGCACCGGTGGCGAGAATGCCGGAGGCGAAGGGCGAGCCGATCACCACGCCGACGCCGCGCTCCTGGCAGAGCGGGAATTCGAGGTCGAGCGGGCCCTGGTCGATCAGCGTGTAGGGCATGGCGACCAGGAAGAAATCGAGGTCGAAGCGCTTGAGCATTTCGGGAATGGTGCCGAGCACGTTGACGCCGGCGCCGATGCCCTGGATCTCGCCGTAGTGCTTGAGCATTTCGAGCGCCCGCCAGCCCGAGCGCTCCAGGTCGAGGAAATGCTGGGCGACGAGGTCGGCCGAGCCGACATGCGGAACGTCGAGGTCATGGATGAGCAGGAGGTCGATACGGTTGATGCCGAGCCGCATCTGGCTCTGCTCATAGGCGCGCATCACGCCGTCATAGGTGTAGTCGAAACGCTCCTGGAAGGAGAGGCCGCCATACCAGAACGGTCCCTTGAAAGTATCGACGTCCTTGGGTCGGTGGAAGGTGCGCCCGATCTTGGTGGAGAGGATGAAGTCCGAGCGCGGCCTCTGCCGCAGCGCCTCGCCGAAGCGCAGTTCGCTGAGGCCGCGGCCATACCAGGGCGAAGTGTCGAAATAGCGGATGCCGGCGTCCCAGGCGCCCCTGAAGGTGGCGCGAACCTTGTCCTCGTCGAGGTTCTCGAACATGTCCCCCATCGGGCCGCCGCCGAGGCCGACGGGCGTGAGCATGACGGAGGTCTTGCCGAGCCGGCGGGGCGCGGCATTGCCGGGCATGATGGGGAGTTGCATGGATTTCCGTCCCTGACGTCCTGAAGGTTGGATTCTGATTTGTCCGACAATGGTAGTGGCAAACTCCGTCCTGTCCAGAGGCCATGGCACCATTATGCCTGTTCCAGCCTCGCCCGCGCCGTACGCAGGATGGAGGCGGTGATGTCCTGGAGGCCCTTTTCCACGGCCCGGCTCCAATGCCAGTAGAGCGGCACCAGCAGACGCGAGCCGGGATGTATGGTGACGAGAGACCCCTCGTCGAGATAGGGAGACACCAGCGACAGCGGGTTCATGCCCCAGCCGAGCCCGGCCAGGGCAGCGTCGACGAAGCCGCGCGAGGAGGGGATCCAGTGGCTGGGCCGGCTTATGGGCCGGCCAAAGGTCTCGACCAGCCAGCGGTCCTGCAAGGCGTCCTTGATATCGAAGGTGAGGCAGGGGGCCTGCCGCAGAGCCTCCTCGCTGAGACCGTCGGGAAACCAGCGCCTGACGAAGGCGGGACTGGCCGTGGCGACATAGGTCTGCACGCCCAATGCGCGGCTGCCGCAGCCCTGGAAGGGGCCCGGTGCCATGGCGACTGCCGCGCTGACCTCGCCGCGTCGCAGCCATTCGGCGGTGTTGCTCTCATCGTCGAGCACCAGATCGAACAGGCGCCCCTCCAGCCCCGACAGGGCAGGGAGGAACCAGGTTGCCAGGCTGTCGGCATTGACGGCGATACGCACGGTAGGGGCAGCCCCCGACGGCATCAGGCCGCCAAGTTCGCTGCGCAGCGCATGCTCCATCAGGCCGACTTCCTCGGCATGGCGGCACAGCCGCCTGCCGGCCGATGTCGCCGTGCAGGGTTGGCCCCTGACGACCAGGCCGGTGCCGAGGCGCTCTTCCAGGAGCTTGACCCGCTGCGAAATCGCCGAGGGCGTCACCCCGATCTCCTGCGCCGCCTTGTCGAAGGAGCCGCTACGCACCACGGCGGCCAGGGCTTCCAGCAGGGCGTAATCCAGCATCGGATTAATTTTCCTAATCTAGAGATAGATTAATTAAATTCTCTAATTTCATCGGTGCGTGTAGTCAAACGCCGCCGCGACCAGTGGGTCGGATCGGGACAGCCCGTGATGGGGGAGACCATGACCAACGCGCTCATATCCGGATTTCTGCTCGGCCTCAGCCTGATCGTGGCGATCGGCGCGCAGAACGCCTTCGTGCTGCGGCAGGGCCTCAGGCGCGAGCATGTGTTCTGGGTCTGCCTCGTCTGCGCCCTGTCGGATGCCGTGCTGATCAGCGTCGGCGTTGCCGGCTTCCAGGCTGTCGGCGTAGCCGTGCCCTGGATCGAACCGGTGATGCGCTATGGCGGCGCCGCCTTCCTCATCCTGTACGGTCTCCGCAGCTTCCGCTCGGCGCTTGCCGATCATGGCGGGCTCGATCCGGCCGAGGGTACGGGGCTTGGACTTGGCCGGGCGCTCGCCACCTGCCTCGCCTTCACCTGGCTCAACCCGCATGTCTATCTCGACACGGTGGTGCTGCTCGGCTCGATCTCCACGCAATATCAGGGGGCCAAGCTCGCCTTCGGTGCCGGTGCGGTCACCGCCTCCTTCCTGTTCTTCTTCTCGCTCGGCTATGGCGCGCGCCTGCTGCGCCCGCTTTTCGCCCGGCCCGGCGCCTGGCGGGTGCTGGACGGGCTGATCGGCATGACCATGTGCGGGCTGGCGCTGAAGCTGGTAATGTGAGGGCATTGGGAGCCGGCCCTCGGACCGGGCTGGACCCGCGGCTTTTCCGGCAAAGGACGCCTTGAGAAGGAGGTGCTCTTTCTTCCCTTATTTCGTAGCCCCTCACCCTTACCCTCTCCCCGTAAGAACGGGGCGAGGGGGACGCAAGCGTCTCGACTTGTCTTCGAGACAGACACTCATCTCGCCCGACGGTTGGGCGAGATGAGACCGTGTCGGCAAAAACGAGTCGTCGAAGTTCCCCTCGCCCTGTTCTTACGGGGAGAGGGTAAGGGTGAGGGGCTGCGTTACTGATCAAACAAAGTACTTATTCTTTGGCCGGCCCGAAGACCGGCCCCCGCGCTCACTCCTCGTCCTTCAGGCGATAGCCGATGCCGGCTTCTGTCTGGATGATGCGGGGATTGGCCGGGTCGCGCTCGATCTTGGCCCTGAGCTGGCCGATGAAGACGCGCAGGTAATGCAGGTCCTCGGCATGCGCCGTGCCCCACACCGAGGTCAGCAACTGGCGGTGGGTGACGACGCGGCCGGCATGACGCGCCAGCATGGCGAGCAGGTCATATTCCTTGGGCGTGACGCGGATGGCCTCGCCGTCCCGGCTCACCAGCCGCTTCAGCGTATCGATCACCAGGCCGTCGCTCTCGAAGCGGGTGGCATTGCCCTCCTCATGGGCCCGATGGCGCAGGGCGGTGCGGATGCGGGCGATCAATTCGCCGATACCGAAGGGCTTTTCGACGTAATCGTCGGCACCGAGGTCGAGCGCGGCGATCTTCTCGCTCTCCCGATCCCGGGCCGACAAGACGATTACGGGTACTTTCGACCATTCCCGCACCTTGGTGATGATGTCCTTGCCGTCCATGTCGGGCAGGCCAAGGTCGAGAATGACGAGATCCGGCGCGGTGGTGGCGATCAGGCGCATGGCGTCGGTGCCGTTGACGGCCGGCGTCACCTCATAGCCGGCGGCGATCAACGCCGGTTTGAGGAAGCGCTGGATCTGCGGCTCGTCGTCGACAACCAGGATGTGCATAGGGGAGGGAACTCTCATTCACGGGGTGCGGATTTTCGGACTCGCTTTTTCGATGCGCGTCGTCAGGCGGGTCCGAAGACCCGCCCCCCAATGTCTTCATCATGCCTCGGCTGGCAGGCGGATGACAATGCGGGTGCCGCGCTTGCGCACGGCCGGGCTCTCGGCTGTGATGGTGCCGCCCATGGCCTCGATGAAGCCGCGGCTGATCGAGAGCCCGAGGCCGGTGCCTGGTGCCCGGCCGTCGACCTTGCCCCGCCGATAGAATTTGTCGAAGATCTTTTCCAGATCGGCCGGCGGAATGCCCTTGCCCTGGTCGGTGATGGTAACCACCACTTCGTTGTCCTCGCGCCGGGCGAACACGGCGGTCGAGGAATCCTCCCCGCCATATTTGTGGGCATTGTCGAGCAGGTTGAACAGGACCTGGCCGAGCAACGCCTGGTCACCGCGCACCAGCGGCAGGTCGGTTGCCAGGCTGGTCTCGACCAGGCGGGTCGGAAAGGCTTTTCGCGCGCGCTCCACCGCGCCGCGGACGACGTCGGCGACATCGAGGAGGTCGCGTCGTGCATTGAGGGCGCCGGCCTCCAGGCGGCTCATGTCGAGGAGATTGGCGACGAAGCGGCTCAGCCTGGCTGCTTCCTCCTCGATGGAGGCGAGCAGGTCGTCGCGGCTTTCCTCGTTCATCTTGGTGCCGAGCTGGCGCAGCGTGGTGACGGCCCCTGTAATGGAAGCCAAGGGCGTGCGCAGATCGTGCGAGAGCGAGGAGAGCAGGGCGCTGCGCAGCTTCTCGCTTTCCTCGAGCGCGGCGGTGCGCACATTCTCCTTGGCGAGCTTGGCCCTGTCGATGGCGATGGCGGTCTGGTCGAGAATGGCGACCAGAATACGCTCCTCGGCCGGGGAAAGTGGCTCGGCCCCCTCAGGCTGCGCCAGGCCGAGCACCCCGACGGCGCCATTCGGGGTCAGGATCGGCCTGAACTCGAAGGCGATGTTGGGCAAGGTGCCGGTGCCCCGACCGGCGATCTCCTTCTTCTCGAAGGCCCAGCGCAACGCCGTCATGTCGGTTGAATCGAGGTTGATGTCCGGTGGCCAGGCGGCCGTGACGGTGAGTTCGTCCTCCTGGGGCACGGCGATGACCACCCGTCCGTGCAGCGTCGCCTGCGCATGGGCGACGGCGGCCCAGAGCACGTCGTCCAGGCTGGTGATGCCCGAGAGCTTTCGGGAGAACTCGTAGAGCGACATGATGTTGGCGGCGCGCCGCCCTTCGCCCTCTGCCCGCTCGCGTACCCGGCCGGCAAGGTCGCCCGCCACCACCGCCACGATCAGGAACACCGCCAGGGCGAAGACCTCGTGCGGCTCGGCGATGGTGAAGTTGTAGAGCGGCGGGATGAAGAAGAAATTATAGGCGAAGAAGGACAACACCGCCGCCGTGATGGCACTCCAGCGCCCGACCGTGAGGGCACTGGCGAGCACCGCCATGAGGAAGAGCATGGAAGCGTTGGGCAGATAGACGAAATGCCGGAGGCCGACCCCGATGCCGACGGCGGCCGCCACGCAGCCCACCGCCATGGCGAGGCCGGCGAGCGAGGGCTGCAGGGCAAGCCGGCGCCACCAGCGCCGTGGGGGCGGGGCCTCGGTTCCGGTGTTGGTGATGACGGTGACGTTGATCTCGCCGGAGCGGTGCAGCAGGTCGTCGGCGAGAGAACGCCCGGTGACGCGCTGCCACCAGCTCGCCTTGCCGCTGCCGAGCACGATCTGGGTGACGTTTTCGGCGCTGGCGAGCCTGAGGATCTCGCCGACATAGTCATGGCCGTTGAGCCGCCTGACCTCCGCGCCCAGGCGCTCGGCGAGGCGCAGATTGGCCTCGAGGCCGGCAAGCGCCTCACCGCCGATTTCCTGGCCGGGCCGCTCGACCGTCACGGCCAGCCAATCGGCATTGAGCCCGGTCGCCAGGCGTCCGGCCGCCCGCACCACCTGCTGAGAAAACATGTCGGGCCCGACGCAGACGATCAGTCTGTCGGCCGTTTCCCAGGGCCCTTCGATGGCGTTCTGGCGCAGATAGGCCAGCATCTGGTCGTCGACGCGCTCGGTCGTGCGACGCAAGGCGAGTTCGCGCAAGGCAGTGAGATTGCCGGGCTTGAAGAAGCCGTCGGCAGCGCGCCTCGCATTGTCGGGCAGATAGACCTTGCCGTCCTCCAGGCGCTGGATCAATTCGGTGGGCGTGATGTCGACGACGATGACCTCGTCCGCCTTCTTGATCACGCTGTCCGGCACGCTTTCGCGCACCGTCACGCCGGTGATGCGCGAGACGACGTCGGTGAGGCTTTCCAGGTGCTGGATGTTGAGCGCCGTCCATACGTCGATGCCCGCGCCGATCAGTTCCTCGACATCCTGGTAGCGCTTGGGATGGCGGCTGTCCGTGGCATTGGTGTGGGCGAGTTCGTCGACGATGATCAGGCGCGGCCGGCGGGCGAGCGCAGCGTCGATATCGAACTCCTCGAGCTGGCGGCCGCGATAATCGACCCTGCGCCGCGCCAGCAGCTCGAGCCCGTCCGTCAGGGCGGCGGTTTCGCTGCGGCCATGGGTTTCGACGATGCCGACGACGACGTCGACGCCGGCCTGCTTCTCCCGCCGTGCCCGCGACAGCATGGCATAGGTCTTGCCGACCCCCGGCGCCGCGCCGAGAAACACGGTGAGGCGGCCGCGCCCCTCCCCTCCCGCCAGGCTCAGCAGGGCATTGGGATCGGGACGTCTGTCGGAGGGGCTTACGGGCAAACTTGCTTTCCAGGACTGGCGCCGATGCCTTCTCCACGAAGTGGGGAAGGTGTCATTGCGGAGCAATGACGGATGGGGTGTGGGCCGCTAGCTCTTGCCATCTTGATAGGGAGCATGAGCGGGCCGCACCCCATCCGACCCGACTGCGTCGGGCCACCTTCCCCACTTCGTGGAGAAGGCGCCCGCGCTTGTCCGGCAATCGTGTCACTTCGGCTTCATAGCATCAAGCGCCAGGTTCAGGGCGAGAACATTGACGCGCGGCTCGCCGATCAGGCCGAGGAGCCGGCCCGATGTCTGGCTGTCGACCAGGGCCTTCACGTCGGCTTCCGGCAGGTTGCGGGCCTTGGCGACACGCTGGATCTGCAGGGCGGCGTCGGCCGGCGAGATGTCGGGGTCGAGGCCCGAGCCTGAAGTCGTCACCGCATCGGCGGGAACGGCGCCGGTCACGCCCTGCTTGCGCAGGTCCTCGACCGAGGCGGCGACCCTGTCGGCCAGTGCCTTCGAGGTCGGGCCGAGATTGGAGCCGCTCGAATTGCTCGCATTGTAGGGTTGCGCCACGGTCTTGCTGGCGTCGTTGGGATCGGTGCCCGAGGTTGCCGAGGGCCGGCCCTGGAAATAGCGCTCGGAGGCGAAGTTCTGGCCGATCAGGGACGAACCGATCACCGTGCCATTGCTGGTGATCAGGCTGCCATTGGCCTGGCCGGGGAGGGCGACCTGCGCAATGCCGGTGATGGCGAGCGGATAGAGAATACCCAGCAACAGGGTGAACAGGGCCATCATCACGATGGCGGGGCGAAGATGGATCAACATGGGCTTGCTCCCTTGGAGCGTTGAAGGTTCTACCCTCCCCTGGAGGGGGAGGGTCGGCCAAAGGCCGGGGTGGGGTGGGAAACACATCGGTGGGCTGGCGTTGCGCTGCCACCCCACCCCGACGCTGACGCGTCGACCCTCCCCCTCCAGGGGAGGGTGTGTTGCCGTCACGCCAGGTGCAGGGCGGCGATGACGAGGTCGATCAGCTTGATGCCGATGAACGGCACCAGCAGCCCGCCGAGACCGTAGACCAGGAGGTTGCGCCTGAGCAGCGCGGCCGCGCCGACCGGCCGGTAAGAGACGCCCTTGAGGGCCAGCGGGATCAGGGCGACGATGATCAGGGCGTTGAAGATCACCGCCGAGAGGATGGCCGACTGGGGCGAGGCCAGGTTCATGACATTCAGGGCGCCGAGTTCGGGATAGGTCGCGATGAACAAAGCCGGGATGATGGCGAAATATTTGGCGACGTCATTGGCGATCGAGAAGGTGGTGAGCGAGCCGCGCGTCATCAGCAATTGCTTGCCGATGCCGACGATCTCGATCAGCTTGGTGGGGCTGGAGTCCAGGTCCACCATGTTGCCCGCTTCGCGCGCCGCCTGGGTGCCGGTCTGCATGGCGACGCCGACATCGGCCTGGGCCAGCGCCGGGGCGTCGTTGGTGCCGTCGCCGCACATGGCGATCAAGCGGCCGCCCGTCTGTTCCTTGCGGATATAGGCGAGCTTTTCTTCCGGTGTCGCCTCGGCCAGGAAGTCGTCGACGCCGGCCTCGGAGGCGATTGCGGCGGCGGTGATCGGGTTGTCGCCCGTCACCATCACGGTGCGGATGCCCATCGAACGCAGTTCGGCGAAGCGCTCCTTGATGCCGGGCTTCACCACGTCCTTGAGGTGGACGACGCCGAGGACGCGGCTGCCGTCGGTGACGCCGAGCGGGGTGCCGCCCGTGCGGGCGACCTTTTCGACCGCCTGCCGAAAGGCTGCGGGGGCGGCCTCCAGCGTGGTGCCGGCGAACTTCACGATCGCATCGACCGCGCCCTTGCGGATGGAGCGGCCGTCGATGTCGATGCCCGACAGGCGGGTCTGGGCGGCAAAGGCGATGGTGGTGATCGCCTTGCAGGTCAGGTCCGGCTGGGCCAGGCCATATTCGCCCTGGGCGAGTGCGATAATGGAACGCCCCTCGGGCGTCTCGTCGGCGAGGCTGGCCAGCAGCACGGCCTCGGCCAGGTCCTGTTCGCTGACGCCGGGTACCGGCAGGAACTCGGTCGCCATGCGGTTGCCGAAGGTGATGGTACCGGTCTTGTCGAGCAGCAGGGTGTCGACGTCGCCGGCGGCCTCGACCGCGCGGCCGGAGGTCGCCACCACGTTGAAGCGGATCAGGCGATCCATGCCGGCGATGCCGATGGCCGAAAGCAGGCCGCCGATGGTGGTGGGGATGAGGGTGACCAACAGTGCTACCAGCACGGTGATGGAGAGCAGCGTGCCGGAATAGCCGGCAAGGCCCCACAGCGTGACCACGGCGATCAGGAAGATCAGCGTCATGCCCGACAGCAGGATCGACAGGGCGATCTCGTTGGGGGTCTTCTGGCGCTCGGCGCCCTCGACCAGCGCGATCATGCGATCGATGAAGGAGGAGCCGGGCTGGGTGGTGATGCGCACCTTGATCCAGTCCGACAGCACCTGCGTGCCGCCGGTGACGGCGGAGCGATCGCCGCCGGATTCGCGGATCACCGGGGCGGATTCACCGGTGATGGCGCTTTCGTTCACCGAGGCGACGCCCTCGATCACCTCGCCGTCGCCGGGAATGAGGTCACCGGCTTCGACGATGACGATGTCGCCGACCACGAGCTTGGTGGCGTCGATCACCTGGAAGTTTCCCAAGGCAGCCGCGGCCGAAGGCATGCGCTTGGCCTTGAGGTCGGACTTGGTGCGCTTGAGGCTCTCGGCCTGCGCCTTGCCGCGCCCTTCGGCCACGGCTTCGGCGAAGGTGGCGAACAGTACGGTGAACCACAGCCACGCAGCGATCTGCGCGCTGAAGCCGATGCCGGCGCCTGTAAAGGCGTCACGCAAGCTGAGCACGGTGACCAGGGCAGCCACGACCTCGGTGACGAAGATCACCGGATTGCGGACGAGGAGTCTCGGGTCGAGCTTGACGAAGGCATCCTTGATGGCGGGCAGCAGGATGGCCGCGTCGAACATGGAGGGGAAGGTTGGTTTGGATGACATGATAGCCATTCCTCAAAAAGTCTTGCCGGCGAGCATGACGAAGTGCTCGACGATCGGCCCCAGCGCGAGCGCGGGGAAAAATTGCAGGCCGCCGACGATCAGGATGACGCCGACCAGAAGGCCGACGAACAACGGCGTGTGGGTGGGGAACGTGCCGGCCGAGGCGGGAACCCTGGTCTTGGCGGCCAGGGAGCCGGCAATCGCCATCACCGGCACGACATAGGCAAAGCGTCCGAGCAGCATGGCGATGCCGAGCGTGGCATTGAACCAGGGCGTGTTGGCCGACAGGCTGCCGAAGGCCGAGCCATTGTTGGCTGTCGTCGACGTATAGGCGTAGAGCAGTTCCGAGAGGCCGTGCGGACCGGCATTGCCGAGCTGCGACAGGGCGAAGGGCGCCATGGCCGAGATCGCGGTGAAGCCGAGGATCGCGGTGGGCAGGATCAGGATCGCCAGCACGGCGAATTTCATCTCGCGCGACTCGATCTTCTTGCCGAGGAGTTCCGGCGTGCGGCCGACCATCAGGCCGGCGATGAACACGCTAAGGATGGCGAAGACGATCATGCCGTAGAGGCCGGAGCCGACGCCGCCGGGCAGGACTTCGCCGAGCTGCATCAGGAACATCGGAATGAGGCCGCCGAGCGGGGTCAGCGAGGAATGCATGGCGTTGACGGCGCCGCAGGACAAGCCCGTGGTGACGGCCACGAAGACGGCGGTCATGGCCTGGCCGAAGCGGATCTCCTTGCCTTCCATGTTGCCGAGGTCCCCGTCGAGGCCGAGATGCGCCAGGATCGGATTGCCTGCCGTTTCGGACCAGTACACCACGGCCACACCGGCGATCAGAAGGACGCCCATGGCCGACAGCAGGGCCCAGCCCTGGCGGCGGGAGCCGACCATCTGCCCGAAGGCGTAGACCAAGGCCGCCGATATCGACAGCATCGAGAAGATCGACAGGAAGTTGGCCAGTGCGGTGGGGTTTTCGAAAGGATGGGCCGAATTGACGTTGAAGAAGCCGCCACCATTGGTGCCGAGCTGCTTGATCGCCTCCTGGCTCGCCATCGGCCCCATGGCGATGGTCTGCTTGGCGCCTTCCAGCGTGGTGGCGTCGACACCGGCCTGCAGCGTCTGCGGGATGCCCATGGCGACGAAGGCCAGCGCCACGACGATGGCGATCGGCAGCAGCACATAGAGAGTAGAGCGGGTGAGATCGACCCAGAAATTGCCGAGAGTCGTGCCGCCCGAGCGCATGAAGGCGCGAGTCAGGGCGAGGGCAAGGGCAATGCCGGTGGCGGCCGAGACGAAATTATGCACGGTAAGACCGGCCATCTGGCTGAAATGGCTCATGGTGCTTTCGCCGGCATAGTTCTGCCAGTTGGTGTTGGTGACGAAGCTTATCGCCGTATTGAAAGCCAGATCCGGCGCCACATTGCCGAAACCCTGCGGATTGAGCGGCAGATAAGCCTGCAGCCGCAGGATCGCGTAGAGCGAGGCAAAGCCCGCCGCACTGAAGAACAGCATGGCCAGCGTATAGGCAAGCCAACCCTGTTCCCGGGCGGGATCGATACCGGATAATTTGTAGAAACCCTTCTCGACCGGGGCCAGCACGGGCGTGAGGAAGGTTCTCTCACCGGTGAAGACACGGGCCATGTAGGCACCCAGTGGCTTCACCGCTACGAGCACCAGAGCGAACAGAAGGATGATCTGAAGCCATCCGTTCAAGGACATGGAAATTCTCCAAAACAACGCGAGCCCCGCCGATCCTCAGGGGAGATCGTCCCTTGGGGGATTGGCGTGGAGCCCGAAAAAGCGAGAATGAGCAGGGAGCGGGACCGTTTCCCGATGAGCCGGTCCCGCGCCCCGTCACGCGCCATCGCACCGGTGCGGGGGCAGCCGGCGTGGGAGGGCGGTGAAGCCGTGGAACTCAGAAGCGTTCGGGGCGCACCAGCGTGAAGACGAGATAGGCGCCGAGCAGGACGGCCACGAGGAGGCCGAGGAGGGGATCGAACATGATGCGCCTCACAGCCTGTCGAGGACGCGGGCATAAAGGACCATCAGCAACAGGCCACCGAGCCCCAGCGCCATATAGGCAAGATCTAGCATGACAAACTCCAACCCGATTGGGCATGGGTGTGGTTTGCCACCAAAGGGCGTCAGGGTTCGATTCCGATTATCGAGCCCGGGCGTAAGGAAAGTGTAAGGATTGGGGGCGGCGCCGACGACGTCAGAGTGTCCCCGGAGTCCATTTCAGATCGATGATCTTCCAAGCGTCGTAGAATCGCTCGTCAAAGCGAAGAGCATCCTTGCGCGCGAGACACCGCGTGGCGGCGCGAAGGACGTTGGCCCCGACCGTGGCGCTTGTGGCAGCAACCAATTCAGGTCGTCGCGCAAGCGTGCTGTCGCGATTGAAGAAAATACGCACGGTTGCCCATTGGGTGCCGGATTGCCCGATCGCGGGTGCCACACAGGGGCGCATGGCACGGGTCAAGATCTCCTGCATTTGCATGATCTGCGCAGGGGCGATCCTCGCTCTATCTGCCCGTGCTGCTGCCCCAGGGATCGCGAAGCAGGCAATGAGGGTCAGCCCAACCGCGACCGAGCGCAGGCCCGCGCCTTTCCAGATCAGGTTCGTACATGGCAAATTGCGTCGCAGGATCACTGTCCCGGCGCCCAATCAGGCAACGCCAGTTCGAAGCCTTCGAAGCGGAAGCCGGGGGCAACCGTACAGCCCACCAGAGTCCAGTCGCCGAGGCTGCGAGCCGCCTGCCACACGCCCGTCGGTACCACGCCCTGCGGCCGTTGGCCTGCGGCGAAATCGGTGCCGAGGATCAGGCGCTTGGTGGCAATTCCATCCGCCGAGAGGTCGAGGGCCAGCGGCGCGCCGGCATGGAAATGCCAGATCTCGGCGGCGTCGACCCGATGCCAATGCGAACGTTCGCCGGCCTGGAGCAGGTAATAGATCGCGGTCGAGGCCGACCGGTCGCCGTGAAGGGCGCTGTCTTCGAACGTGCGGACATAGTGGCCGCCCTCGGGGTGGGGCTGCATGTCGAGGAGGGCGATGATCTCGGCGGCGGTCTTCATGATCATTTCCATTGTGTCGAAGAGGGTATTCAGAACCGGTTCTTGCGCTCGCGCAGTTCGGTGAACACGGCGACGGGATCGGCCCCGGCCAGCCCGACGGCCTTGGCGACGCCGGGATCGTCGGCGCGCAGGAACGGATTTTCCTGCTTTTCGGCGCCCAGCAGCACCGGCAGGGTGAAGCGGTGGGCGCCGCGCTGGGCCTCGACCTCGGCGGCGCGCCTGGCCAGAGCCTGGTTGGCGGGATCGACCGTGAGGGCGAAGCGGGCATTGGCAAGCGTGTATTCATGCCCGCAATAGAGCTGCGTATCGTCGGGCAAGGCTCGCAATTTCAGCAGGGACTGCCACATGTCGGCCGGCGAGCCCTCGAACAGCCGGCCGCAGCCCAGCGAGAACAGGGTGTCGGCGGCAAACAGCAGCTTCTGCTCCCGGAACCAGTAGGCGATATGGCCCACCGTGTGGCCCGGGGTGTCGATGATCTCGGCCACGAGCGAGCCGACATTGACGGTGCCGCCCTCCACGACGGTTTCGTCGACGGCCGGGATGCGGTGGGCATCGGCTTTCGCTGCGACCACCCGGCAGCCATAGGAGGTCTTCAACGCCTCGATGCCCTCGACATGGTCGGCGTGATGATGGGTGACCAGGATGTCGGTCAGCCGCCAGCCACGTCGTTCGAGGGCGGCTTCGATCGCTTCGGCCTCCGGTGCGTCGATGGCCGCGGTGCGTCCGGTCGCCTCGTCATGAAGCAGCACGCCGAAATTGTCGCTCCGGCACAAGAACAGTTCGATCAGCGCGCTCATTCTCATCCTCGCGGCATGCACATTTATTTGGAGATGCGTCCCCTTCTATGCGATTGGCGGTGCGAGGTCACGCAAACGATGGCGCGGGCCGACAGTGATGAGGGAACCCTGAAAATGTCCGGCGGAACTGTGGTGATCGGCGATGCGCCCCTGACCATCGATGCGCTCACCGCCATCGCCCGCGAGCGTTGCCATGTGATCCTGTCGCCGGCCGCCCGCGAACGCATCGGTGCGGCGCGCTCGGTGATCGAGCAGGCCATTGCCGAAAACAAGCCGGTCTATGGCCTGACCACCGGGCTTGGCGCGGGCGTCGACACCCGGCTTTCCGCCGACGATCTTGCCGCCTTCCAGCGCCGCGTTGCCTTTGCCCGCGCGGTCGGGGTGGGTGATGAAATGCCGGTCGCCGAGGTCAGGGCCATGATGGCGGCGCGTATCGCCGGCATGAGCGTCGGCCAGACCGGCGTGTCGCTCACGGTCGTGGAAGCGCTGGCCGCGGCCCTCAATGCCGGATTTCATCCCATCGTGCCGACGATCGGTTCGATCGGCGCCGCCGATCTCGCACCGCTTGCCCATATGGCCCTGGCACTGCTCGGCGAAAGCGAAGCCGACTATCGCGGCGAACGCCTGTCCGGTGCCGAGGCGCTGCGGCGGGCCGGGCTGCAGCCGGTGCCGATCGGACCGAAGGACGGGCATGCCCTGGTGGTGGCCAATGCGGCCTCCACCGGCCGCGGCGCCCTGGCGCTCGCCGAAGCGCGCCTGGCGCTCGATACGCTCGACCGCGCCGCGGCCCTGTCGATGGAAGCCTTCGGCGCCAATATCACTCCCCTGTCCGAGGCGGTGAACGCGGCCCGTCCGGCCCCGGGCCAGCGCGAGGCAGCCCGCGCGATCTATGCCCTGCTGGCCGGCGGCCCGCTCGGCGACAACAAGGCGAGCCGGCGGGTTCAGGATCCGCTCTCCTTCCGTTGTGTCGCACCGGTGCACGGTGCCGCGCGCATCGCCTTTGCCGAGGCGGAGGCGATGGTGCTGCTCGAACTCAACCATTCCGGCGACAATCCGGTGATCGTCGAGGGGCAGCTGGTTTCCAACGGCAATTTCGACATGACCGGCTTTACCCTGCGCTTCGAGGCGCTCTCGCAGGCGCTCTCCCATGTGGCGACGATCTCAGCCCAGCGCGCCTTGAAGCTGATGTCGCCCGTCTATTCCGACCAGCCGCGTTTCCTCACCCCGATGGGGCAGAGCCGCACCGGCTTCGCCACGCTGCAGAAGGCGATCGGTGCCCTGGAGGGCGAGATCCGGGCGCGGGCCCAGCCGGCGACCCTGGCCTTGCTGCATGCCGCCGACGGTGTCGAGGACCATGCCGCCAACGCGCCGGCGGCGGTGACCAAGCTCGGAGAAAGCGCGTCGCGGGTGCTGGTGCTGGCGGCCTGCGAGATGGTGGTGGCGGCGCAGAGCATCGACCTGCGCGGTACGGTTGCGCTGGGAGAGGGGACTGCGCGCATCCGCGATTTCGTGCGTGCCCATGTCGAGCGCCTGGAAGAGGATCGCCCGAGCGGCCCCGACGTCTCCCGCCTGGCGGAGGCAATCAGGGCGCGGGGGTGGTGAGGCTTTACGTATCGTTACGCCTACGATAGCTCTTCGAGGCACAGTCAAGTCCTTGAAAGTTGCCCATGTCCTGGTTGCGCCGCTGGTTCGAACGTAAGCCCGTCCGAGCCGTCCCCGTGCGGGACGAGCCCGACGAAGTCGAGGAATCCTCCGGTTGTAGCCATGATCAGGCCGAGATCGAGCAGCGGATCGGCACGCCGGACTTCGATCTCTTCGTCGCCGAGGGCGAATTGGAGATCGGCGGAAATCTGAAACACGGTGCGCATCATCTTGCCTGTCTGTTGCTGATCGATCCGAGCCGGCCCGATTGGCGCCAGTTGGCAGATCGCTATGTGGCGAAGGCCGGCAGTCGGCTCGACCGGCTCATCCCCGAAACCGCCGAGCGCTATGCGGCGACGGAAGCCTTGCGTGCCTATTTCTGGCACGCCCAGGGACGTGTAGAGGAAGCACTCCGGCACCTCGTCGGCGTTACCGAGGCGATGCATGATAAACGCTATCTCGATGCATGGGCGCATGAATGGCTGGCAGTCTCCGGCGCAGTCGAGGCGCTGCCGCCCGATCTCATTCTGAGGCTGCTGGGCTATGTCGTGACGAGGGCGCCAGAGCCTCACAAGGCATCGTTGCCGCAGTTGCGTATGGCCGAGCGCTGGGCGGATCTTGCTTGCCGTGCTCTGCCGGGGGAATTGTCCGGATTGCAGGCCATGTTCAAGGCGGGGTTGTTGCGCAAGGCTGCCCGCTATGAAGAGGCGCTCGTGGCTGTCGGGCCGTTGGCGCAAAGCGATGAAAATCAGGCGATGGCGCGCGGCTTGGTCCTGCGCCGGCTGAACCGTCCCGAGGAATCGCAGGAGGCCTTCGCCCGTGCCATCGAGCTTTCGCCGGGCAATGAGAGTCCTTTTCTGGAAGTTGGTGATACCTGGTTCGATCTTGCCCAGTGGCAGCATGCCCTGACCTGGTATGAAGGTGCGCTCGCCGTTGAGGCTGACCAACCCTGGGCGAAGGCCTCAGCTGCGTTTTGCCACTGGAAGCTGGAAGGAGGCGAGGCCCGCTACCAGCAGTTCATTGAACTAGCCAGGGAGGGGAACGGCAGAGCGAGGCAGATCTGGTACGCCCATTTCGACGCCTTGCCGCAATTCCATGATGCCACCGCCAATTGCTGGCGTCAGATGCGCTCTGATCTTGCGAAGGCAGCGCCGGGCCGGCCGGAGGGCGACCGGTTCGAATTCAAACTGGGGCTTTCGGCTCTGGAGGCTCCGAGCAATCGGCTGGCCATCGCGCTGGATTGTACCGCCGCCGGCAAAGCCCCGGCGATGGAGATCAGCGTCGATGCGATTCCTAGCCCGGATCCTCGTGTTCCTCTTACCACGGTCGACTACCTCCTATGGCGTTACGACGGTACAACGCCATTTGCTGCCGTTGATCCGCCTCGCGAGGCGATCTCGGAGCGCATCGCCGCGATGGCGCGCAAGCGCTATTCGATGGAGGCCAATTGCGCCGAGGCCAGCTTCGCCGCCGCCGAATTAGGCGTGGAAGCAATAGGGGATCTGCTCGCCGTTATGCTCCATCCGCCGGCCGTGCCGGAGGACGATCAGGCCTTGGCGTGGGTGCCTCGCATCCAATTGACGGCGGCTCTCGTCCTGGCGCAGATCGACCAGGGGTGGGACATATCGGAGCGGCGCAAGGCGTTGTATTCGATGTTGTTCGGGCCTTCCGACTGGATTACCGGAGCGGCCATTCGTGCCCTGGCCTGGATTGCGCAGACAGAGCAGGCACATGCCATGGATATCCACGAGCAGTTCCTTTTCCTGGAGCGGCAAATACCGGATATGGGAGGTTGCTGCTGGGCTGACATACTCTATGACCAATGGCGACATCTGCCCTTTCAGTCCGACGCTGAACGAGAACGATATGAGAAACGGCTGCAGGAACTGAGCGAATAGCAGTTTCGCGGCGGCGCGCCTCCACGGAGATCCCCATGCTCGACTACCCCATCATCGACAGCCATGTTCATCTGCTCGATCCGGCGCGCCTGGGCTATGCCTGGGCCGAGGGCATCACAGGCCTGCGCTCGAAGGCGGTGCCGGCGGATGTGTTCGCTGCGGCCAGACCCGTCGAGATCGAACGTTTCGTCTTCGTGGAAGTCGATGTCGATGCTGGCCAGCATCTCGACGAAGCCGCCTGGGTCAGCGAGCTTGCGGCGGCCGAGCCTCGGCTCGGCGCCATGGTCGCGAGCCTGCCGCTCGAAAAAGGGGCGGCGGTCGAGGCGGATCTCGATCGCCTGCGCGAGCACAAGCCGCTGCGTGGCATCAGGCGATTGATCCAGGGCCAGGCCGATCCGGAATTCTGCCTGCAGCCCGGTTTTCTGGCCGGCCTCAAGCTGCTGGCCCGCCACGATCTCTCCTTCGACATCTGCATCCTGCATCACCAACTGCCGAACGCGGTCCGCATGGTGCAGCAATGCCCGGACGTCCGATTCGTGCTCGACCATATCGGCAAGCCGGCGATCAAGGCGGGCGAAATGGAGCCCTGGCGCGCCGATATGAAGCGGCTCGCTGCCTTGCCCAACGTGCATTGCAAGATCTCGGGCGTATGCACCGAGGCCGATCACCGCAGCTGGACGCGCCAGGAGATCACGCCCTATGTCGAGCATGCCCTGGAAAGCTTCGGTTTCGAGCGCGTGATGTTCGGCTCGGACTGGCACGTGCTGGAATTGGCGGGGACCTATCCCGACTGGGTGCATGTCGTCGACGAGATCACGCATGACTGCTCGCCGTCGGAACGGCGCAAGCTGTTCAGGGACAATGCCGCGGCGTTCTATCGGCTGAGGTGAGGAGGCCGAGGATGGCGTTCTGTCGGGCGGCACCCCTCATCCCCCTGCCGGGACCTTCTCCCGCAAGGAGAGAAGGAATTTGATTGGGATGGGCCGCAAAATCTTGCATGCGGCCAGACCGCGCCCCTTGCCAAATGGAGCCCCTTCTCCCCTTGCGGGAGAAGGTGGCGGCAGCCGGATGAGGGGTGGACCGCCCTCTACTGCGTGACGACCTTGACGCGGTCGCCCGGCCTGAGCGGGCTGGTTTCGTCAAAGCCGTTCAACACCAGGAAGCGCTCGAGCTGGTCCTGGGGGCCGGCCATGCGGGCTGCCAGGGACTGCAGCGTGTCACCCGAGCGCACGGTGATGATGTCGATATGCTCGGGCCGCACGTTGCGCAGCTCGTCCGGCGTCATTCGCCGGAAGCTGTTGGCGGTTTCCTGGAACAGGGCGTCGGTGGCGGGGTTGAGGTCGCGGGCCGCCAGGATCAGGCGGTAGACGTCGCTGCCGAAGCGGATGGCATAGAGGCGGAAGCTCCAGTCCGTGCCACGGGCGAGGGCGGTTGCCGCCTCGTTGCCGTTGATGCGCAGGGTGGAGACGGAGGAGGTGTCCACGCCGCTGATCCAGCCGGAGGCAAGATAGTCGGAAAGCGACTGGCCGTCCTTGGTCTTGACCGTGTCGAGGCGCAGCGCACGGCCGTTGCCGTCGACGCCGAGAATGGCCTGCGGCGTGTTGTCGAGGGTGAAATTGGGGGGCGCGGTGAAGGTGAAGGCCAGGCGAGGCTGCCAGAAGATGCGGCCCTGCACATAACCCTGCGCGGGATCCTCGCCATAGGTGATGCCGTCGATCACCGACAGATAGCGGAACTTGTCATGCTCGCCCGAGCCGGGAGCGCCATATTGGGCAGCTTCGGTGTTGGCCTTGGCGATACGTTCGGGCGTGGAGGGATGGGTCGACAGGAAGTCCGGCGTCGCCTGGCGCGAACGCGCCTCCACCTGCCGGCGCATCGAGGTCAGGAAACGCGCGGCGCCATAGGGATCGAAGCCGGCCTTGGCGATCGTGCGAATGCCGATCTCGTCGGCATTCAGCTCCTGCTGGCGCGAAAAGCTCGCCAGGCTGTTCTGGCTCGAGGAGACCAGGCCGGGATTGTGCACCATGCTCGCCACCTTGGAGACGACCAGGGATTGGCGCTCGCGATCGGCACGCGCGGCAGCGTGGCGCGCCGAGACATGCGCCATCTCATGGGCGATCACGGCCGCGATTTCGGCATCGTCATTGGCCAGCGCGAGCAGGCCGCGCGTCACGTAGAGCCGGCCGGAGGGCAGGGCGAAGGCGTTGATCGACGAGGCGTTCAGCACCGTCAGCTTGTAGGGAATGTCGGGCCGGTCGGACTGGGCGGCAAGACGCTGGACGAGATCGTCGAGATAGCGTTCCAGGGCGGCGTTGCGATAGGCGCCGCCATAGGAAGCGAGAACGCGGGCGCTTTCGCGGTCCTCCGCATTGGGGGGAGCGATGACACGCGGGGCTTCGGCCGGAAGGGCTGCGGGCGTGGCGCGCGGAAGATCGCCCGCCTGGTCGTTGTCGCCCACGGTGGCGCAAGACGACAGGCCGAGCGCAAGCGCCAGGGCGCAAGCCCTCCGCCAGTTCGGTTGTCTCGCCGCGCCCCCCAGCATCTCGCTCAGCTTCCCACTCCTCCTACGGCGACACCGGTGCGACCTGTTCGATCGCCGCCGGCTCGGTAATTTCGATGCGGGGCCCGTCGCGCATCGTCACGACGCCACGAGCCCTGACATAGCTGCCCTCGAGAGCGGCAGCGGTGTGACCGGTTGCCTCGAAACGTGGCCATTGTTTGGCGGGTATCGCCAAAGTCACGTCTTCGCGCCAGATTTTGCCGAAATCGATCCACACGGTCGTCTTCGTCACTCCAACATGCAGCACGCGTCCCGCCACGATGGCGAAGCCATCGGCGTGTCGGGCAACGGCCTCAGGAGTCGCCGCATCGGCGACTGCATAGCCCGGTTCGGCCCAGAGGCCAAGCCGAGCCCGGCGGGCATTGTCTTCTGCAGTCATTAATTCTGTGTAACACACATCTTCCCCAACGGAAGGCCGAATGCGCGCCAAGCCGCGGGCTGCGAGATCGGCCGCCAGATCGCGGCCTTCGAAATAGAGCGCTCCGCGCCATGCGCCGTGCCTGTCGGGCGTGGCCGGGCCCACCAGGGTCGCAGTGGCATCGGCAAGATCGGGCAGCCTCAGCGAGGAAAGATCCACGCCCGCAAGCCTTATCCTGCGGCCGTCCGCGAGCAGGAGGTGGCCCTGTTCGTCCTTGCCGGCAATCGTCACATTCTCGCCTGCTTCCGCCGGGACGGCGCACGGATCAGCGAACGCCTTGTGCACGTTGCTCGAAAATATCGCAACGACGGCCATTGTGCCTAATATTTGCGCAACCCTTGGCAAGCGAGTGGTCCTTACATTGGGCAGAGGTAATTTTTATCGTGATTTTTCATGATCTTAGCATGGCGTTTGGCAGTTGGCACGCGGCTTGAAAGAGGATGTCTGACGCCAAATTGCAAAACGCCTTAAGGGGATAGAGCAGCATGAAAATAGTGATGGCCATCATCAAGCCGTTCAAGCTCGAGGAGGTGCGCGATGCCCTCACGGGTCTGGGCGTGCACGGTCTGACCGTGACCGAGGTGAAGGGGTATGGCCGCCAGAAAGGGCATACCGAGATCTACCGCGGCGCCGAATATGCCGTGAGTTTTCTGCCCAAGCTGAAGATCGAGGTCGCGGTGCCCAGCGAGCTGGTCGCCAAGGTGATCGATGCGATCACGGCGGCCGCCAAGACCGGCCAGATCGGCGACGGCAAAATTTTCGTCATGCCGATCGAAACTGCGGTGCGCATCCGCACCGGCGAGCGCGACGGCGACGCGCTCTAGGTCTGCCGCTGATGCCCTCGACTCCCATGAGACAGGATCCTTTCCCGATGACTTCCCTCCGTTTCCTCAAATCCGCCGTCATGGCCCTCATGGGCGCCGGGCTGCTTGCGGGCCCCGCTCTCGCCCAGACCGCAGCGCCGCCGCCCACCCTGAACTCGGGCGACACGGCCTGGATGCTGGTGTCCTGCGCGCTGGTGCTGATGATGATCGCACCGGGCCTCGGCCTGTTCTATGGCGGCCTGGTGCGCGCCAAGAACATGCTCTCCATCCTCATGCAGGTGCTGATCGTCGCCTCGGTGGTGATGGTGATCTGGGTCTTCTACGGCTACACCCTCGCCTTCAGCGACGGCGGTCCCCTCTTCGGCGGCTTCTCCAAGGCCTTCCTCGCCGGCATTACCAAGGACACGCTGAGCGGCACCATTCCTGAATATGTGTTCGTCTGCTTCCAGATGACCTTCGCGGCGATCACGCCCGCCCTCATCGTCGGCGCTTTCGCCGAGCGCATGAAGTTCTCGGCTGTGGTGCTGTTCTGTCTGCTCTGGGTCACCTTCATCTACATCCCGGTCGCCCATTCGGTGTGGCAGTCGACGGGCTGGCTGTTCAAGCTGGGCGCCTTCGATTTCGCCGGCGGTACCGTCGTGCACATCAATGCCGGTGTCGCCGGCCTGGTGGGCTGCCTGATGATCGGCAAGCGCACCGGCTTCGGCAAGGAGCAGATGCCGCCCCATTCGCTCACTCTGTCCTGGGTCGGTGCCGGCATGCTGTGGGTCGGCTGGTTCGGCTTCAACGCCGGTTCGGCCCTCTCGGCCGGCGCCAGCGCGGGCCTGGCCATGATGACCACCTTCGTCGCCACGGCGGGCGCTATCCTGGGCTGGTCGCTGGTCGAATGGTTCACCCATGGCAAGCCCTCGATGCTGGGTGCGGTCTCGGGTGCGGTCGCCGGCCTGGTGGCGGTGACGCCCGCTGCCGGCTTCGTCGGCCCGGCCGGCGCCATCGCGCTTGGCTTCATCGCCGGTATCGTCTGCTTCTTCTTCGTGACGACCGTGAAGAATGCCTTCGGCTATGACGACAGCCTCGACGTCTTCGGCGTGCATGGCATCGGCGGTATCCTCGGCGCTCTCGGCACCGGCGTGCTGGCATCGCCGTCGCTGGGTGGCGTCGGCTATGCCGATGGCGTGACGATGGGCGCCCAGCTCTGGGTGCAGGTCGAGGCGGTTGCCTTCACCATCGTGATGACGGGCGTGGGTTCGGCGATTCTGTTCAAGCTGGTCGATCTCGTCGTCGGCCTGCGTGTCGACCGCCAGACGGAGGCCGAAGGCCTCGATATCGTCGAACATGGTGAACGCGCCTATCACAGCTGACGTGATGGCATACGCAAGATCCGATCCCCGGCCGCATGGCCGGGGGTTTTCTGTTTATGGGCGGATGGATCCGATATCATCCGTTGTCGCTCGCGCCGGGCGAGATCCTTTTTGGCCGAAATTGACGAAAATTAGGCCTGCTGATTGAAAATTGGCCTTTACCCGACGTTCAAATTCGCAAATCGAGCCTGATTTGGGTTTCATGAAAATGAAAGAACGTCGCCCTGCTGTCATTTGATGTCGTTTGTAGGTCTCTTGCACAGCGGCTTGCAGGACACGATAGTGGGCAGGTCGAACGCTCGGGCAACGAGCGCAAATTCCATACAGGCGAGCCGCAGGGAACATTGACATGACGGGTAAGAACTTTACGCAGGGATCGGGCCTGATCCTCGACCGCCGCGAATTGATGAAGAGCGCTGCTGCGCTCGGTTTGAGCCTTGGTGGCCTGGGCGCGCTCGGCGGCTCGGCCCTGGCGGCTGATACCCCCAAGAAGGGCGGCACCTTGAAGCTGGGCATGGAGGGCGGTTCGGCCTCCGACAGTCTCGATCCTCGCACCTATGCCGATTCCGTGCCGATTTCCTACGGCTACCAGATCTGCAACGGGTTCGTCGAAATCGGCGATGACGGACTGCCCAAGGGCGAGTTGTTCGAAAGCTGGGAATACAAGCCCGGCGCCAAGGAATGGATCTTCAACATCCGCAAGGACGTGACGTTCCACAATGGCAAGACGCTCGATGCCGATGATGCGATCTATTCGATCAACCTGCATCGCGGCGACACCAAGTCCGCCGCCAAGGATCTGCTGAGCTCGATCACCGACGTCAAGAAGCTCAGCGCCAACCAGATCCAGATCACCTTGTCCGAGGGCAATCTCGACCTGCCCTACAACCTTTCCGATTATCACGTCCTGTGCGTGCCCAACGGCTATAGTGACTTCTCCAAGCTGGTCGGCACCGGTGCCTACAAGCTCGAAGTGTTCGAGCCCGGCGTGCGCGTGGTCACCAAGAACACCGGCAATTACTGGAAGCCTGGACGCGGCAATTTCGATGGCATCGAACTGCAATACATCCAGGACCAGGCGTCGCGCCTGCAGGCCCTGATTTCCGGCCAGGTCGACGCCATCAACCGTCTCGATGCCAAGACCATGGACATCGTGACCTCCTCGCCCGACGTGAGCGTGGTGCAGAGCAAGGGCACGGGCAACCGCTTCGCCTTCGTGGCGCTGTGCGACACCGATCCCTATACCAATGCCGACCTGCGCTGGGCGCTCAAATATGGCATGGACCGCAAGAAGATCGTCGACACCGTCTACCAGGGCTATGCCACCGTCGGCAACGACACCACCATCAGCCCGTCGCACAAATACTATGCCAAGGACGTGCCGCAGACGCCCTACGATCCGGAGAAAGCCGCCTTCCACTACAAGAAGGCCGGCAGCCCCAAGCTGGAACTCAAGGTTTCGGAAGGCGCTTATAACGGCGCAACCGACGCTGGCTTGCTCTACCAGGAAGCCATGAAGCAGGCGGGCATCGACCTGACCGTCACGCGCGTTTCGGGCGATGGCTACTGGTCGAATATCTGGCTGAAGGAACCCTTCTGCGCAGTCTACTGGGGCGGGCGCCCCAACATCGATCTGCAGCTGTCGCAGACCTTCCTGTCCACCGCCAATTGGAACGACACCCATTGGAAGCGGCCGGAATTCGACAAGCTCTTGATCTCCGCCCGCGTCGAGACCGACGATGCCAAGCGCGCGCAGATCTACTCGGAATGCCAGAAGATGATCCACGACGATGGCGGCATGGTCTGCTACGCGGTCGGCGATTATCTCGACGCCTACTCCAAGAAGATCATGGGGACGGCTCCGCATCCGCGCTACGACATGTGCGACCAGCGTGTCGCCGAAAAGGGCTGGTTCGCCTGAGAGCTCTGGAGCCGGGGGCGTTTGGCGACAAACGCTGCTTCGCCCCTGCTCCTTGTTTCGACGTGTCCTTGCGAATCCTGGCCTAGCCGCCAGATCGCAGGGCGTGTCGGGGGCGACGCGCGTGAGGCGCCTCGCTCTTTTCCTTTCATACTGCAGAGGGACGGGCGCGTGCGGGGGGAACTGCAGCGTGCCCGGCCTCCGTCGGCAACAGGTCGAAAGGGCACATTGTGGGACGTCTTATCGGTTGGCGCATCGTCCAGGGGGTGGCGACGCTCTTCGCCATCTCCCTCATCTTGTTTATTCTAACCCTCAACCTGCAGGGAAATGCGGCGGATGCCGTGCTCGGCCAGGCCGCAACGGCGGAAACCAAAGCCGCCTTCGAACGCAGCATTGGCCTCGATGTGCCGGCCTGGCAGCGCTATCTGAGCTGGCTGTGGAACATCATCACCCATTTTGATTTCGGCCGGTCCTATACCAACCAGAACGTCATCGTGAACGATCTGTGGCCGCGTTTCACCAACACGCTGTTCCTGGCTTGCTATGCTGCCGTGATCGCCGTGCCGCTCGCGGTCATCACCGGCATCACCTGCGCCATCACCGAGGGACGTCTGGCTGACCGGGCCGCCAACGTGCTGGCGCTGATCGCCATCTCGCTGCCGGAGTTCTTCATCGGCGGCGTGCTGATCCTGCTCTTCGCCGGTTATTGGCGCTGGTTCCCGCCGTTGGCGGCCGTCAACCCAGACATGGGTTTCTTTACGCGCCTCTACGTGACTTTCCTGCCGGCGGTGGCGCTGACCTGCCTGGTCACCGCGCATATGATGCGCATGACGCGCAATTCGGTGCTGTCGATCATGTCGACGCCCTATGTCGAAATGGGCTTCCTCAAGGGCCTGACGCGGGCCCGCGTCGTCACCAAGCATGCGCTGCCGAACGCGGCCTCGCCGATCATCTCGGTGGTGGCCCTGAACATCGCCTATCTGGTGGTCGGCGTGGTCGTCATCGAGAAGGTGTTCACCTATCCTGGCGTCGGCCAGTACATGATCGACGCGGTGACCAAGCGCGACGTGCCGGCGATCCTGGCCTGCGGCATCCTGTTTGCGGCCGTGTTCATCATCCTCAATACGATTGCCGACGTGCTGGCGATCATCCTCAATCCGCGTCTGCGGCATCCCCGGTAGAGAGGGCAGCATGGTCATTTTCGGACACAAGGCGCCGCTCACCGCCGTCATCGGCCTGTTCATCATCGCGCTCAATGTCGTCGTCGCCATAGCCGGCCCTTGGCTCGCGCCCTATTCGGAGACGCAGACCGTCGGCAAGACCTGGGCGACGATTTCAGCGACCAGCTGGCTGGGGACCGACCAGATCGGCCGCGACATGCTCACCCGCCTGATCTACGGCGCCCGCCTCACCATCGGCATCGCCCTGGTCACCACCATCCTGTCCTTCGCCATCGGCATCACGCTCGGCCTGGTAGCGGCCGTGACGGGGCGCTGGATCGATGCCGTGCTCTCGCGAACCGTCGACATCGTCATGTCGGTGCCGCTGCTGATCTGGGCGCTGATCATTCTGTCGATCTTCGGCCAGACCCTGACTTCGCTGGTGCTGACCATCGCCTTCCTCGATTCCAGCCGCGTCTATCGTCTCGCCCGCGCGCTCGGCATGAACCTCGCCTCGCTCGATTTCGTCGAGGTGGCCAGGCTGCGCGGCGAGGGCATCTGGTGGGTGGTCTGGCGCGAGATCCTGCCCAATGCCGCAGCACCGCTGATGTCGGAGTTCGGCCTGCGCTTCTGCTTCAACTTCCTGTTCATCGCCGCGCTGAGCTTCATCGGCCTCGGCGTGCCCCTGCCCTATGCGGACTGGGGCGGCATGGTGCGCGACAACATCACCAGCCTCAAGCTCGGGCGGGCAGCGGCCCTTTATCCGGCTGCCGCCATTGCTCTCCTCACCATCGGCATCAATCTGGTGGTCGATTGGTTCCTGTCGATCGATGCCCGCCCGTCCGGCGCGCAGGCGGAAATGTAAGGGGGCTGAGATGGCAAACGACAAGACCTCTTCCGATCTGATCCTCGAACTCGAAAAGCTCAGGGTCGAGACCATCACCGGCCGCGTTCTCGTCGACAATGTCGACGTGACGCTGCGGCGGGGCGAAATCCTCGGCCTCATCGGCGAATCCGGTGCCGGCAAGTCGACCATCGGCCTGGCGTCGATGGCCTATGCCCGGGCCGGCATGCGCATCACCGGCGGCTCGATCAAGCTCGACGGTACCGAGCTGCGCGCCTCCACCGCCGCGCAGCGCCGTAATTTCCGTGGCAAGAGCATCGCCTATATAGCCCAGAGCGCCGCCGCCTCCTTCAACCCGGCCATGACGCTGATGGACCAGGTCTGCGAGGCGCCGGTCGTGCATGGCGTGATGACGCGGCCGGAAGCGGAAGCCTATGCCCGCAAGCTTTTCCGCATCCTGCAGCTGCCCAATCCCGACACGATCGGCGATCGTTACCCCCACCAGGTCTCGGGCGGCCAGCTCCAGCGTGCCATGGCCGCGATGGCGATGAGCTGCCGGCCCGATGTGATCGTGCTGGACGAGCCGACCACGGCGCTCGACGTCACCACCCAGATCGAGGTGCTGGCGCTCTTGCGCGACCTCATCCGGGAATTCGGCACGGCCGGCCTCTACATCACGCATGACCTTGCCGTGGTGGCCCAGATCGCCCATCGCATCATGGTGTTGCGCCATGGCAAGACCGTCGAGGTCGGCGAAGCCCAGCAGGTACTGGAGGCGCCGCGGACCGACTATGCCCGCGCTCTGGTGAACGAGCGGCGCGAGGCCGAGCATCTCCAGCTGACCGCGCCGGCGGAGGGCGCCGAGCCCGTACTCTCCATGACCAACGTCACCGCTGGCTATGGCCCGGTTGCCATCGTCAAGAACGCCTCCTTCAAGCTCGCCAAAGGCGAGACGCTGGCGGTGGTGGGCGAGTCCGGTTCCGGCAAGAGCACGATCGCGCGCATCATTGTCGGCCTGCTGCCGCGCTGGGAGGGCGATGTCTCGCTGAACGGCAAGACCCTGCCGCCGGCACTGCCCCAGCGCAGCAAGGACATCCTGCGACGCCTGCAGATGGTGCACCAGATGCCGGATGTGGCGCTCAATCCGCGCCAGACCCTGGGGCAGATCATCGGGCGCCCGGTGAGCTTCTACTTCAACCGCTCGGCCGGCGACGTGCGCAAGCGCGTGCTCGAACTGCTGCGGCAGGTCGGCCTGCCGGAGGAGTTCGCGGATCGCCGGCCCGGCCAGCTTTCGGGCGGGCAGAAGCAGCGTGTGTGTATCGCCCGCGCCCTCGCCGCCGAGCCGGAGGTGATCATCTGCGACGAGCCGACCTCCGCGCTCGACCCGCTGGTGGCGGAGGACGTGCTCAAGCTCCTCAAGAAGCTGCAGGACGATCTCGGCCTCGCCTACATCTTCATCACCCACGATCTCGGCACGGTGCGCCGCATCGCCCATCGCACGGCGGTGATGTTCAAGGGCGAGATCATCGCCCAGGGGCCGACGGCGGATATCTTCGCCCCGCCGTTCCATCCCTATACGGAGAAACTGATCAGCTCCGTGCCGGAGATGGATACGCATTGGCTCGACAATATTCTCGCCAGCCGCAAGGTGGCGTGATCCAATGGTTCGTTGAAAGGGCCGGTCTTCTGACCGGCCCTTTCGTTCGTTTTTCTTGAAGTATTTTCCAATGTCCCCAGTCCGCACGATCGAACATTTCTTCATTCCCCTCGCCGATGGTACCCGGCTTGCCGCGCGCCTGTGGCTGCCCGAGGATGCCGAAGCCAAGCCGGTGCCGGCGATCCTCGAATATATCCCCTACCGCAAGCGCGACGGCACGCGCGGGCGGGACGAGCCGATGCATGGCTGGTTCGCAGCCAATGGCTATGCCGCCATCCGCGTCGACATGCGCGGCAGCGGCGAGTCCGACGGCCTGCTCGAGGATGAATATCTGCAGCGCGAACTCGACGATGCCTGCGAGGTGATCGCCTGGCTCGCGGCCCAGCCCTGGTGCTCGGGCTCCGTCGGCATGATGGGCAAGAGCTGGGGCGGCTTCAATTGCCTGCAGGTCGCGGCGCTCAACCCGCCGGCCCTCAAGGCCATCATCACCGTCTGCTCCATCGATGACCGTTACGCCGACGACATCCATTTCATGGGCGGCACCTTGCTCAACGACAATCTGTGGTGGGGCTCGATCATGCTGGCCTATCAGGCCAGGCCGGCCGATCCGGCGCTGGTCGGCGAGGCCTGGCGAGCGCAATGGCAGTACCGCCTCGACCATCTGCCCTTCTTCCCGGCGCTCTGGCTCGCGCATCAGAGGCGCGACGCCTATTGGCGGCACGGTTCGATCTGCGAGGATTTCTCGGCGGTACAATGCCCGGTCTTCGCCGTCGGGGGCTGGGGCGATGCCTATACGAATGCCATTCCCCGCCTGCTCGAGGGCCTCACCGTACCCAGGCTCGGCCTGATTGGGCCCTGGGCCCATATCTATCCGCAGGACGGCGTGCCGGGGCCGGCCATCGGCTTCCTGCAGGAAGCAACCCGCTGGTGGGATCACTGGCTGAAGGGGACGGATCGCGGCATCATGGCCGAACCGATGATGCGGGCTTTCGTCGAGGAGTGGACGCCGCCTGGTCGTCGCGATCCGGTGCCTGGCCGCTTCGTCGGCGAGGCGACATGGCCTTCGCCGGCGATCGTCGCCAAGACCGTCCATCTGGCGCCGGGCACCCTGGCGGTTGAAGCTGGACCGGCCAGCGAGATCGCCTTCACCTCGCCGGCCTGGACGGGAGCGGCAGCCGGGGAATGGATGGGTACCGGCGTCACCGGCGAGGAGCCAGCCGATCAGCGCCATGACGACGCCTTCTCCTGCTGTTTCGATGGCGAAGTCCTGACCGAACGGCTCGAACTGCTCGGCGCCCCGGAGATCGAGGTCGAGATTGCTTCCGACAAGCCCCTGGCCCAGCTCTGCGCCAGGCTCTGCGACGTTGCGCCGGACGGCTCCTCGCGCCGTATCGCCTATGCGGTGTTCAACCTGACCCACCGCGACAGCCATGCCGAGCCCGAGGCGCTGGTGCCTGGCCGCTTCTATCCCATCCGCCTCAAGCTCAGCGATTGCGGCTATGCCCTCGCGCCGGGCCATCGCCTCCGGCTTGCCCTGTCGACCGCCTATTGGCCGCTGATCTGGCCGGCGCCCGAACCGGTGACGCTCACCCTGCGCTGCCCGGGCCGATTGGCCCTCCCGGTGCGCCAGGCCCGCGCGAACGACCCCGTCGTTGCCTTCGAGCCGGCGCTGAGCGCTGCCCGCACCCCGACGACCAAGGTCGCCGAAGGCCGCATGGCGCGTACCACCTCGCTCGACCTGCTGACGGATACGGCTACCTATGTCACGGAAGGGGAGGGCGGCCTGTTCGGCGAGGGCGTGCTGCGCTTCGACGAGATCGACACCACGCTCTCCCACAGCCTCCGGCGCGAGCTGACCGTCAGGGGCGATGACCCTCTCAGTGCGCGCTACCGCCTCAGCGAGAGCTATGAGATGGGGCGCGAGGGCTGGCAGATCCGCATCGAGGTGAAGACCGCGATGCAGGCGACCGCCACCGATTTCATCCTGGAGGGCGAACTCAGGGCCTCAGCCAATGGCGAGCTGGCCGCCGAGCGCCGCTGGTACGAGAAAATCCCCCGCGATCTCTTGTGACCGCAATTGCGCCTTAGGCGCGCCATAACCGGCCGTTCCACTGAGGGCTCCCTCCGGATGGAACGGCGCCATGGCCTATGTGGTCACCGAAAACTGCATCAGATGCAAATATATGGACTGCGTGGCCGAGTGCCCGGTCGATTGCTTCCGGGAGGGCGAGAATATGCTCGTCATCGATCCCCTATTATGCATCGATTGCGGCATCTGCGAACCGGCCTGTCCGGCGGATGCCATCCGCTCCGATGCGGAGCGCGGATTGGAGGCCTGGGTTGAATTGAACGCGCGCTATGCCCATCTCTGGCCGGAGATCACGGCGCGGCGCGAGCCGCCATTGGATGCTAAACAATGGGACGGCGAGCTTGGCAAGCTCGCCTTGCTCTCGCCTCGGCCGGGCGCCGGAGACGCAGGACAGGCCGGGTAGAGGACAGGTCCAGTGCTCCGTTTGTGATGAACTGAGTCAAAGCCTCTACCGCGGCGAATGGCTGCTCTGTGCAAGCGCGCCTTGAACCGTCGGCGCAGTTCGGCTAGGCAGTTTTAGCAAGATTATAAACTTTCGGGATTTTCTGGCATGACCTACGTGGTCACTGAGAACTGCATCAAGTGCAAATACATGGACTGCGTGGAAGTCTGCCCGGTGGACTGTTTCTACGAGGGTGAGAATTTTCTCGTCATCCATCCCGACGAATGCATCGATTGCGGTGTCTGCGAGCCCGAATGTCCGGCGGATGCCATCAAGGCCGATACCGAAAAGGGCCTGGAGGCCTGGCTCGAGCTGAATGCGAAATTCGCGCAGAGCTGGCCCAACATCACGGTCAAGCGTGACGGTTTTCCCGATGCCAAGGAGTGGGACGGCAAGCCGGACAAGCTGCCGCTGCTCTCGCCGGAACCGGGCCAGGGCGACGCCTGATTGCAAATTCCGGCCGAATCCGACAGGGTTCGGTTTCCCCTGCACGGGTAGCATGGCTGCCCGTTTTCGGGGCTTCGGCAGCGGGCATCTGTCGAGGCACCCTTTTGGACTGCCCGGCGCTTTTTGCATAGCGGCTATTCACAAAAACCGCGCAGTATCAACCTTAACGAGCGCTTTACGCGCCGTTTTGGCGTGTAAAAGCGTTGATTTTTGCCGATTTTTGGTATATACAGGGGCATGGTCAAGAGAGAGACCGAGTTACCCCGCCGCTGCTCCGCACAGGGGCAATTTTTTTGTGCTCAGCTTCAAGGGACCTCAGTCGGTCGGTGCGGGTAGCGCCGATAGATACATGGAATTTTTGACCGTCCTTCATTTCGACGTTCCTCGCGGCGGCTCTTGAAGCTTTGGCCTGGTTTCACTGTCGAATGGTGTTTGCGGCAACAGGCGTGAGCCTGCCCGTGGTTTGGTGCGGCTGCCGATTCGGCATCCGCCAATGATAGGAGCGTTGAAGCGTCATGACGACAGCGAAGAAGACGTCCACGAAGCAGGGTTTCAAGACGGGCGAGAGCATTGTGTACCCCTCGCATGGCGTCGGCAAAATCGTGTCGATCGACGAGCAGGAAGTAGCCGGTTTCAAGCTTGAGCTGTTCGTGATTTCCTTCTCCAAGGACAAGATGACGCTGCGCGTGCCCACCACCAAGATCGCTTCCGTCGGCATGCGCAAGCTGTCCGAACCGGCCGTGGTCGCCAAGGCGCTCGAAACGCTCAAGGGCCGTGCCCGCATCAAGCGCACCATGTGGTCGCGCCGTGCGCAGGAATACGAAGCCAAGATCAATTCGGGCGATCTGATCGCCATTGCCGAGGTCGTGCGCGATCTCTATCGCTCCGATGCTCAGCCCGAACAGTCCTATTCCGAGCGTCAGCTCTATGAAGCGGCTCTCGATCGTATGGCGCGCGAATTGGCCGCCGTCGACGACCTCATCGATTCCGAGGCCGTAAAGGTGATCGAAGCCAATCTCGCCAAGGGTCCCAAGCGCGGTGGTGCCAAGGAAGCCGAGGCCGAGTTCGACGATGCGACCGAGGAAGAAGAGGAAGCCGCCGCCTGAGGCGTTTCCCCATCAGACATACGGAAAACCCCGCTTCGGCGGGGTTTTCTTTTGGCTGCGAGGCCGAGAATGGCGGAAAGCCCAGACAGCAAGGGAGCAGGTAGGCCCTGGGTCTCGTCGTGCCCGGGTCCTGTCTCGCGGCAATGGCCTCAGGTCGGGTCGGGGCAGTCGGACCAAACCTCCGGCTTGGTTGCCTTCTCGGTGCCGACGAAGGTGAGGGCGAGGCCGACAAGGGCCAGCAATCCGCCGGCAATCGGAATGGCAGCATAGCCCAGGCCCAGGCTGAGGGTCGCGCTGCCGATAGCCGCGCCAAGGGCGTTGCCGAGATTGAAGGCGCCGACATTGATCGAGGAGGCCAGGCCCGGCGCGGCCGACGCCACTTGCATCACCCGCATCTGCAGAGGCGGCACGATGGCGAAGGCGGCCATGCCCCAGACCATGAGGCCGATGGCGGCGCCGTAGCGGGAGGTCAGGGCGAGCGGCAACACAGCCATGATCAGGCCGAGGGCCGCGAGCGAGAGCCTGGCGGCACCGTCGAGTGACCAGTCGGCCAGGCGCCCGCCCAGCGCGTTGCCCAGGGTCAGGCCGATGCCGATCAGGGCAAGGGCGAGGGTGATGAAGCCGGCCCCGGCGTGGGTAATCTCGATCAGGACCGAAGTCACATAGGTATAGAGCACGAACATGGCACCTGCTCCCATCACGGTCGCGGCCATGGCGGTCAGCACGCTGGGCTGGGCGATGGCGCCGAACTCCCGGCGAATGTCGGGCATGCGGCCGGGCTCCCCCTTCGGCAGGGCGAGGAAGAGCGCCAGGATGGCCACCAGCCCGAGCAGGGCCGTCGCTGCGAAGGTCTGCCGCCAGCCGATGGCCTGGCCGATCCAGGTGGCTGCCGGTACGCCGCCGACAGTGGCGATGGTCAGGCCCAGGAACATTGCGGCAATGGCGCTGGCCTGGCGTTCACGCGGCACGAGGCTGGCAGCAACGATGGAACCCAGGCCGAAGAAGGCTCCGTGATTGAGGCTGGTGATGATGCGGGCGGCCATCAGGGTCCAATAACCCGGTGCGATCGCGGCCAGCAGATTGCCGAGCGCGAAGATGCTCATCAAGGCGATCAGGGCCGTGCGTTTGCGTAAACGCGCCAGCAACAGCGTCATGATGGGAGCACCGGCCATCACGCCGATGGCATAGGCGCTGATCAGCAGGCCAGCCGTCGGGATGTCGACGCTGACGCCCTGCGCGATGTCGCGCAGCATGCCCATCGGCGAGAATTCGGTGGTGCCGATGCCGAAGGCCCCGATGGCCAGGGCCGTCAACGGCCAGAAGCTGGAAGGTGTATCGGTGTTGGCGGTGCGTGGTTGTACGGCCATGGCATCCATTGCGTCTCGACTTTCGATTTCATCGGTTCCAGTCAGCCGCGGCCCAGGCGGGGTTGGATATTCTGCGGAGTCCGCCTGATCGTGCCCGTGGCTCGATCAGGAGCCCCCTGCCTGGTCGCTGCTGAAGTCGGGATGGAAATGGGCTCGTCGACGAGCGCTGGAAAGGCGCCCGGGATCACCTTATTTATGAAATCGTTTCATCAATGAGAGAGGCCCGACCATGGACAATCGCTTCGGCGAAATGCAGGTGTTCCGGCTGGTCGTCGAAACAGGCAGCTATTCGCGTGCCGCCCGGCAGCTGCGCATGACGCCCTCCACTGTGAGCAAGCTGATCGCGCGGATCGAGGCGCGCCTGGGATTGCGCTTGTTCGAGCGTTCCACCAGGCGCCTGTCTCTCACCGAGGAGGGACGGGCCTATTACGAGCGCGGCGGCGCCGTCATCGACGATCTCGATGCGATCGAGCGGGATTTGAGTGGGCAAGCCGTCACGCCCACCGGCACCGTGCGCGTGACGACGTCGCTGGCCTTCGGGGCAATGGCGATCGAGCCGATCCTGCCGGCCTTCTGGCAGGCCTATCCGGAGATTGCCGTCGACCTGGCGCTTTCGGAAGAAAAGCTCGACCTCTATCTGGAGCGCATCGACGTCGCTTTCCGTGTGGGCGCCTTGCCCGATTCGCGCCTGCGGGCACGTCGTATCGGCACCTCGCGACGTCTGATCGTCGCCGCCCCTGCCTATCTCGACCGCCACGGCACGCCGCGATCAGTCGACGATCTCGTGCGGCACAATTGCCTGGGCTTCAGTTTCCGCCGCGCTGTGCCGGTGTGGCCGCTCAGCGAGAGCGGTCGTATCGTCGACCGCGCCGTCCGCACGACCCTGCTTGCCAACAATGGCGAGACGCTGCGCCGCATGGCCGTCGCAGGCATAGGCCTGGCGCGCCTCGCCGACTATCATATACGCGACGATCTCAAGGCGGGGCGCCTCGTCGAGATCCTTGCAGACGTCGTCGCGCCGGATGAGGAGGACATGCATGCCCTCTTCTTCGGCGGGGACAACATTCCCCATCGCGTCAGGGTATTCCTGGATTTCTGCGTACCGAGGCTCCAGCGCTTTCTGCGGGAGGCTGCGGGTTGAAGGCATATCCGCGCAAATCAGGCCGGTCGCGGGTTCCCCGGCCACCTGCCTGCCAAGGCGCGGGGAACGCCCCCGAGGTCCCTGCGCGCCGGACCGAGCATCTCGAAGCCTGCACGGCGCATCAGCCCGGCCACAGCCTCTTCCTGGCCGATGCCGAGCTCGAAGACCAGCAGCCCGCCGGAGCGCAGCAGGCGAGGGGCGTCGGCGGCAATGAGGCGATAGGCATCGAGGCCGTCGAGGCCGCCGTCGAGCGCGAGCAGGGGATCATGCTCACGTACCTCCGGTTCCAGCCCGGCAATGTCGGCGGAAGGGATATAGGGCGGGTTGGAGACGATGAGGTCGACTTCATCCTCCAGGCCCTCCATCCAGTTTCCCAGCCGGAAATCGGCTCTATCGGCAACGCCGTTGTCGGTGGCATTCAGGCCTGCGACCGTCAGGGCGTCGGCCGCCTGGTCGATCCCGATCCCGCTCGCGCGCGGTCTTTCATGCAGCAGGGCGATCAGGATGGCGCCGGTGCCGGTGCCGAGATCGAGCAGGCGGTAGGCCGCTTCGCGGTCGGGCAAGAGGGACAGGCAGGTCTCGACGATCGTCTCCGTATCCGGCCTTGGCGACAGCGTGGCTGGGCCCAGGCGAAATTCCAGGCTCCAGAATTCCCGGTGCCCGAGGATACGGTCCACCGGTTCTCCCTGCAGGCGCCGGGCCTGGAAGGAGCGGGCCTTATCCGCAGCCTCGACCGTCACAGAGCCGTCGGGGGAAAGCGTGATTGCGGTCGCCGGCAGGCCGGTGGCTCCAGCCACCAGCCAGCGGGCATCGAGTTCAGGCGTGGGCAGTGCGGCAGTGCGGAAGGCAGCGAGGAGTTCCCGGTAAAGGCCGCCGAGCGTGCTCACGCCCTTGCCTCGCTGGCGGCGAGGAGCCTCGCCTGGTTCTCAGTCACCAGCGCGTCGATCACTTCATTGAGGGCGTCGCCGGCGATGATCTGGTCGAGCTTGTAGAGGGTGAGGCCGATGCGATGGTCGGTCAGGCGTCCCTGCGGAAAATTATAGGTGCGGATGCGTTCGGAACGGTCGCCGGAACCGACCTGGTCGCGCCGATTGGCGGCGCGGGCACTGTCGACGCGTTCGCGTTCAGCTTCGTAGAGGCGCGCGCGCAGCATCGCCATGGCCTGCGCCCGGTTCTTGTGCTGGGAGCGCTCTGCCTGCACCGCCACGGCGATACCGGTGGGCAGATGGGTGATGCGCACGGCGCTGTCAGTGGTATTGACGTGCTGGCCGCCCGCGCCGGAGGCCCTGAAGACATCGACCTTGAGGTCCTTCTCCTCAATGGCGATGTCGACCTCCTCGGCCTCGGGCAGGACCGCGACCGTGGCAGCCGAGGTGTGGATGCGCCCGCCGGCTTCCGTCACCGGCACGCGCTGCACCCGATGCACGCCGGATTCGAATTTCAGCTTGGCGAACACGCCCTTGCCCCTGATGGCCAGCGCGATTTCCTTGTAGCCGCCCATGGTGCCTTCGGATTCGGACAGGATCTCGGTCTTCCAGCCCTGGAGATCGGCATAGCGCATATACATGCGCAGGAGATCGCCGGCGAAGAGCGAGGCTTCGTCGCCGCCGGTGCCGGCGCGCACTTCCAGAATGGCGGATTTTTCGTCGGCGGCATCCTTGGGCAGCAGTGAAAGCTTGATCGCCGTCTCCAACTCGCCGAGGCGATCGAGCAAAGTCTTGCGCTCCTCCTCCGCCATCTCGGCCATCTCGCCGGCCATGGCCGGTTCGGCGATGATGGCCTCGACGCCTTTCAACTCGTCCTGCGCGCCCTGCCATTCGCGGATGAGCGCGGCAACGGGATCGAGCTCGGCAAGTTCGCGCGCCAGGGTCACATAGGTATCGGCGTCCGGGCCGGAGGCGAGCTCGGCCTCGACGAAATCGCGGCGGCGAAGCAGGGCATCAAGGCGGTCGAGGGGAAGCATAGGGCGGTCCTGGGAGTGTCGGAGCGCGGACATCCTGTCCGCATCTGGAAACGATGTGCATGGGGAGAAAAAGCGGACGAGGACGTCCGCGCTCCCAGGGCAGCCTCGCTATAACGGAATGCCGCGTTCGGCGGCGAATTCCCTGAGAGCAAGGCGCAGCGGCCTGTCCGCTTCCGGCTTGAGATGATGATCGACGAGCTCCATGATCTCGGCTGCGTCGATCTCGAGCAGCATGGCCTTGACCGGGCCGATGGCGGACGGCGTCATCGACAATTGCCGGAAGCCGAGGCCGATCAGGGCAAGCGCCTCCAGCGGCTTGGAGGCCAGCTCGCCGCACAGCGTCACCGGCACGCCGGCCGCGTTGGATTTATCGGCGATCATCTTCAGGGCCCGCATCACCGAAGGTGAGAGCGTGTCGAAACGGCCCGCCACGCGCGCATTGCCGCGATCGACCGCATAGAGGAACTGGAAGAGATCGTTCGAGCCGACGGACAGGAAATCGGTGCGCTGCAGGATCTCGTCGAGCTGGAACAGCAGGCTCGGCACTTCCACCATGGCGCCGAGCTTGACGAGATCGGGCAGGGGTTTGCCGTGGCGGCGCAGGAAGGTAATCTCGCGCTCCACCACTTGACGCGCCTGGTCGAATTCCTCGGAGGCCGAGATCATCGGGAACATCACCCTGAGCTCGCGCCCGGCGGCGGCCTGCAGCAAGGCGCGGAGCTGCGAGCGCATCAGGCCGGGACGGTCGAGGCCGAGGCGGATGGCGCGCCAGCCGAGCGCCGGGTTCTCTTCCTCGATCTGGTGCATATAGGGCAGCACCTTGTCGCCGCCGATATCGAGGGTGCGGAAGGTGACCGGCCGGTCGCCGGCAGCCTCCAGCACGGCCTTGTAGAGCGCATATTGCTCGCCGGTGCGCGGGAACTGCGAGGCGATCATGAACTGCAGCTCGGTGCGGAACAGCCCGATGCCATCGGCGCCGCTTTCCTTGATGTGCGGCAGGTCGACCAGGAGGCCGGCATTGATATAGAGCTTGATATCGCAACCGTCGCGGGTGCGGCTGGGCTTGTGGCGCAGGGCGAGATATTGCTCCTGGCGCTTGGCCCGGAAGCGCACCTTCTCGGCATAGGCATGCTCGACATCCGGGGCCGGGCGCACCTGGACCTCGCCGACCGAGCCGTCGACGATGATGGCATCGCCCTGTTCGACCAGGCTGGTGATGCCCTCGACCTCGCCCACGGTGGGAATGCCGAGTGCCCGCGCCACGATGGCGACGTGGCTGGTCGGCCCGCCCTCCTCGAGAATGAGGCCGCGCAGGTTGTCGCGCGAATAGTCGAGCAGGGCCGCCGGCCCCATCGAGCGCGCCACCAGCACTGCATCCTTGGGCATGGACTCGGAGGGGACGTGATGTCCGTCGCCGGTGAGCTGGCGCAGCAGGCGATTGGCGAGATCGTCGAGATCGTAGAGACGCTCGCGCAGGATCGGATCGGCGACGCGCTGCATGCGTGCTCGCGTATCGGACTGCACGCGCTGCACCGCCGCCTCGGCGGTGACGCCGGTGGCGATGACCTCGCGCATCTTGGTGATCCAGCCGCGATCCTGCGCGAACATGCGATAGGCTTCGAGCACGTCGAGCGTCTCGGTGGCGCGGGCGAGGTCGCCGCGGTCGAGCATGGCGTCGATCGCATCGCGCAGGCCGACGATGGCATTGTCGAGGCGATCGGTCTCGCGGCCGACATCGTCGGCGATCAGGGTCTTCACCACCACCCGCGGCTCGTGCAGCACGACATGGCCGAGCCCGACGCCTTCGGAGAGCGGTGCGCCGGTCAGCTGCAAAGCACGGCGGCTGGCGAGGTCGGCGCCCGGACGGGCCAGGGCCTGGAGCTCGCCGGAAGCGATCATCTCGGCCAGCACCATGGCGACCGTGGCGAGCGCCTCGATCTCCTCTTCCGAATAGGCTCGCTGGGCCTTGTTCTGCACGACGAGGACGCCGAGCGTCTCGCCGGCACGCAGGATCGGCACGCCGAGGAAGGCGTTGTAGATCTCTTCGCCCGTTTCCGGCTTGTAGGCGAACAAGGGATGGTGCTGCGCGTCCGAGGTGGTGACCGGCTCGGCTTCCTTGGCGACGAGGCCGACCAGGCCTTCGCCCTTGCGCATGGTGGTCAAATGCACCGCGTTCGGATTGAGGCCTTCGGTGGCATAGAGTTCGAGCGTACCGTCGGTGCGCAGGACATAGACCGAGCAGACCTCCGCGACCATGTTCGCGGCGATCAAGACCACGGTCTTGTCCAGCCTCTCCTGCGCCGAAACAGGCTCCGCCATGACTTCGCGGAGCCGCTTGAGGAGCAGGCGCGGGCCGCCGATCGCGCCACGCATCCGATGCCTCCATGTCCTCGACAGGTCAGGTGACCCGGCGAACCCGGGGCCGTCCGCTGCCTCAGAGGGCCGGCCGGTTCTGGCGAAGCGGCCGGTCATAGAATGAATAGGGGGCGTGCCTCGCGCGAGAATCCAAACGAAGCACGCACTAACTTTTTGTTCTGTCGCAAGATTTCACGGAAATTGAAAGAAGTATTTCCGTTTCTGCCAGGCACTGCGTCATCGGGGCGCTGTGCCGTCGTCGTGAGAACAAGGCGCGGTTGCTCAGGCCTTGTCGAGCCCGTAGAGCGTGTGCAGCGTGCGGACCGCCAGTTCGGTATAGGCCGCATCGATCAGCACCGAAATCTTGATCTCGGAGGTGGTGATGGCACGGATATTGATACCGCGGCCGGCAAGGGCCTGGAAGCAGGTTGCCGCCACGCCGGCATGGCTGCGCATGCCGATGCCGATCACCGAAATCTTCGAGACGTCCATATTGGTCTCGACATTGTCGCACACCACGTCCTTGCGGGCCTTGTCGATCACGTCCTTGGCGCGCTGGAACTCGGCCTGCGGCACCGTGAAGGTGATGTCGGTGGAGGCGCCGTCGGCCGAAATGTTCTGGACGATCATGTCCACATTGATGTTGGCGTCGGCCAGGGGCACGAAGATGGCGGCGGCGACACCCGGGCGGTCGGCCACGTCGCGCAGGGTGATCTGCGCTTCATCCTTCGAATAGGCGATGCCGGTCACAACCTGCTGTTCCATGATGTCTTCCTCGTCGCAGATCAGGGTTCCGGGATTGGGGTTTTCGGGATCGTCGAAGGACGATCTTACATAGGTTTTCACCTTGTGGACCATGGCGAGCTCCACCGAGCGCACCTGCAGCACCTTGGCGCCGAGGGAGGCCATTTCCAGCATTTCCTCGAAGGCGATGCGGTCCATGCGCTGCGCCTTGGGCACGATGCGCGGATCGGTGGTGTAGACGCCGTCGACATCGGTGTAGATGTCGCAGCGCTCGGCGCCGATCGCGCCGGCGATGGCGACGGCCGAGGTGTCGGAACCGCCGCGCCCCAGCGTGGTGATGCGCCCGCTCACGGGCTCGATGCCCTGGAAGCCGGAAATCACCGCGACTTCCCCGGCGGCGAAGCCGTCATCGAGATTCTTGGAAGGGATCGCCGAGATGCGCGCGGAACCGTGGGCGGCCGAGGTCTCGATCGGCACCTGCCAGCCCTGCCAGGAACGGGCCTTGATGCCGATGCTGCTGAGCGTCAGAGCCAGCAGGCCCGAGGTGACCTGTTCGCCGGAAGCGACGATAGTATCGTATTCGCGCTGGTCATATAGCGGCGAGGCCTCGTTGCACCAGCCCACCAGCTCATTGGTCTTGCCGGACATGGCGGAGACCACCACCGCCACGTCATAGCCGGCGGCAACCTCGCGTTTGACATGCTGCGCCACATTCTTGATGCGCTCGACAGTGGCGACAGAGGTGCCGCCAAACTTCATGACAAGACGGGGACGCGGGCTGCCGGACATACGGCCACTAGGCTCCGATGAATTCTCGAACGTTGGTAAGACGCTCTCGATGAGGGGACGCCGCACAAAAGCGGGCCAGGATGCGGTCCCGGCCGTGGCTACATGCATGAGGCGAGGAGATGCGGAGACCTGCGGTCACCGCGCCGCGGGATTTAAGCGAAAGGGCCGAGGATGGCAAGCAAAAGCGGCGCGCATCCGACAGGGATGTGCGCCGCGATCGTGATGGTAGCCGTCAGTTCTGCAACAGGGGCGTGATGCGGCGCAGGGTCACGCGGCGATTCTCCTGCTCGGGCTCGGGCGTCGGGATCTTGAGATAGCGCTCGCCGAGGCCCGCCGTGACCAGGTTGTCGGGCGCGATCACGTAATATTGGGTCAGGGCCTGCTTCACCGCCTCGGCCCGCTCCTTGGACAGGCGCAGATTATAAGCATCGTCACCCACCGCATCGGTATTGCCCTCGATCACGAAGACCTCGTTGGGATGGGCGGCCACGATCCGCTCGATGATGCGGCCGATGCGGTCGAGATTGGCGATCTCCTCCTCGCGCACGAATGATTCGTTGAAGCCGAAATGAATGGTGTCCAGTTCCACGCTGGGGATGGACTGACGGATGGCCGGCTGTTCCATCACCGCTTCGGGCTGGGCAAGGAATTCGGACCGTGCATAACGGCGCGGCAGCGGCTTGAGCGGGCGGGAGGCGAATTGCTGCTCGATCTGGTCGTCGTCGACTTCCGCCGCCCAGACGCTCTGATAGCGCTGTCCGCGCGGATTGATGTCCACGTCGAAGCGTCCGTCGCCTTCATAGCGCCGTAGGCGATCGGTGCGCTGGCCGCGATCGCTCAGCAGGCGGCGGCGCAGGTCGTTGCGATCGTCCTGCAGATATTGTGCGAAGGCCTCGCGGTCCTCGGGGTTGTAGCGCTGGTCGTTGGCGGCATCGCGATAGACCAGGATGCGCCGGTTGAGCTGGTCGACGGTCAGCACGTTGGAGGGGCGCCGGTCCGCCAGGATGGCGGGGATGTCCTGCGGCCGGGGCGAGCCCTGGCGGAACTGGGAGCGGCCGAAGGGCGAACCCTGCCCACTCTGGCCCTGCTGTTGTTCGCCGCCATATTCCTGGTCGGCCACGCGGTTGCGCAGGGCGGCGCGCGCGCCGTTCAGGCGCTGGATCAGGGCCTGTTCGGTGGCTTCCGACAGGTTGCCGGCTGACAGGGCCGAGCGGTAGACGTTGAGGCGCTGGCGCAATTGCTGGTCGTTGAGGCGATCGGGCGGCGTGGCATCACCCAGCAGGCCGATGGCGCGCTGCTCCGCTGCCCGGTCGACCGGGCCCTGCAGGGGGCGGCCCTGGCCTTGCTGGCTGCCGTTCTCCGGCTGCGGCGGAAGGCCCGGTCGGCCTTCCTGACCCTGTTGCGGGCCGTCGGCCGGCAGGGGAATCCCGCCTTGCCCGGGGAGCTGGTTGCGACCGCTGGGGCGACCATCCAGGGGGCGGCTGTCCGGCTGGCCGTTGTCGAGGCCCTGCGGCGCCCCCTCGGTGCCGGGCTGGCCCTGGGTGCGGTCGCGACGCTTGCCGCGCGGTTCAGGCGTGCCACCGTTTTCCGGTCCTGCACCCGGCTGGCCGTCGCCGGCGGCGGGCTGCTGGGGCACAGGCTTGGGCTGGACGGGCTTGGTCTGCGCGGGCGCGCCGCTGCCTTGATCCGCATCCGGCTCGGTGGGAGTGCGGGGTTTTGCTGCGGGCGTGTCTTGTCCCGTGGTGTCGCTAGGCGCTGTGGGCTTTTGGCGCTTGGGCTTTGCAGCCGGGGCCTCCTGTGCAGGTTCTCCCGCGGTTGGCTTGCCGGGAGCTTCCTGGCCGGCCGAATCGGCGGCCGGCTTCTGGCGCTTGGGCTTGGCAGCGGGGGGCGCTTCGCCGGGCACGGGTTCGCCGGGCGCGTCCTGGCCGGCGGCCCCGGGGGTCGGCTTCTGGCGGCGGGGCTTGGCGGCAGGCGTTTCGTCACCGCCTGAACCGGATGCTGCGCCGTCCTGCTCGGCGTTCGGCTTCTGCCGCTTCGGCTTGGCAGCCGGAGCGCCGCCGTCCTGGTCCTGCGATTCGGCGGGAGCTGCCCGTTTTGCCGGCGCGCCCTCGCCATCCTGGCCGCCGCCCTTCTTGTGGCGCTTCAGCACGTCCTCGATCGAGGGCTTGGCACCCGGCGCGGGCGCTTCCGTGGTGGGCGCCTGGGCATCCTGCGCCAGCGCGTCCTGCACCAGCACGATCGCCGTGGGCGAGACGGCGAGCATCAGCGTACCAGCCAGACTGATCAGTTTCTTGCGCAGGAGCATCGCGACCTCTCTTGATTGGGCCGCCATCATCCCGATTGCGGCTGAACCGAAACTGAACGCGGATCGTCGAATATCCGTCGGTGCCGGGACACGCCTCACACGGCCGTGCTCGATTCCGAAATCGAGCCCGTTATCGTAAATCATTGTTATTGCATGGTTTTTCAGGGCCCGGCGCGCGTTTTTCGGTACGCCCTAGCGTTCGATCCGCGTCGACAGGATGAGGGAGGTCGACGTGCGCTCGACGCCTTCCAGCGCGCCGATGCGATCGGCCAGTTCGTCGAGCTCGCCGACCGAGCGAGCCTCGATCACCGCGATCATGTCGAAATTGCCGCTGACCGAATGCAGCGTGCGTACGGCCGGAATCTCGCGCAGGCCCGCCTCCACCTGGCGAATCAGCTTGGGCACGGTGGTGAGCAGCACATGGGCGCGCAGCAGCGAACGGGTATGCTCCTCCGAAAGCCGGATGGTGTAGCCGGCGATCACGCCGCGATGTTCGAGACGAGCCAGGCGGCTCTGCACTGTGGTGCGGGAAACGCCGAGGCGCCGGGCGATCTCGGCTGTGGAGGCGCGGGCGTTCTCGCGCAGGATGGCAATCAGGGCGTCATCGGCGGGCGTCGTCATAACGACGATATAGCGGATGGCATTGTGCAAAGATAGCTCGGCATTTCGTCGAAATGCAGGCTTCGAAAAGCAGGGAGGCAGGCGTAGGCTTTGCTTAGGGAAACACGGCAGGGGAGGCGGACAATGCGCAAGATCGTGGTGGCGGGAGCAGGCAAGATCGGCGCATGCATCGCCGATATCCTGGCGGTCAGCGGGGACTATGAAGTCACGGTGATCGACCGGTCGGCCGCGCAACTGGAGGGCGCCGAACTGTCGGCGGGCGTGGAGCAGCGTGAACTCGATCTCGAGGACGGAGCAGCCCTGCGCACCGTCCTGGACGGTGCCTATGCCGTGCTCAGTGCCGCGCCCTTCCATCTCACCACCCGTATCGCCGAGGCGGCGGCGCGCGCCAACGTTCATTATCTCGACCTGACCGAGGACGTCGCCTCGACCCGCCGGGTGCGTGACCTCGCGGCTTCGGCCAGGAGCGCCTTCATCCCCCAATGCGGTCTGGCGCCCGGCTTCATCTCGATCGTCGCCAACGATCTCGCCCAGCAGTTCGACAGCCTCGATTCCATCCGCATGCGCGTCGGCGCCCTGCCGCAATATCCCTCCAACGCGCTCAACTACAACCTGACTTGGTCGACGGACGGGGTCATCAACGAATATTGCGAGCCTTGCGAGGCGATCGTCGACGGTCATCGCGTCGAGGTGCCGGCGATGGAGGAGCGCGAGGAATTCTCGCTCGACGGCGTCACCTATGAGGCCTTCAACACCTCGGGCGGGCTCGGCAGCCTGTGCGAAACCTATCTGGGGCGGGTGCGCACGTTGAACTACCGTACCATCCGCTATCCCGGCCATGCGGCGATCATGAAGGCGCTGCTCAACGACCTCGATCTCCGGCATCGCCGCGACGTGCTCAAGGACATTCTCGAAAATGCCCTGCCGGCGACGATCCAGGACGTGGTGGTGATCTTCGTTACCGTCAGCGGCAAGCGCCACGGCCATCTGGTGCAGGAAACCTATGCCAACAAGATCTACAACCGCCGCGTCGGCTCGCGCCTGCGCAGCGCCATCCAGGTGACGACGGCCTCGGCCATCTGCGCCGTGCTGGACATGCTGGCCAAGGGCGAGCTGCCGCAGAAGGGCTTCATCCGCCAGGAGGATATCGCGCTCTCGGCCTTCCTCGCCAATCGCTTCGGCAGCGCCTATGCGCAGACGGCGGCGCGATAGGTTTCCAGAGATCGCGGGCGTCCTCGCCCGCATTCGCTTTCCCTGCGTAGCCAGAGTTTTCAAGAGCGGGCAGGGTGCCTGCGGTCCCAGGACGTCCCCCTTGATAATTAAGCATAGTGCTTTAATAATTGAAGGATCTTTCCGGCTCGAGATCCTTCATTCCTTGGAGCACGATGGCGATCATGTCCCAGCCGAACGCGCCCGCGAGCCGCAAGGGCAGCAATTCCGTCCAGGTGCGGCGCTACAATGAGCGCGTGGTGCTCGAGGCGTTGCAGCGCCTTGGCCAGGCTTCCAAGGCAGAGCTCGCCCGTTCCGCCAATCTCACGCCCCAGGCCGTGGCCGTCATCGTCGATCACCTCGAGGAAGTCGGGCTGGTCCGCCATGAGGGCAAGCGCGCCGGACAGGTCGGGCAGCCTTCCACCCTCTATGCGCCGGCGCCCGACGGCGCCTTCTCGATCGGCCTGCATGTCGGCCGGCGGGCCTTCGATGCCGTGCTGGTCGATTTCACCGGCCGCACCCTGCGCATGGAAACCAGCGAATACGAATATCCCGAGCCGCAGATGGTGGCGGAGCTGGCGGCCGCCTATGTCCGCACCTTCCGGGCCGGCCTGGCGCCCGATTTGCGCAGCCGGGTGGTCGGCGTCGGCGTGGCGATGCCCTATTTCATGGATAGCTGGACCAAGGAACTGGGCATGCCGGGCTCGATCACCCAGGCCTGGGAGGATTTCGACTTTGCCAAGGCCCTGAACGACAGCATCGACCTGCCGTTGTTCTTCGAGAACGACGCCTCCGGCGCGGCGACGGCCGAACTGGTCTATGGCCGGGGCCGGGAGGTCCGGGACTTCATCTATCTGTTCATCTCCACCTTCATCGGTGGCGGACTGATCATCAACGGCAATCTGGAGACCGGCCCGAACGGCAATTCGGCGGCCTTCGGTCCCTATCCGGTGACGCCTTCGCTGCTGTCGAGCGTGCCGGCGCCGAAGGGACCCTTCGAGATCCTGCTGCGCCGCGCGTCGATCTATGTGCTGACCAATCATCTGCGCGAGAACGGCGTGCCGATCCGCCGGGCTCTCGAGCTCGACGAAATCGGCGAGAAGGCCGAACCCTTTCTCGGCGAGTGGGTCGAGGACTGTGCCGATGCCCTGGCTCAGGCCATCGTCGGTGCCATCGCCGTGGTCGATGTCTCGGCCATCGTGATCGACGGCATCCTGCCGGCGGCCATCCTGCAGCGCACGGTCGAGGCGGTGTCGCGTCGCTTCGGCGAGATCGTACCCGAAGGCCTGTTCGCGCCCGAGATCGCGGTCGGCACCATGGGGCCGCGCGCCGCAGCGATCGGCGCAGCCATCCTGCCGCTCTATGCCATGTTCGCGCCGGACAGCGCCACGCTGGTGAAGGCCAAGGCGCCGGGCATCGGGCGCGCCAGCCTGAGAACCTATATCGGTGCCGCTTAGGCGCGAGGGCATGCGCTTGACAGTTTGGGGTCATCGATATATCCATTTGCTTTAATAATTAAAGGTGAGGGGACGTTGATGATGGGCGCATCTCGGTCGCATCGTCGCCGGCGGGCAAGGCCATGAAGAGCAGCCTGGCGGATGAGGATTTCGGAGCCTCGATCGCGTCCCCCGTCGCGGCCGCCGGCTTGGTGAACGCCTCCAAGCGCTTCGGAGGAACGATCGCCCTTTCCCACGCCAGTTTCGATCTCCTGCCCGGTGAGGTGCTGGCCCTGTTGGGCGAGAACGGTGCGGGCAAGAGCACCTGCGTCAAGCTGCTTGCCGGCGTCTACAGGCCGGACGAGGGTGCGGTGACCATCGGCGGCGATCCGGTGGAGCATTGGTCGCCCCTCGAAGCGCAGCGACGCGGCATTGCGGTGATGCACCAGCATCCCGGCCTGTTCGGTGACCTGACGGTGTTCGAGAACATTTTCGTCGGCCACATGCCGCAGCGTGCCTTGGGACGCATCGACTATGAACGCATGCGCGAGGAAGCGCGCGCGCTGCTCGATGTGGTCGGGCTGCAGTGCTCGCCCGAGGATCCCTTGAAGGAGCTGCGCACCTCCGAGCAGCAATTGGTCGAGATCGCCCGCGCCCTGTCGGTCAATGCCAAGGTGCTGATCATGGACGAGCCGACCGCGGCGCTGTCCCAGCGCGAAGTCGAGCGTCTCTTCGCCGTGGTCGCCGACCTCAAGGCCCGGCAGGTGGCGATGATGTTCGTCGGCCATCGCATGGAGGAGATCTACCGGATTGCCGACCGCATCGCCGTCCTGCGCGATGGGCACCTCATCGGCGTGAGGCAGGCAGCCGAGCTCGACCGCGACCAGGCCGTGCAGATGATGATCGGGCGGCCGCTCAAGGCCATCTATCCGCAATGGGAATCAAAACCCGGCCAGGAGGTGCTCTCCGTCTCCGGCCTGTCGCGCGAAGGGGCGTTCGAGGATGTCTCCTTCAATGTCCGGGCCGGCGAGATCGTCGGCCTCGGCGGGCTGGTAGGCAGCGGGCGCACCGAGATCGCCCGCGTGTTGTTCGGCATCGACCAGCCGACGGCGGGCCGCATCGAGATGGAGGGCAAGGCGGTGGCCTTTGCCGATCCGCCCGCCGCCATGGCCGCCGGCATCGCCTATGTCTCGGAGGACCGGCTCGGCCAGAGCCTGGTGATGGATTTTCCCATCCTCGACAATGCGTCCCTGCCGGTGATCGAGAAGGCCACGATGGCCGGGCTGGTGATGCGGCGGCAGGAACTGGCTTTGGTCGAGCCGCATCTCAAGCGCCTGAAGCTGAAATTCCGCAGCTTCGACCAGCCTGTGAAGACACTCTCGGGCGGCAATCAGCAGAAGGTGGTGCTGTCGAAATGGCTCGCCACCCAGCCCAGGCTGCTCATCCTCGACGAGCCGACCCAGGGCATCGACGTCGAGAGCAAGTCCGAAGTCCATACCATGATCGCGGAACTTGCCCAGCAGGGGCTGGCGATCATCCTGATCTCCTCGGAGCTGCCGGAACTGGTCAGCATGTGCGACCGCATCGTGGTGCTGCGCGAAGGCCGGATGGCCGGCGCCTTCACCCGCGAGGAGGCCGACCAGGAAAAGGTCATACGCGCGGCCACGGATGCCGGCGGGGTGATTGCGGACAAGCAACCGGCGCTGGCATCGCGGGATGACGCCACCAAGGCCGATGAGGCCAAGGCGGGCTGGCTCAAGGCGCTGCTGCGCCGGCGCGAGGTCGGGCTGGTCGGGGCCATGGCCGCCGTGGTCCTGCCGGTGATGTTCCTCAATCCGCGCATGGTCAGCCCGGAAAACCTCACAGCCATCGCCATGGACGCGGCGCTGCTGATGATCGTCGCCGTGGCCCAGATGCTGGTCCTGCTCACGCGCAACATCGACCTGTCGGTGGCCTCGGTGATCGGCCTGTCGGCCTATGGCGCGGCGAGCTTCATGCATGCCCACCCGGACAGCTCGGTGCTTCTGGGCGTCGGCGTGGCCTGTGTGGTCGGCCTGGCCTGCGGTGCCCTCAACGGGCTGGTGGTGACCCTTGGGCGCGTGCCGGCCATCGTGGTCACGCTCGGGACGCTTTCGGTCTTCCGGGGCCTGAACAGCCTGTGGGCGGGCGGCCGACAGATCAGCGCCGACCAGGTGCCGCAGGCTTGGCTCGACATGACCAGCGCCCGCATCGCCGGCATTCCAGCCGTGATTCTCATCGCCCTTGCCTGCCTGGTGGTGATCGGGCTGATCCTGAGGCACTGGCCTGTCGGCCGGGAGCTCTATGCCATCGGCTCCAATCCGGACGGCGCTGCCCTGATCGGCATCCGCCGTACGGCCCTCGTGCTCGGGGCCTTCATGCTGGCAGGCCTGCTGGCCGGCTTCGACGGCGCCCTTTGGGCCTCGCGCTATGCCACCATCGACGCCCGCGTGGCGCTCGGCTTCGAACTCACCGTGATAGCCTCGGTGGTGGTGGGCGGCGTCGCCATCAGGGGCGGGGCCGGAACGGTGCTCGGCGTCGCCCTGGGGGCGCTCACCTTGCTGGTGATCCAGAACGGACTGACGCTGGTGCGCGTCGATCCCCTCTGGCTGCAAGGGGTCTATGGCCTCGTCATCCTGCTCGCCATCGGTGTCGATACCATCATCGGGCGGCGAACCCATCAGGGACGGAGGGCGCGATGAAGACCAGCCTCATCGAAAGGATCGCCAGCTGGGAGAACTTCCTGGCCCTGTTGACGGTGGCGGTTCTCGCCTATGCGGTGTTCGCCGTGCCGAACTTCGCCACGGTCTTCAACATCTCTCAGGCCATTGCAGGCGCATCCGAGCGGGCGCTGATCGTGCTGCCGATGGTGCTCCTAATCATCGCCCGCGAGATCGACCTCTCCGTCGCCAGCATCCTGGCGCTGTGCAGCGTGGTGTTCGGCGTGCTGATCCGCGAGGGCCTGCCGCTGGAGGGGGCGATCGCGCTGGCGCTGCTGGCGGGCATCCTGGCAGGCGCCTTCAACGGCGTGCTGGTGACCTATCTCGGCCTGCCCTCGCTGGTGGTGACCCTCGGCACCATGGCGATGTTCCGCGGCATCGGCTACATCCTGCTCGGCACCGGCTCGGTGAACGAGTTTCCCGAGAGCTTCACCGATTTCGGCATCGACACGCTGGGCGACACGCCGATCCCCTGGACGATCGTGCCCTTCCTCGTGCTGGCGCCGGTCTTCGCCATCCTCCTGCAGATGAGCAGTATCGGCCGGCGTATCTATGCCATCGGCGGCAGCCCCGATGCGGCACTCTATGCCGGCGTGCGGGTGGCGCGCATCCGCCTCGGCCTGTTCGTGCTCAGCGGCTTCATCTGCGCCATTGCCTCCATCGTATTCACTGCCCGCCTTGCCAATGCGCGGGCCGACAATGCCATCGGCCTGGAGCTCGACGTGATCACCATCGCGCTGCTCGGCGGCGTCAGCGTGTTCGGCGGCAAGGGCAAGCTCACCGGCGTGTTCCTGGCGCTGGTGCTGATCGCCACGCTGCGCAACGTGCTGGGCCTGAGCCAGATCGGCGGCGATGCACAGGGCACGGTGATCGGGCTCTTGCTGATCGTCTCGCTGCTGCTCAGCACCACGGCCCAGCGCCTTTATGGCGGTCTCCAGGCGAAGTTCAAGACAGCCAGCCTGCCGAAAGGGCCGGAACGAACGACCTGACTGAAAGCGTAGACAACAACGACCTCGAGAAAGGCGTGAAGGAGGAGACAAGCCATGAAAAAAGCGACGAGAACCCATCTGATCCTGACCACGGCCATCGTGCTGGGCGCCCTGGCGGCGCCGGCTTTCGCAGCCGAGAAATGCGCGAAGGAACCCGTCACCGTCGGCTTCCTGCCCAAGCTCGACACCGATCCCTATTTCCAGGTGGCCAGGACCGGGGCGGAGGAGGCCCAGAAGGAGATTGGCGGCAAGGTGATCCAGCAGGCGCCGTCCCAGGCGACTGCCGAAGCCCAGATCGAGTTCATCAACAATCTCGTGTCCCAGAAGGTCGACGTCATCGCCATCTCCGGCAATGACGCCAATGCCGTGGCGCCCGCCCTCAAGCGCGCGGCCAAACAGGGCGTCAGGATCGTCTCCTATGATTCCGACGTTTCGGAAGCCGCCCGTTCACTGTTCTTCAACCAGGCCAAGGGCGACAGCCTGGCCGAGATGATGCTGGAGAGCATGGGCCAGATGATCGGCTATGAGGGGGATTTCGCCATCCTGTCCTCGACCCCGACGGCGACCAACCAGAATGCCTGGATCGACTTCATCAAGAACAAGATGAAGGAGCCGAAATTCGCCAAGATGAAGCTGGTGCAGATCGCCTATGGCCAGGAGAGCGAGCAGGTCAACCAGCAGCAGGCCCTGGCGCTCGTCCAGGCCTTCCCGAACCTCAAGGGCATCATCATCCCAGCCGGCATCGGCCTGCCGGCGGCGGCGCGCGCCCTCGACCAGGCGGGCAGCCTCGGCAAGGTCAAGCTGACGGGGCTCGCTCCTGCCACCCTGATCAAGAAATACATCCAGAACGGCTCCGTCCAGGACATCTGGTGGAACGTCAAGGACCTCGGCTACCTGACCTATTACGGCGCCCAGCAACTGGCGCAGTGCAAGATCGCCGGCAAGCCGGGCGACAAGTTCAAGGCCGGGCGCCTCGGCGACTACACGGTGGGCGAGAAGGGCGAGGTGGTCCTCGGTCCTGCCAAGATCGTCACGCCGGCCAATGTCGAGGAATTCAAGTTCTAGCCGAACCGGCGAAGGGAGTGAACTTTGTCATGCCCGGGCTTGACCCGGGCATCCAGTGAGCCGGTCGTCGCCGCTTCGAGCGGAAGGCTGGATTGCCGGGTCAAGCCCGGCAATGACAAGGCTCGCGCCACTTCAAACCGTGTAGCGCGGGACAGTCATGCTGTTGTAATCGCAGCTCGATCTGCCCTCGGTTAGACATTTGGGAACATCCACATGCCGCAAACCTGGTCGCTCGACTGGTCGCATGGCCAGGTGACGGTACATGCCGGCGCCGCCGCCCTGGGCCGCACGCGCTTTCGCCTCGACGATGGCCGTTTCGTCGAACCCTTCCACGAGGCGCCCTGGATCACGGCCGGCGAAGCCGTCGAACCCGGCCTGGAGAACCTCAGGGGCGACTGGCCCTGCCTGCCCTTTGGGCGGCTCTACGGCCGCGATGATCCCCTGGTCGGTGCCTGGAGGGGGCTGGTCGATGCTCCCTTGCCGCAGGCCGCCGATCCGCTCGGCCCGAGCGATCATTTGCTGCATGGCTACAGCGCTGCCTCCGAATGGAAGCTGATGTCGCTCACGCGGGAGGCGATCACCCTCGACCTCGATTATCCCGGCGACTCGCCGATCGAGCGGATCACGCGCACGATCCGGCCGATCGACGGGCAGGCCGGGCTCGATGTTTCCGTCGAGATCCAGGCCCGGCGCCCCTGTGTCAGGCCTTTCGGCTTTCACCCCAACTTCGCCCTGCGTGGAAATCCCGGATCCTTCCGCATCGAGCCCGGACCTTATCGCTTCGGCCTCAGCCATCCCGTGGCCGAGGCGGCGGCCCGGGCCGAGCCCGACAGGAAGTTCACCACGCTTGCCGAGGTCGCAATCAAGTCAGGCGGGCACGAGCGTTTCGACAGGCTGCCCTTCGCCGATGACCGCGAGGACATCCTGCAACTCTGCGGCATCGAGGGCGGCGTGCATCTTGTCGACGAGCACGACCGAGTTGCCTGGGATCTTTCCTGGGACACGGCGAAGCTGCCGTCCTGCCTGCTATGGATGAGCAATCGCGGGCGCAAGTTCGCGCCCTGGAACGGGCGCCACCTATGCGTCGGCGTCGAGCCGGTGGCCTCGGCCTTCGATTTCGGATCGGTGATCGCCGCCTCGGACAATCCCATCGCGCTTGCCGGCGTGCGCACGGCAATCACACTCGAGCCGGGAACGCCGCTCACGCTCGGCTGGCGCATTCGTGGCCACGCCTTGGCGCCAATTTAGCTCGTAGATTCTGTCGGCTGGACTTTGTGAGCGTATGTTTTAACGGTCTGATGGGGCGTTGACCGCAAATTGGGCGGCAAAGGCCCTGACATAGGCGGGCCGGGCTTCGCCGCGAGCGACATAGGCCGCCAGGTTTTGATATTCGTCCAGCAGGCCCGACATTCTCAGGCGCAGCAGCACGGACACCATCAACAAATCGCCTGCGCTGAACGCACCGTCGAGCCACTCGGCGTTGCCCAGCCGTGCTGAAAGCTGGTCGAGCCTAGCCCGAACGCGGTCCTTAACCAGGGGCAGGCGCTCCGCGCTCCAAGGCTTGTCGGCTTCGAATATCCTGGCTGTCGTCAGGTCGAGGATCGGCGGCTCGACGGTGTTGAGCGCGGCAAACATCCAGGTGATCGCCCGCGCCCGTGCATCGCGCCCCTGCGGGAGCAGGCCCGCATGCTTCTCGGCAAGGTGAAAGACGATCGAGCCGGTCTCGAATAGGCACAGAGAACCCTCCTCATAGGTGGGAATCTGGCCGAAGGGATGGAGGGCCAGATGGCCGGGCGCCTTCATGTCTGCGAACGAAACCAGGCGAACCTCATAAGGCTGGCCCACTTCCTCGAGCGCCCAGCGAACGCGCGTATCGCGCGCCAGTCCCTTGCCGCCATCGGGCGAACGTTCAAAGGCCGTGATGGTGATTGTCATCGCATCGGTTTCCTGCCTGGCCGACTTGCTCGGCCGCCTATCGTGACGACGAACGAGCCTGCCGGAGGGCGACATCGGCCTTGAATTATTTTCATTGCCGGGCGCAGATCGCATAGGCCCGATTCCGATCTAGGGGCGTGGGTGCAAGAGCGAGGTCGCATGAACTATCCTGCCGGAACAGCCTATATCGATGGCGCCTTCGTGCCCATGTCGGAAGCCAAGATCTCGGTGCTCGACTGGGGCTTCCTGCATTCGGATGCGACCTATGACGTCGTGCATGTCTGGAAGGGGCGCTTCTTCCGCCTCGACACCCATGTCGAGCGGTTCCTGCGCTCGGCCGACAGGCTGCGCCTCACGCTGCCGGTCTCGCCCGGAAAGCTCGTCCAGATCCTTGGCGAATGCGTCGCCCGCTCCGGGTTCGAGGATGCCTATGTCGAGATGGTGCTGACGCGCGGCCTCTCGCCGACCTTCTCGCGCGATCCCAGGGAGGCCCATAACCAGCTGATCTGCTTTGCCATTCCCTTCGGCTGGATCCTCAAGCCCGAACAGCGCGAGGGCGGGCTTTCCATCGTGCTGTCCGACATCCGCCGCATCCCGCCGGATTCGGTCGATCCCACCGTCAAGAACTATCACTGGCTGGATTTCGTCATGGGGCTCTACGATGCCTATGCCCGTGGTGCGCAAAGCGCCGTGCTGACGGATGTCGATGGCAATCTCGCTGAAGGCCCGGGCTTCAACATCTTCACCGTGCGCCAGGGCCGGATCGCCACGCCGGATCGCGGCGTGCTGCGCGGCGTCACCCGCCAAAGCGCCATCGAACTCGCCGCCGAGTTCGGCTTTCCCCTGGAGGAGCGGGTCGTGGCGGCGGCCGAGGCGCTGGCAGCCGACGAGGTCTTCATCACCTCGACCGCCGGCGGCATCATGCCGGTGACGCGGATCAATGCCGCCGCCGTCGGCGAGGGGCGTATGGGGCCGGTCACAAGGGCGCTGCTCGAGGCCTATTGGGCCAAGCACACGGATAGCGGATGGTCGACGGCGGTCGCGGATGTGCTGCCGGGCCGGCGGGCAGGGTAGGGCGCGACCGGCCCGATGCACTCGGACGAAGTTGATCTTGTCATTCCGCGCGCATGGCAGCACGCAGTGATACGATGCAGAGGCGGGGTCGCCAGACGACAAAGAGATCCTTTCATCGTGGCTCCGGGTCTCTTTGCTTATTCATCGGGTCCACGATTGAGCATCTAAGCAGGCCAGTTCTTCTGCTCACCAGACTTGGCTCATCCCAGAGATTGAGGGACTGTCCGATGCCTTTGAGCTTAGCACTCTGAAGCATTTCGAAGTCCCAGCTGATGTCAAGAACGGCTATACCGAAGGCGATGGAGATCACGCGATTGCTTGGATTCTCGCGTCCGGGATTCTTGTCATTGATCACATTGCCCAGCCTGGTTGCTTCCTTCGAGCCAGGCAGCCTGCTCGGATCGAATGCATCTTAAGATTGTTAAGCTAAACTTAAAGACGCATCCGAATATATGCCACTAATCAAAGAATGCGATTGGCTCTATCCCTTTCTCAACGGTATGCAGGTTGAAAGGGACGGGTGCCTTGAGTTCTCGCAATCGGTTCGTCGCATCGTCGCTCGCGGCTGCAGCGATGCTTGCTTGTGCCGCCGCAACAGCTGATCAAAAAGGAAAAACGGAACCTCTGACCATCCTGGAGCAAGGTAGCTTCGCTACCGGTGGGAAAGTGGTGAGCACTCCAGGTACCTACAACAACAACAAGCCGACGGCCGAGGGGCAGACATTCCACGGCGATCATCTCTACACCTTTTATCAGATCCCGCTGACCCTCAAGGCGCTCCCCATCGTCATGCTGCATGGCGCCTACCAGTCGGGGCGCAGTTGGGAGACCACGCCAGATGGCCGCGAAGGATTTCAGAGCATTTTCCTGCGTCGGCACTTCACGACCTACATTGTCGATCAGCCACGCCGCGGCCGGGCGGGCAACAGCACCGCCGCCGCGACCATTGAGCCGACACCCTATGACCAGCTGTTCTTCGACCAGTTCCGCCTCGGAAAATGGCCGAACTTCTTCGATAACGTGCAGTTCGATCGTAAGTCTGAAACGCTGGATCAATTCTTCCGCTCTGTCACGCCCAACACGGGACCCTACGATGCCGGTGTGATCTCGGATGCGATGTCGGCGCTGTTCGACAAGATCGGTCCCGGCATCCTCTTCACGCATTCGCAGGCTGGCGGACCCGGTTGGCTGACGGCGATCAAGAGCCCCAATGTCAAGGCGATCGTCGCTCTCGAACCAGGCAGCGGCTTCATCTTCCCGGAAGGTGAGTTGCCTCCTGCGATGCAGAGTGCCGCCGGCACCTTGTCGCCCGAGGCCGTTCCGCTGCGGGATTTTCAGAAGCTCACCCGTATTCCGATCGTCATCTATTACGGCGACAACTTCCCGACCGAGCCGACCACTGAGCGGGGACAGGACAACTGGCGGGTGCGGCTCGCCATGGCCAGGCTCTGGGTCGATGCCGTCAACAAGCATGGCGGCGACGCACGGCTGGTGCATCTGCCGGACATCGGTATTCGCGGCAACACGCACTTCCTGATGTCCGATCTGAACAATGTCCAGATCGCCGACCTGATCTCGCAGTTCCTTGCCGAGAAGAAGCTGGATTGACCCGTCCGCGCGAACACTCGGTGGCACAAGTTCGCTGATCAAAGAGTGGAGTTCGATATGGCCAACGAAGTCATCGACGAGAGAAGGCGCGAGTTCCTCGGAGCCTCCGTGCTTGTTCTGTCGGGTGCAACGCTAGGAGTTACAGCAATGACCAATGCTACCGCCGTCGCGGCCGATTTTAAGCAAAATCCGTTCTCGCTGGTCTATGACGGCGCGATCACCGAGAACGCGCCTGGCAAGGTCAATATCCATCCGGTCAAGTACAAGCTCAATGGCCTGGATATCGTTGCCAACGTCTATACGCCGGCGAACTACGATCCGAACCGGAAATATCCGGCGATCGTCGTTGCGCACCCCAATGGCGGCGTGAAGGAACAGGTTGCGGGCCTCTATGCCCAGCATCTGGCGCAACGGGGCTACATCACGATCACGGCGGACGCCGCCTACCAGGGTGGCAGCGGCGGCGAACCGCGAAACGTGGACAAACCCGCATCTCGCATCGAGGACATCCACGGCATGGCGGACTTCATCACCCGCTATCCGGGCGTCGATGCCACACGCCTTGGCCTGCTCGGCATCTGTGGCGGTGGCGGATACTCGTTGGCGGCAGCCAAAACCGACAAGCGCTTCAAGGCCATTGCGACGCTCAGCATGTTCAACTCCGGGCGGGTTCGCCGCAATGGCTTTGCGGATTCGCAACTGGGCACCATCCAGGAACGCCTGAAGCAGGTTTCGGCTGCCCGCGCCCAGCAAATGGCCGGTGGAGACATTCTCTATGCGGGGGATGCCAATCTGACCGACGCGCAGATCGCCGCGCTGCCGTTCGAAATGTATCGCCAGGGGTACGAGTACTACTGGAAGACGCATGCGCATCCCAACTCGACATTCAAATACACCATGAGCAGCCTGCTCGAGCTGATGCGTTGGGACGCAACGGATCAGGTCGACCTGATCGACCAGCCGCTGCTGATGATCGCCGGAAGCAAGGCCGACAGCCTGTATATGACCGAGGAGGCATTCCCCAAGGCCGGTGGAACAAAGGACAAGGAACTGTTCAAGATCGAGGGTGCGACCCACATCGAGACCTATTGGGTTCCCCAATATGTGGACGCCGCATTGGGCAAGCTGACGCCATTCTTTGCCCGAACCATCTAATTGCTGGCCGCGATCAAACCCAATGGCCCAGCATGGTCTCCAGGGGGCAGGCAATAAGAGCCTTCAGCAACACAGCGGCCGAAGGTCTGCCCCATCGCTGAGTCCGCCTCCAACGGCGAGGAAAAATCCATTGAAGAAACACACCCGAAATCTGTTCGTCGCAGCCGGTCTGCTTGTGTCCGGAGGAATTTCCACCATGGCAATCGCCCAGAACCAGCCTCCCGCCACATCCGATGCAGGACCGGCCCAGCAGCCGTCCCGCGCGCAGCAATTGATGGGAGGGACCGCACCCAAGCTCGCTGAACTGACAGACGATGTCCTCTACGGTGATATCTGGGAACGCCCAGGGCTTTCAAAGCGAGATCGGAGCCTTGTCACGATTTCCGCCTTGATCGCACTCAATCGCCCGGATCAGCTTCGATCGCACATCAAGATTGGCCTTCAGAACGGCCTGACCAAGGACGAGGTCGTCGAGACGATCACCCACATGGCCTTTTATTCGGGCTGGCCGAGTGCGGTTTCCGGCGTCGCGGTCGCCAAGGACGTCTTCCAGGAAAATGGAAAGTGAATGGGAAAGGTGAAGTCCCGTGCCGCGATCATCCTTTCTCTCATGTTCACCTCGTCGGCCTCGGCCCAGTCGAATCCAATGATCAGCGTTACGCGTCCAGGCTTACAACCGTCCATCATCGCCCCGGCCGACCATTTTACTGGTTCGGTGCGCGTGGATTCGCGTTTCAAGGGCAGCGACCCAGCCCGGATAAGCGGCGCGATCGTCACATTCGAGCCGGGGGCGCGGACTGCCTGGCACACCCATCCCCTCGGCCAGACGCTCATCGTCGCGGTGGGCGTGGGGCTCGTGCAGGAATGGGGCGGTCCCGCCCAGGAAATCCGGCCCGGCGATGTCGTCTGGATTCCGCCCGGGGTGAAGCATTGGCATGGTGCAAGCCCTGCTGTCGGCATGAGCCATATCGCTTTCTCCGAGGCGCTCGATGGAAGGACCGTCGAGTGGATGGAGAAAGTTTCGGACGAGCAGTACCGACGCTGACCTGATTCACCCCGAAATGGCTCCTCGGGGTGAACGGCCACAAGGCTTCCATCAGTCGCCGCGATATCGGAGGAGGTCCGCAAACAGGGCCAGCGCCGGCGACCGCTGCCGCCGGCTCGGATAGTAGAGGTGATAGCCGGGAAAGGTGGGGCACCAATCCTCAAGAACGCGGATCAGCCTACCATCTGCGATATAGGGCATCGCATGGTCTTCAGGCATATAGGCGACCCCCAGGCCGTCCAGTGCCGAACTCAACCGCATGCTGAGGCTATTGAAGACGAGTTGTCCCTCTCCACGGACCTTGACCTCGCGCCTGTCTTTTTCAAGGTCCCAGGCAAACAGCCCGCCATAGGTTGGAAGGCGAACATTGATACATTTGTGGGCGGTCAGATCCTGCGGGATCTTCGGGGCTGGATTCCGCTCGAAATAGTCGGGCGAGGCGACAACTGCCATGCGCATGTCCGGCCCAATACGGACAGCGATCATGTCTTTGGCGACCTGTTCGCCCATGCGAACGCCCGCATCATAGCCTTCCGCCACGATATCGGTGAGGCCATAGTCGATAATGATCTCGACCTGGATATCGGGGTAGTCCGGTAGAAAGCGTTTGAGTGCCGGTTGCAGGACCGAGATCGCGGCATGTTCGCCGGCGGTAATGCGAACCGTTCCGGCCGGCTTGTCGCGAAGTTCGCTCAAGGCCGCCAGTTCGGCTTCTATCTCTTCGAAGCGCGGCGTGATCGTGCGCAGCAGCCGCTCGCCTGCCTCGGTGGACGCAACGCTGCGCGTGGTGCGGGTCAGGAGCCGCAGCCCCAATCGCTCCTCGAGATTACGGATAGTCTGACTGAGAGCGGACGGCGAAACGCCAAGCTTGGCGGCAGCGCGCGTGAAGCTCCGCTCTCGGGCAACGGCCGCAAACGCAGCGAGGTCGTTGAGGTTTTCCATCGTGATTTATTAGTCCAGCTTAATGGCTCATATGAATTATGTCATCTTATCGCAAGCTCAGGCAGGGGCTAAATTGCAGGCATCAATAAAACAGATCAAAATGGCCGGCCCTTGATGGCGGTCCCATTTCTGCAAATCACCAAATTCCAGGAGAATTGAAGATGGAGACCTTGATCGATCTGGGTTCAGCGGTCGTGCTCATGAGCGTTGCAGGCTTGTTGGCGCACATGGCTTTTTGCTGAATCCGCCATCCTGCCTTGCGGGGAGCAATGCGCCCGCAATGACCATGTCGTGTCGCTCACCCGATTGCCATGGCTGCCTACCTTCCCAGACAGTGCCGTGGCATTTTTTCTTGTCTCTTGGCAGACGGCAGCCCTATGTGCATTCATGCTGTCATGCAGCATGACGATGCTGCGGGGCATTTCCCGCCTTTCGACACCTTGTTCCAACGGCCTAGAGACTTCCCTCCATGTATGATTATGACATGCTCGTCATCGGTTCGGGCCCGTCCGGCCGGCGTGCCGCCGTACAATCGGCCAAGCTTGGCAAGTCGGTCCTGGTGGTGGAGAAGGGGCGGCGCGTCGGCGGCGTGTCGGTGCATACCGGAACGATTCCCTCCAAGACGCTGCGCGAGACGGTGCTCAATCTTTCGGGCTGGCGCGAGCGTGGCTTCTATGGCCGGGCCTATCGGGTCAAGCAGGATATCGGCGCCACCGACCTGATGGTCCGCCTGCAGAAGACGCTCGACCACGAGGTCGAGGTGTTGGAGCACCAGTTCAGCCGCAACACCGTACGCACGGCCCGCGGCGAGGCGCGCTTTCTCGGCCCGCACGAAATCGAGATCACCACCGAGACCGGAACCAAGAGCACGGTAACGGCGAACTACATCCTGATCGCCTGCGGCACGCGCCCCTTCCGCCCCGACTACGTGCCGTTCAATGCCGACAATGTCTTCGACAGCGACGAGATCATCGAGCTGCCCCGGTTGCCGCGCAGCCTCACCGTGATCGGCGCCGGGGTGATCGGCGTCGAATATGCCACCATCTTCAGCGCGCTCGACGTCGCCGTCACGCTGATCGAACCGCGCTCGAGCTTCCTCGATTTCATCGACAAGGAACTGATCGAGGAGTTCATGCATGAACTGCGGGACCGCAACGTCTCGCTACGCCTGGGCTCCCCGGTGGTCTCGATCGAGCGCGAGGACAGCCGCGTCGTCACCAAGCTGGGGGACGGGCGCAGGGTGTCCTCGGAGATGCTGATGTTCGCCGCCGGGCGCGTCGGCAATACGGACAGGCTGAACCTCGATGCGGCCGGCCTGAAGACCGATCACCGGGGACGCATCGGCGTCACGCCCGCCACCCTGCAGACCGAGGTGCCGCATATCTATGCGGCCGGCGACGTCATCGGCTTTCCCAGCCTGGCCTCCACCTCGATGGAGCAGGGGCGGGTGGCCGCCTGCCACGCCTTCGGCCTCGATCCGCCGCCGCCGCCGGAATATTTCCCCTATGGCATCTATTCGGTGCCGGAGATCTCCACCACCGGCCTGACCGAGGAGGAAGTGCGCCAGAAGGGCATTCCCTACGAGGTCGGCATCGCCCGCATGCGCGAGACCTCGCGCGGCCACATCATGGGGCTCGACAGCGGCATCATGAAGATGATCTTCTCGACCAAGACCCGCCGCCTCCTCGGCGTGCACATCCTGGGCGAGGGGGCGACCGAACTGATCCATATCGGCCAGGCCGTGCTCAACCTCAAAGGCACGATCGATTATTTCATCGAGAACACCTTCAACTATCCCACCCTCGCCGAGGCCTACAAGATCGCTGGCCTCGACGCCTGGAACCGGATGGGGCGCTGACGCGGTTCGTTCCGTGCCACGCCCGCCGTTCGCGTAACCTCACAGGAGTTCGCCGTGTCCCCTGACCGCAAGCTCGTCGTCCTTCTCGACGTCGACAACACGCTGCTCGACAATGACCGCTTCGGCGAGGACCTCGGCGACCATATCGAGGAAGCCTTCGGCGCCGACCAGCGCGCACGCTACTGGGCGATCTACGGCAAGATCCGCGACGAATACGGCTATGCCGACTATCTCGCTGCGCTGCAGCTCTTTCGCGCCGGGCTGGACGATGATCCCGACCTCCTGCAGATGTCGAAATTCCTGCTGGAATATCCCTTCGCCGAGCGCGTCTTCCCCAAGGCCCTGGAGGCGATCGCCCATCTCAAGACGTTCAGCGCTCCCGCCGTGCTCTCGGATGGCGACATCGTGTTCCAGCCGCGCAAGGTGCAGCGCGCGGGCCTGTGGGACGCGGTGGAAGGGCGGGTAATGATCTATCTGCACAAGGAGCAGATGCTGGATTCGGTGCAGCGCCACTACCCGGCCGAGCATTACGCCATGGTCGACGACAAGCCGCGCCTGCTCGCCAAGATGAAGGCTGTGATGGGCGACAAGCTCACCACCATCTTCGTGCGCCAGGGCCACTATGCCCTGGAGGCGGACATGAGCACCATCGAGCCCAAGCCCGACGTCACCATCGAGCGCGTCGGTGATCTCCTAGCGCTGGATCGGACGGCCTTTACAAAGGTGGCATGAAACCGGGGGCGAGTTTTCGACCCCCCATCTCAAGGTCCTTCGAAACAAACCGGAGAAAGGCTGGATAGCGCATCACGACCCCTCATCCGCCCCTACCGGGCACCTTTAGTCAACTCAAGAGCGTTGACGACACCCGCAAGGGGAGAAGGCGGCCGGCTCGTGCCACGACTTCAAAACAATCCCCTTCTCCCTTGCGGGAGAAGGGGCCGGCAGGCGGATGAGGGGTTGCACTGCTCTATCGGCACTCCATACCCGGCATTTCTTTCCCGGCAGGCTCAGCGCACCAGTTCGAGGATTTCGAGCGTGCTGCAGCAGGTTTGCGGCAGTTCCAGGCGCAACTTGCGCGGGCCGGCCTTGAACAGATAGGCGACCGCATCGGATTTGGGCGAGGCGCCATAGGCGACCGGCGGATCGTCGCCATTGGCATTGCCGCCGAGGAAGACGAAACGGGTGTTGCTGACGCGATAGAGAAAGCCGCTGACGCGCTGGGAACCGTTCACCTTGGCGAAGAAGAGCTTGCCGCCGCGCTCGCTGATGGCGCATTTGAAATAGGGATAGGTATAGACGCTGCCCTTGCCGTCATTGGCCTTTGAGCCATCGTCGAGCTGGGCGCTGCGGCAGCGCCAGGTGCCGACGAGTTCGCGCGTATTGGCGATCGGCCTGGGATCGCCGGCGAGGATCTCCTCCAGGGCCATGCCGTCGGCGGTGTGGCGGGCATTGGAGCCGAGCACCGCATCGATGGCGCTGCGGCGCGTCGCCTCGAAGTTCATCAGGCGGGTGCGGTCGGCATCCTCGATCGACACGGGCAGCAGCGGCGTGGGATCGAAGTCGGAGGCGGCCAGGGCCGTGCCGGCGGAGGCCGCGAACCAGGCGAAAGCGGCGACGACCCAATGGCATCTAGTCATGATGGAACTTCCAAGTGGCGGGGCGTCCTGTTTGCACCAGTCGACGCGATCCTGGCAAGGCGGGCCCGGCGTCATGGGTCATCGCATGGCATCTGGAGCGCCGCAGTGTTTTCGCCTAAATGCTAGCTTGCCCCCAACGGCGAGACATTGTCTGTGAACGTTCGTTATCTCATTGCAGCAGCGCTGCTGTCGGCAGCTTTCGCTTGCCTTGCCATGCCGGGGAAGGCTCAGGCCCGCCAGGAGAGCCTGGACGAGGCGATCTGCCGCCTGATCGAGACCTCGGCGCGTGCCAACGACATTCCACCCGAGCTCTTCACGCGGCTGATCTGGCGCGAAAGCAGCTTCCGGCCGCACGTCGTCTCCAGTGCCGGCGCGCAGGGCATCGCCCAGTTCATGCCGGGCACGGCCGCCGAATGGCAACTCGACGATCCCTTCGATCCCGAAAAGGCGATACCGGCCTCGGCCGCCTATCTTACCGCCCTGAAGAAGCAGTTCGGCAATTGGGGCCTGGCGCTGGCCGCCTACAATGCCGGGCCCAAGCGCCTCTCCGACTGGCTGGCGGGTGGGCGCTACCTGCCCTCGGAAACGCGCGCCTATGTCTATTTCATCACCCATCGCAATGTCGACGACTGGGTTTCCGGCGATGGCCTCAAAGCCGGGGAGGAACCCGCTGCCAAGCCAGTCGATTGCCTCGCCGTCGTCACGGCCGTGCGCAAGGAGGTGCCGCGCCTGATCGAGGGGCCCTACGCGCCTTTCGGCGTGCAGCTCTCCGGCAATTTCTCCAAGACCATCGCCATCGCCTCCTATGAGCGGGCGGTCAAACGCTTCCCGGCCATCCTGGCGGGCCGGGAGACGCTGATCCTCGGCACGCGCATGGCCGGGCGCGGCCGGCGAGCCTTCTATCGCGTCCGCCTGCCGGCCCGCAGCATGCGCGAGGCCAGCCTCATCTGCGACAAGCTGCACCGGGCCGGCGGCAGTTGCGCGGTGCTGCGCAACTGAAGCCGATACGGCCGGTGCAAAGAAAAAGCCGGATGCGGGGGCACCCGGCAGTTGGGTCGTTGGGTCGGGCCACAGAGCCCGAGGAAACTACGAGTGCGTCAACAGCTCGAAGTCATGCGGGCGGGCCCGCTCGAATGCCAGGAACGGTCTCAAGGCATCCGACTGGAGACTGAACCGGTGGGCCAGGATTTGGTTCCATGCTTCGTGCGAAAATTTTTTGAGCTGCCACGAATGCGCTGCCGAGAGCGTCGGCTAGGGCGTGACGGCTTTGTCGATATTAGAACATATCATGAACAAAAAGCTCGACAGCCACGGCACCCTCGCCTAATTTTCCGGTCTCGATTCCGAAATCCTCCAGCGGTTTGCCGGCAACGGCAGAGACCAGGCCGGGTGGGATTCGTGCATCGTCCCGGTGGAGCGCGATATCCGCTGGTTCCAGTTTTCTGAACAGGGAGATCCGTCAATGACGTCGCAAGCCAGCAAATCCGAACAGGCTTTGCCGGAGGATCTGGAGGCGAGCGTGGAGCGCGTCATCGCCGATTGCGACGGCGATGCGCGGATGGCCGTGCGCGTCCTGCTGGTCGCCAACAGCCACGCCATGGCCGAAATCGCTGCGATCGAAGCCGAGATGGCCAAGCTCCTTGCCGACGTCTCGCGCGGCTATGCCCGCGGCCACTGGGAGTGGCTGCTGGAACGGGCCGAGATCGGCATTCCCTATTCCCGCGGATAACCGAACGGAAGCTGGTGCAGCCCGGCGCCCCTATCAATGCAGGCAGGAAAAGAAAAAGCCCGCTTGCGCGGGCTGGGAGGTTAGACGAGAGAGAGACGAGCTGGAAAGACGCGAACAACACGGCAGGGAGGGGATCTGTTCGGAGATTGCCGCGCCGTTCGCAGAATCAACTTAGCCGGTACGCTGTGTTCGCGCACACCGGCAAATTTGACGGACATTCGGAGGGACCCGCATGCGGTGGCTGTCAGGCCGCCCGGCGTCGTGGAGCCCGCAGGATCGCTTGCCTCGCTCGGGGCCGGTGGCTTATGACGATCGGCATATCCGGTCCGGAGGCTGCATCCGGGAGCCGGCTCCCGGCGCCCGCCGGGACGGCGGCCCGAATGGCCGGCCGGGATTTCTGCAATGATGTGAAATGGATAATGAGCTACCTCGATAATTTCATCAATCGCATGACGGCCCAGCGCAATTGCCTCGACCTTGCCGTCGAACTCGTCCGGGGGATCGAGGGGCCGGTGCTCGAATTCGGCCTTGGCCACGGCCGGACCTATGACCATCTGCGCCAGAACTTTCCCGATCGGGACATCTATGCCTTTGAGAACCGGGTAAGCCCCAATGTCTTCGTGCGCCCGGCGGATGAACTGCTCTTCCTCGGCGACATCGCCGATACGATCCGCACTGCCGCGGCGCGCCTGCCGCGCAAGGCGGCGCTCGCCCATTCCGACCTCGGCCTCAAGGACAGGCAGGGCGCCGTGCCGATCGTGGCCGACATCATCGCCTATCTGCCCGGCTTGATGGCGAAGGGCGGCTTCTACATCTCCAATGTCGACATCGCTCTGGTCGACGGCAGCGTGCCGCCCGCCTTCCGGCGTCGAGACTTTCCGCAGGCGACGGGCGACCAGTATCACATCTACGAGATCGTCTGAGGTCGGAGCCACCGGCACATGCCGCTGCGACGGGCCGCTTAGGAGAATAGTCATGAGCGACAGAGTCGAGGAGATCCGGGGCATCCGGGTGCTCATCTGCGCCGAGGACGGTAAGAAACTCGCCGGCGAAGGCGATATCAACGGTTTTCTCGGCAAGGCCTGGGAGCAGGAAGCGACGATGGTGGCGATCCCTGTCGCCCGGCTTGTCGACGACTTCTTCCGTCTGCGCACGCGGCTCGCCGGCGCCGTGGTGCAGAAGTTCGTCAATTACCGCCTGCGTCTTGCCGTGATCGGCGACATCTCGGCCTGGGTTGCCGAGAGCGACGCCCTACGCGATTTCGTCCGCGAAGCCAATCGCGGCCGGGACATCTGCTTCGCCGCCGATTTGGCCGAGCTGCGCAGCCGGCTGTAAGCCGGCAGGGATTGGACGGGTGTTTCCTGCAGCCACACCTGTTGGCGCCGAGGCTCGCCGAGGTGAAAGTTCCGGGCGGAATCGTAGCAGAGGCCGCAGATGACGGTGACGCCCGCCTGCGCTTCCTTTTCATCGCCCCAGACATAGTCGGCCTTGGCCAGACCGGTCTCGCAGGCATCGCACCAGGCATCGGATCTGGGATTCACCGGATCGTCGCCGAACCAGAAGCCGACACGATAGCCACGTTGGGCACCCTGGACGATGTGCTGGCAGACAAAGGCCGCCTGCTGCCGTCCGTGGATGGGGCAGTGAATGGTTCTGTCTGCTGGATCCACGATCGGCCCCGGCGGCTCTTGGTGACGATGCACGATAGGTTGCCCGGTCCGATCTGACAATCGTGTCGGGCTCGGCACGCCTGCCGGCCTGCCTGTTGCTTAGAGCAAAGCGCGTTCAGGCGTGAACGCTTTTTTACTCTAACTCTTTGATTCGACGCGACTTTGCGATTCTTGGTGGTTCAACCAAATCGCAAAACGCTTTAGTGCTTCGATGGTCTCCATGGAAGATAGGAGGGGCCCTGTTGTATTGGCGACAGTTCCCAACGCTTCGCGGATCCTTGTTCCCAGTTGATCATCCGAGCCAGTCGCCGAACGGATGTTGATGGCGAGTGCGAGAAAAATGGTGCGAGGCCATGGCCGTTTCTCCACGTCGGAGCGAATGGAGGCGACGATGTTTGAGTGTCCATTTCCTGGCACCGAGTTTACCCGGTAGCCCACCTGTCAAAGGTGCCGGCGCCTGTAACTCCCAGTATGACGGCATTGGGCGTGGCGGTGTCGATGGCATCGCCTTCGGTCGGCAGCACGGCAGGCATCCAGCTGGCTGCACCTGTCGAGTTCTGCGCCTTTAACCATGCCGACCAAACAATACGCGGTCAGCATCATTGTCACAAGTAGATCATCGAAATGGGGACAAGTGTGACACATTTTCTTCGCTGCAATGTGTCACCCAGAGCCATGAACCACGTCTTTCAAGTAGAATTTCTATGGAAGAACAAGATGATCTCTATTCGATTTGAAGGCTGCCTTGCAGAGATCTCTTGCTAAGCAATCCAGATCTTGAAGCCGACGCTTACGACCATCGCCTGCCTTGGCCGAACGGGTCAATCGATCTGCAGGGAGATCGCCTGGTGGAGCTTCTTGAGATTGGGTAGGGACTTGCTCTGCCAGGGAATCTCGGAACTGCCGCGCACGACGAGCGTCACGTCTGGGTGCTTGCGCACCTCGATTGTAAACTTTGCCAACAAGTTAATTCCTGAAGAATTGAGGAACTCGAGATCGGTCAGGTCGAGGACAATCGTCGGCGGCGCGGCCGTCAGGATGTCAGTCATGAGTGTCATGATCGGAGCATAAGCATCCGTTCCCGACAGGCGCATCGTGCCGTCGAAATGGATGACATTGTCTTCGGCCCAGACTCGATATTCGTCAGTCGTGATCTCAATATTTGGCTTCATGGTTCACTGTTAAAAATGAGTGACGGGAAGGGTGGCGAATGTTCCTACATGCACCCGGCTGCCATCTTCAACGGGGTTGAAAATCCAGGCCAGGCGAGCGCCATAGTCATTCATCAAGGTCAGCAATCCAAGACCCGATCCGGAAGTCTCTGGATCTGCAGCGTTGGCTTCGATGCGCTCGATGAGCAGGTCACCAGGGTCACCAACAGTAATTTCAGCGAGTAGTGCCTGGAATGAGGTGGCCGCGTTGGCACTGACAACATTGGAAACCTTCACTTTAAAGGCATCGGTATCCATCGCCGCCTCGACTCTGATCTCACCGGGCTCATGGAACTTGACCGCATTCTCGATCAACTCGTTTACCAGGTACCCGATATTGTGCCGGACCGCGCGATAGTCGTTGCGTGAAGTTCGGAATGGCAGGGCGAATATGTCGGCGATGAAATCCGATGTCGTTGCGCAATGGTGCCATCGCAGGTCGAGGGGACCGTCGAATAGGCTCACGCGGCTCACGCGTTCGTTCATACCGATCACAATGTCTTTCGATCCGTACAAAGTGGTCATGATGTTACCTGTGCCTAATAACGACGAGCGTTATGTCGTCGTGGATCTTACTGGTTCCAATGTAGTCCATCAGATCTTGAATAATCCCGTTCTTTATTTCCTCAGCGCTCGAGCCATGACGCTGACGTGCGCTCTCGACAAGACGATCCAAGCCGAACAGTTCGCCCTTCCCACCTTCGGCCTCGGTCACACCATCGGTATGTAGCACCACCACGTCACCGCTTGCGAAAGCTATGTTGCGGGTGGCGACAAAAGGCAAAATGTCCTTTTCGAGTCCAATCGGAAATCCCAGATCAATGGTATCGATACGCTCAACTCCACCGCCTGCACGCACCACCACGACTTCCTCGTGCTGGCCCGAAAGCGTGAGCTTACCATCCTCATAGTCTAGAAATGAGAGCGACAGATGCTTGTCCGAATTGGTTCGCTCGAGATTTTTGAATATTGCTCGGTTGAGCCGATCTAGGAACTGGGCGGGATTATTCTCGCCGGTTTCTTGGAGCGCACGCGCTACCGACTGCACCATCAGCATTAGAACGCCGCTCTCCAAGCCGTGGCCGGTGACGTCACCGATGCCCACCTTAAGCTTCTTGCCGTCCCGCAATACGTCGTAATAGTCGCCCCCCACCTCGTCCGCGGGGCGCATGTAGGCTGCGATCTCTACCCCTGGCATTGCGGCTAGTTCGCGCTCTTTGGGGAGCACCATTTTCTGGATCTGGCGGGCCACGTCGAGTTCGGCACCGAGCCGCAAATTTTCGCTGCGCAGCTGTTCGTTAAGCGATGAAATTTCCAGGTTGGCGCTCTCGAGATCGCGCGTGCGATCCTCGACGAGCTTCTCCAGGTTCTCGGTATGGTAGCTTATCTCCTCGGCCATTCGATTGAATGCCACCCCAACCTCGCCGACCTCATCCTTGGTCGGAATGTGGACCCGAACAGAATAATCCTTGGCCTGCAGCTTACGCGCCGCTCCGGCCAAGGCGCTGAGGCCAGCCGTGATGCGTTTCGACAGACCGAATACCGCTGCAAATACAATGCATAACGCAACGAAAATTGCTGCGAGTTGATAAAGAAGAATACGGTTTGTCGCCTTGGAAATACTATCCTGAGCGGCAATCAAGGTGGCGTATATCTCGTGCTCGGGAACGACGATGCCGACCGTCATTGTTTCCTTTGTTATCGGGCCGGCACTCCACATGTTCGTCGGTCTGAGTTTTTTGAGGACGACGATGTAGTTGACCTTTTCGCCGTTCCGGTCGAGCGAAATGGTCTGTATGACGCCATCGTTGTTCTGATCGAGTGGTAGCGCCGCGACTGCAGCGTCGGTGCTTTTGCGCAGTGACCGGTCGAACACCGTCGGGCTCGAATTGCCGATGCCCAGTGTTTTCTCACCCTCGGGCGTGACGGCGAGTACGTTCCCATTGGACATAGCGAGGAATGCAAACCCGGTGTCTGCAATCTTCACGCTTTGCACGATGTCTGCCATCTGATCCAATGTAAGGTCAGCACCAACGACGCCGGCGAGGTCCTTGCGGTCCTTGGTCCATACGGGTTCGAAGAAACTGACGATCAGCTTGCCCGTGACTCCGTCCTTATAGGGCGAAAGCGTCGTGATTTTCTCGTCGACCGGCTTGCTCGCGGGATCCTTGAGCCACCGCTGCCAATCCTCGTAAAGTTGAGGAAAAAAGAAGTCCCACCAATTCGTTGCGTTATGGCCCGGATAGACGCGATCGAACGTGGTGCCTTGGTCAGTATAGGGGGTTGAACGCAAAATGGGAGCGCTCTTTGGGCCGATATAGTAGACTTGCAGCTTTCGTGTGCCGTTCGCCTGGACTGCGGGACCGAAAATGTTGAAAGCCGTGCTGTCGCGTACGACTTTTGCAACGTCTGGCGGCAGGTTTTTGGTCGCATTGAGGAGGTACCCCCAAACCGTCACCGCTGACGGGTCACCAGCTCCATTTTGCCACCAATTACTCGATGGATTGTAGGTAAGCGGAGTGGAGAACGTCGGATCGCGCTCGATTGCCTCCCCCACCGTGGCCGCGATTTGGGGATGATCGATCAGGGCCTGCGTCGAGCCAGCAAGAATATTCACCTCCGTATGGACCTGATCGAGCAGAAGATCGGTCCGTTCGGCAGTGGTCTCGATGTAGTTGTGCAGGTATTCGCCGGTTGCCTTCGTCAGGCCGAGGCCGACTTGCTGGGTGGCATCCACCGAAAGTCGGTTCACGTTCCAAAGAGCAAGGCCGCCACTGATCAACAGATCGAACAGGACGGCGCCACCGACAACCAGTACAAACTTCGCTCGGAACGAGCGCAAGCCAAACCGCGACGAATTTCCGCCTTTCGCACTCATAGCGGCTTTCGTCCCGACGCAACCCAGATCGGCCAGCCAGCGTATCCCTTCGGATGCAATGCTGCGAAGATATGGTCCTGAAAGCCTTTGCGAAACTGCTTGATGAACTCGGGATCGTCGCCGCGTTTCTGGGACATTTCTCCCGCGAATGTATCCTCCCACGCCTGGACGATATCGGCGAAATCCTGCGGGTCACCATCGAGATTGGTGACCATGAAGGATTCTGCACGAATATCATCAAAACCGGCATCCATCAGATAATGCCGGCTCTTGGGACCCAGTTCGAGATCCATGTTGAAATGGCCGAAGAGTTTGGACAGTTCGTTATATGTCCATTGAATGGACTCGCCGCGAGGTTCTCCCAAGCATTGCGAGATCTTCTCATTGGTTACATATACGCGGCCGCCGGGCTTACAGATTCTGTACATTTCTTTGAGGATCAGCGCAGGGCGATCGAATATCTGCAACGAGTGGCGACAGGTGACGAGATCGAATTGATTGTCTTCGAGCAGCATCTCCGAGGCGTCGCCGTAAATATACTCGATCCCACTGATCTTGAACTCCGACGCCACCCGACGTGCATAGGCAAGACTGGAGCGCGAGTGGTCGAGGGCGACAATTCGCGCGGGTGTGAACTCCTTTTGAACGAGTGCAGCGAAATCGCCGATCCCGCAACAGATATCCGCCATGTAGACCCCAGCCCGCATGCCGTGGCGAGGCAAGATGTTGCGTTCGTGCCGCCATGTCATCTTAGTTTGGGTGCGCAAAACCGGAATGAAGCCGCCTTCTTCGAGAAAGCTCTGACCTGGATAGAAGCTGGCGTCATATTCCTGGACTTTGATGGCCGGTTCGATCCGACTCAGGCGGCCGAACTTCTCAGTTGTCCATCCGACCACGCTGGAGGTCACGATAATAAACTGCATGTCCGGCCTCGCCCGGCTGGCGTCCAGCATCTCACGTGCGAACGCATGGAATGCCAGGTTGTTCATCTGCGCAAGCCGCCGAACGTTGAGATAGAACACGCCACTCACACGGTTGATCGAATCCCGCAGCAACGCCAAGCTTGACGCCATCTCGTTCAAGGACTGGGGACGCAATGTGCCAGAAAGCGAGTATTCCTGATTGCTAAGGTCGAATTGCGCATTGAAGCGTACATCGTAGGCGAAGGTGATCGCGCTCAATGTGTCAAGCCTCCAAGTGGCAGATCGACAGAGAGCGTTATGGTGTTGTCGCCAACCGTGGTTAGGGTCACCGCAGCGTTGTAGCTGATGGCTAATTCGACCAGGAGCATGTCACGGCTCAGGTCGGCGGCGTTCGACAACGAGTCCATGTAGTTGGCTTCAGCGTGACTGCCTCGAAGGCGGATCACCGCCTGCTTGAAGAAATCACGTTCATCTTCGCTACAGGTGAAGGTGAGCTCGACCCTTTCGGTATCGCCGTGGCGCGAAATCTTGCAGACGAAAGTTCCCCCGACATGGTTGCTGCGGAAGGTGATCTCCAGCAACTCATTGAGTGCAGATGAAAACAAGTTTGCAAATAGTACAGAGTCTGGCCGATTATGGCTAATCACCCGAGCTAAGAAGGTGGCGATATAATCGCAATGTGTCCAATTGGAGTTGAACGCCTCCATTTCCATGTCAATTTGTACCATGATACGAAAATCATGATCCAAGCTATCGTTGTGCGTGACGTTCGGCGCCATATTACTCTCTGCTATTGCGATGCCTGGCGGAATGTGTCGATTCAGTTGACGCGCTCTCGACGTCTTCGTGGGGCTCCGGCCTTGGAAGCGAATATCCGTGCTCTCTCGGCACTCATGGCCTGGCCGAGATGGTGGCCCTGGAGGACGTCACACCCTTCCTTGATCAGCCATTGCGCTTGTACGGCCGTTTCCACCCCTTCGGCTGTCACCATCATGTCCAGACCGTGCGCCATGCCGATGATTGCCCGTACAATTGTCTGGCTTTTATGCTCTTTTTCGACATTTTGAATGAAGTACTGGTCTATTTTCAATGAGTCGAAGGGAAAATTCTTGAGATAGTTGAGCGACGAATATCGCGTGCCGAAGTCGTCTAGGGAGATGCGGATACCGAGTACGTTCAGCGTATTCAGGGTGTCCAAATTATCGACGGTCTCCTCCAGCAGCACTGACTCCGTGATTTCCAGTTCTATTCTGTCTGCGTTGATGCCGGTACTATCGATGACCTGAGCCACGATGTCAGTGATGGACCCGCCGAGAAACTGCGCGGGCGATAGGTTGACGGCGACATTCAGAGTTTCTGGCCAGGTCATCGCTTGTTTGCATGCTTCCTCGAGCACCCAGCGGCCGATTTCATCCATCAATCCATCCGCTTCGGCGATCGGAATGAACACATTGGGCGTTATCCGCCCGATTTCCGGGTGATCCCAACGCACCAGCGCCTCAAAGCCGACGACCTTGCCCGATGAGCGGAGTAGGGGTTGGTACTCAAGCAGAAGTTCGCGTCGCTCCAGCGCCAGTCGAAGGCTGCGTCTTAGGCTTTCTCGCTGTTCGATCAAAAGCATCATCGAGCGATTGAAGGTCCGCGCACAACCCCGCCCCTCTCCCTTGGCAGCATAAAGCGCGATATCAGCCGCCTTCATCAGTTCCTCGCTCTGCGTACCATGCTGAGGGCCGAATGCGATGCCCACGCTGGCGCCAACGAAGAGCGGTATTTCATTGATCATGAAGGGTATCTTGAAAGCATCAACGAGAGCTTGTGCCACACTCTCGGCTTCGATCGGGTCCTTGCCAAACTGGATGATCGCAAACTCATCGCCGGCGTAGCGGAAAGCCGAATCGCCCTCCTGCAGCACACCTCGTATCCGATCGGCAGCCATTTTGAGTAGGGCGTCGCCCGTGCCGTGTCCCAAGGTGTCGTTGACTGATTTAAAATCGTCAAGATCGATCTGCAGCAGCGCCGAACGCGTATGCTGGCCGTCGGTCGCGGCCAAGATCTCCTTGAGCCGATCACTGAGGCGTTGCCGGTTCTGGAGGCCGGTCAACACGTCATGATTGGCTTGATACATCAGCCTGTTGTGCTCGGCCTCCGCGCGCCTTGCAGGAGAATTCGCCACTTCGATCAGGCCGATCCCGTCGGCGGCGGGAAACGCCCAGGCTTCCATTCCTTGGTTGGACGCGGTGGCAATATTGAGGATCATAGGAGCCCTGGTAGCAAGTACCTTGTCCACTGCCTTCCGCGCTTCGCCCGTAGCAACGCCAGGATAGATATCAAACAGGCTCGCACCAATTGACATACTGCCATTGCGCACAGTCCCAAGCTGGGCTGCGAATTGGATAAGTCTTAATTCTCCATCGTAGAAAGAGATTAATTCCTGTGTATGTTTTAGAAATTCTGAGAGAGCTTGCTCGCCCGCTTCAATCTTTTCGACCTCTACTGGGGTCCCTTTTGGTAACCTAAACTTTCTCCAAAAGCGGAACAATTCCAGATCCTCTGACGGTTGTTCAGACAGTCATATATTCACGGTAAATTCCTACTCCGATTTCCGTACGGGATACAATTCAGAATGTCGATTCATTGACGAAAACATTGCGAAGAACGGTCACGGCGCTGGAACGATTCAAATAGGTGAGCCGCAAGGTGACGGCCGACACACGACCGATTGTAGCCATGTGGGGTTTCGCCGAAGTGTAACTGCGAGCGGGGCTGCGGATAGCCGCTCCGTCGCCTGGCCTCCATCAGCTTGGGCCGGCAGACCCGGCTGGAGCTCGAAAGCCCAGGCGTCTGCGGGCGTCGAGTTAAGGTGATGGCACAACTGGCGAAGGGAAGGCTCGTCGAGGGATCGAGGATCAATCCTCCTCCATTGCCGTCTGCGTCGAGATCAATCCACGCCTCGTCAAGATCGGCCGCAAGCTGTTGCCGGAAGCACGATGGATCTGTGCCGACCTGCTCGACCCTCGGTAAGGGTGGAAGGATCAACTTGAGGCAGCCGTGTTCGACTGGGCCATTGTCAGCCCGCTCTTCGGGAAGGAGGCAGCCTCGAGTGATCGTCGCGGCTTCAAATCCTTCGAGTTCGCGGCGATCGATATTGCGTCCGAAATCGCGGACAATGACGTATTCGTCCTGCCGTAAGGCTCGGCCTCGTTTCGCTATTCCAGTCGTCCATGCGTCGAGCGTCTGACCTTGGGAACGTGCATCGGGTTCGAGCAGCGAACAGGCCTATTCATGGACTGCGGCATCGACACCAGCATCTATCGCGGTCAATGGCGCGGCGTCGCACCCTTGTGCGAGATCGTCACGATGAAATTTTCTGGTTGGCTGAGATGTCCTCGGGCCCAAGCCTCGGCGGACGGAAGTGTGCAGCCTATCTTGTTTTAAGGGAACAGGCCAGTGTGCCAACAGGTGCATGTAGATCGAATGTTCTCTAATCACTTATTTTTATAGTGATTTGCACAGAGGGCACGAGCGATCGAAACAGAATCCGAAAAGGCTCGAAATAGTGCACAGGCAGCCATGATCATCCCCGAGGATGATCTTTACAGTTACTGGAATTTGCCGGAGAATCTGAGCCAGCGCAGCGAACGGGTCCACAATGCTGCGTTCATAACAAAAAACAGCACTCACTTCGACATCACTATAAAAAACAAAAAGGTGACTGAACATGCCTGAGGAAGACGCAAGTCTGGTCGACCTGACAGTCGACATCGTCTCTGCCTATGTTTCCAACAACCAGGTTGCCACCGCATCCCTCGCGGATCTGATCCATTCGGTGCACAAAGGACTAACGGATCTGAACAATCCAAGGTCGGCCGAGGTGGTTACCCCGCCAAAGCCCGCCGTTCCGATCAAGAAATCCGTCACCCCCGATTATCTGATCAGTCTGGAAGACGGGCGCAAGTTCAAATCGCTGACCCGGCATTTGCGGACGACCTATGAAATGACGCCCGAGCAGTATCGGGAGAAGTGGGGCCTGCCCAGCGACTATCCCATGGTTGCGCCGAACTATTCAGCTACCCGCGCGCGCCTGGCCAAGGAACTCGGACTGGGCCAGATGAATCGAAAGGCGAGTAGCGCCCCGCCACCGTCACCGCCTCCCGCGCCCAGCAGGGGCAGAAAGAAAAAGGCGTCATAGCGGCCTTGGCGTAGGGCGGAATGAACCCAGCGCATGTGATCACGGACGTTCTTGTCGGCCTGCGGATGTCTACGGATCACCCATAAATACCGGGACGGGACGCCGTTGAAGCGTTCTTGCCATACCGGCACGCCGTCAGGCAGCTTGGGATCGTCTTCCTCGATTTCAAGCTAGGATGGCGTGCCGTCCCTTTGGCGAAGTCGCCGGCACATGGGAGCCCTCCTTGCGCAGCCTTTCCAAGGTTCCGGAAAAGCCTTCGGCAGTGCGGTGAGTTCCTCGCATTTGACGACATTGACGATCTCCGCCCTCGTATCCAGCCACTTCACGGCCCAGAAGCGGACATAGCTCGGCAGCCGGGTATAGATGCCGGTGGCCGAAAATCACATCTGAGCAATCCACAGCGGTCGAGCCTTCGGTTCATTCGGAGGAGTTCTGTGAAAACCTGTCTGATCCTTGTGATCGGATTACCACCGCGGAGCACCGTCTCTTGGCGGCCGTCGATAGCGGTGACGACAAGCACATAGAGGATATTCGCCATCGATTGGACAGGCTATATCGCCAGTTCATCTACCTGTGAGCTTGGTTATGGCGTGATTTCCTGTGATGTCGTCGATTTGGACGCTGTTCCGATGGTGTCGAAATGCGAGGCCGTGCAGGGATGGCGCGGGAAAAGTGGAATGAAGACAAGAACTCCGCCTGTTGGGGCGAGCATTTCTGGCAATGGACAGGTTGAGCGTCCCTCATGCGTGCAGGTTCGCGGAGCGCGTCAGAACAACCTCAAGAATGTCGACGTCGATATTCCGCGCGATGCCTTCGTAGTGTTCACCGGCATATCCGGCTCGGGCAAGTCGTCACTCGCCTTCGGAACCCTCTATGCGGAAGCGCAGCGACGCTACCTGGAATCGGTCGCACCTTATGCGCGTCGCCTGATCGATCAGGCTGGCGTGCCGGAGGTCGATGCGATCGACGGATTGCCGCCCGCCGTCGCGTTGCAGCAGCAGCGCGGTGCGACGAACGCGCGATCCTCCGTCGGCAGCGTGACGACGCTCTCCAGCCTGGTGCGGATGCTCTATTCGCGCGTCGGCGCGTATCCACGCAATCAGCCAATGCTCTATGCGGAGGATTTTTCGCCCAACACCGTGGCCGGGGCTTGCCCGACATGCCATGGGATCGGTCGCGTCTATGACGCGACCGAGAAGACGATGGTGCCGGACGATACGCTCACCATTCGCGAGCGGGCGATCGCCGCCTGGCCGCCGGCGTGGCACGGCCAGAACCAGCGCGATATCCTCGTGTCGCTCGGCTATGACGTCGATACGCCATGGCGCGATCTGCCGAAAAAGGATCGTGACTGGATTCTCTTTACCGACGAACAGCCGACGGCACCGGTCTATGCGGGCCTAACCCCCGAGCAGACCCGTGTCGCACTCAAGCGCCGGATGGAACCGAGCTATCAGGGCACCTTCACCGGCGCCCGTCGCTACGTGCTGGAAACGTTCGCCAACACGAAAAGCGCTTTGATGAAGAAGCGCGTTTCCCAATATATCATCGGTCGCGATTGCCCAACCTGTCATGGCAAGCGCCTGAAGCGCGAAGCTTTGTCGGTGAAATTCGCCGGGCTCGATATCGCCGAGTTCGGTGACCTGACGCTGCTGAAGCTCATGGATTTGCTGACGCCCATCGCGCACGGCGAGTACGGGGAAACCACGGCAACCCCGAAGGGCCATATCCTGAGCAAGGTGGCCCGTGATGCGGCGGTCGAACGCCGGGTCGCTGCAGGTGGTTCGGCGCATAAGAGTGCGCCCGACGTGCGCCGCACTCCCAACCTTTCCGATGAAAAGCGGGCCGCCGCGCAACGCCTCGCGTCCGAATTGCTCGAACGGCTCGGACCGCTGATCGATCTCGGTCTCGGCTATATCTCGCTCGACCGCAGCACGCCGACGCTTTCCTCAGGGGAACTGCAACGTCTGCGCCTTGCGACCCAATTGTCGTCCCAGCTTTTCGGCGTGGTCTATGTGCTGGACGAGCCTTCGGCGGGATTGCATCCGGCGGATGGGGAAGCCTTGCTGTCGATCCTCGAGCGGTTGAAGGCGGCGGGTAACTCCCTGTTCGTTGTCGAGCACGATCTCGACGTGATCCGCCATGCCGAGTGGCTGGTCGATGTAGGACCGGGCGCCGGCGGGAAGGGCGGCGAGGTGATCTATAGCGGGCCGCCCGAGGGGTTGGCCGACGTGGAAGAATCGATCACGCGCCGCTATCTGTTCGCTGCACCCGTGGCCAATAATAGGACACCGCGCCAAGCCAGAGCATGGCTCCGTCTGGAGGGCGTGACCCGCAACAATCTGCACGGTCTCGATGTCGCGTTTCCGATCGGCTGCTTCACGGCGGTCACGGGCGTATCGGGATCGGGCAAGTCCAGCCTTGTGAGCCAGGCGCTGCCGGAACTCGTTGCCGAACATCTCGGCGGCCCCCCGCCGACGACCGAAGACGAGGATGTCGATCCGCTGCTCGACGTCGCGCAGGAGGAAACGGAAGGACGCATCACCGCAGGAATGGAGTACATCCGGCGCCTGGTGCGGGTCGATCAGAAGCCGATTGGCCGCACTCCTCGCTCGAACCTCGCTACCTATAGCGGCCTGTTCGACCACGTGCGCAAGATCTTCGCCGATACGCCCCTGGCCCGCCAGCGCCGCTACAGCCCCGGCAGATTCTCGTTCAATGTGGCACAGGGCCGATGCCCTGTATGCGAGGGCGAAGGCTTCGTGATGGTGGAATTGCTGTTCCTCCCCAGCGTCTATGCGCCCTGTTCGACCTGCCATGGCAGCCGCTACAACCCGCAAACGCTGGAGGTCGAATGGAACGGACGCAACATCGCCCAGGTCCTGGAGATGACGGTGGACGAGGCTTGCGGGTTCTTCGCCGAAGAACTGCCCATCCTGCGACCCCTCGACGTGCTGCGACAGATCGGCTTGGGATATCTGCGGCTCGGCCAGCCTGCGACAGAATTGTCGGGCGGTGAGGCACAGCGCATCAAGCTCGCAACGGAGTTGCAACGCGCGCAGCGCGGCAACACCATCTACATTCTGGACGAGCCGACTTCGGGTCTGCACCCCTCCGACGCCGATCGTCTGATGCGGCATCTGCAGGGACTTGTCGATGCCGGCAATACGGTCGTGGTCGTCGAGCATGACATGCGTGCCGTTGCCCAAGTCGATTGGGTCGTCGACCTGGGACCGGGAGCCGGCGAAGATGGCGGCCATATCGTCGCCAGCGGCAATCCCAACGATGTTGCCGACGCGAAAGGAAGCCTGACCGCGCCCTATCTGAAGGTGGCGTTGCAACCGTTTGGCGCGGCGGCGACAGAAGAGGATGAGACAACGACAGCTGCGCCGATGTGAAGGGGTTCTAGGCGCTTTCTCCGGGCGAGCGGTCGCATCGTAGGAGGCAATGCGGCAGCACGAAGCAATAATCCGGGATCACTATAAAGTAGGGTTTCCAGTGCGTTGCGGTGTTTCTCAAATGATCGAAGGTAATGATTATATCCCGACACGCTGCCAATTCTTCTATGAATCGCTCGTCATCCGACTCTATTTGCCCCGATGGTTTATGGTGCTTGATCGCCGACTTAGGCGAACGAAGCAGTTCCACCGGTTCCTATTTCTATCAGCGCCGCCAGTAACAAACATTGATGTAGCGCGGTTTCGGAATGGCAGCGAGGCGCGGGCGAAAGGCTTCGTAGGCACCGAACTCTCCCGCCAGCCAGATGAAATAGTCTTTTGAGCCCACGCAGACTTCGATCTTCTCCCTGACGGACTCGATGAAGCCTCTGCCCGGCCCCTGATCCCTTGGCCACCGGTCGACCCACCTGATCGTCATGCCGGCCGGTGCGGCGAAGGGCAGCCGGTCTTCCGGTCCGCATGTTTCGATGACGATATCGCCCCGAACATCGGGCGGCAATGTCTCCGCGATCCGCGCGATGGCGGGCAGCGCCGTTTCATCGCCCGCCAGGAGGTAGCGGCTCGCCTTCTTGACGCCGAGACCACAAGGCCCGGAAATACCGCAGATGTCGCCAGGCTTTGCCTGCAAGGCGAAATTGCAGGCGGGGCCCGCATGGGCATGCAGCACGAAATCGATGTCGAGCCAGCCGGTGGCGGCGTCGATGCGCCGGATCGTGTAGTAGCGCGTCACCACGTTCGACGAGGCGCCCTTTCGACGAGGGCCGTCGCCAGCCCCCTCAACAGGCGTCCCGGCTTCCGCCTTGTGCCGCGCTTCGACATGGAGCCGGACATGCAGATTGCCGAGCGTGTCGAAATGGGCGAGATCGTCACCGGCCAGGCGCAGGCGCTGCATGTGCGGCGCGATACGTTCGACGCCCACGACACGCATCATGCGGAAGCCGTCGCCTTGCTTGCTCATCCTCGCCTCGCGATCAGCACCAACAGGAAGGGCCCGCCGACCATGGTGGCGAACAGGCCGGCAGGGATCTGGAATGGAAAAATGATGTTGCGGCCGAGCCAATCGGCGACCAGAAGGATGAGGCCGCCAATGATGGCCGATGCCGCGAGCTGCATGCCCGCCCGATGAAAGCCGGCAAGGCGGGCGATATGCGGCCCCATCAGCCCGGCAAAGCTCAAGGGGCCGACCAGGATGGTCGCCCCTGCCGTGAGCAGGGCCGAGATCGAGAACAGGATGTTGCGGCTATGGGCGATGGGCATGCCCGAGGCCGTCGCCGTGGCAAGGCCGAGCGGGAGCAGTTCGAGCCAGCGCCGGATGAGGGGTATGGAGGCGAGAGCAAGGGCCAGCAGGGCCGCCGACAGCAGGGCCTCTGCCCGCCGCACCGCATAGGTCGAGCCCGACAGCCAGGCCAGCAATTGATCGAGGCGCGGATCCTGCGACGTCATCAATACGGCCATGACGAAGCCGGAAACGGCTCCCAACGTGATACCGATCAGCAGCATTCGATCACCGGAAAAGCCGGGTTTGCGTGATAGGCCGAGCATCAGGAAGAGGACGGCCAGGGCACCGGCAGCACCGGCGGCTATCTGCTCGGCGCGGGTCGGGGCAGTTGCCGTCAGGAGCAGAAGGATCACGCCCAGCATTGCGCCGGAAGAAACACCGAGCACCTCGGGTGAGGCCATGGGGTTGCCCGTCACGCGCTGAAGGATGGCGCCGGCCAGGGCCAGCATGGATCCTCCGCTGAAGGCGGCGAGGGCGCGAGGCCCCCGCCAATCCAGAAAGGGTACGATCTCCTCTCTCGCCGCGAACGACCAGCCATCTGGTCCCCGCCCCAGAGACAATGCCAGCCAGAAGGCGGGGACGAGCAGCGTCGCCAATAGGAAGAGTGCGACGGCCGGATGTCTCAGCCTGCCCGGAACCGCGCCTGGCGCCATGTGCGGGGGAGCCAGCAGTTTCAGGCGCCTGATCAGCATGAACAGCAGCGGAGCGCCCAGCAGGGCCGTCGCCGCTCCCGTCGGAAACAGGCGGTAGGTCACGGGCAAGGAGAGCACGGTCTGGTCGGTGGCCATGAGCAGCAAGGCCCCCAGCAGTGCAGACCAGGCCAGATGCTCGCCCGCCCGCCTGGCACCGGAGGCGCGTGCCAGTGCAGGACCGGCAAGCCCGACGAAGCTGATGATGCCGACCGAGGCAGTGACGATCGCCGCCAGGGCTGCCGCGGCGACCAGCGCGACCAGGCGATAGGCTGCAACGGACAGGCCGAGACTCCTGGCGCTGTCGTCATCGACGCCAAGCAATGTCAGCGGGCGCACGAGAAAGGCGAGGAGGATGGCGACGAGCAGGAGCCTTGGGTACAGAAACTGCACCCCGCTCCAATCCTGCTGGTCGAGATAGCCGGCGCCCCAGAGAAAGATGCCGGTGAGAAAATCGTGATTGAACAAGGTCAGCGCGGCGCTGACCGCCCCGCAATAGAGGCTGACGATCATGCCGGCCAGGGTCACGGTGACGGGCGACAGCCCCTTGCGCCAGGACAGGGAGAGGACCGCAAGAAGGGCCAGGGCGGCGCCGGCAAAGGCAATCCACTCGCGGCCGAATGTAAGCCATGCCGGAAACCACAGGGTGACGATGGACAGAACGAGATAGGCGCCGGCCGAAATGCCGAGCGTGGCTGGCTCGGCCAGGGGGTTGCGCAGAATGCGTTGCAGGACGGCGCCGGCAAGCCCAAGCCCGGCTCCGACCATCAGGCCGACGACGATGCGGGGAAGCACGGTGTGATGCAGCATCATCTGCGCCGTGACATCGGGATCCGGAAAAACGATCGAGCCCCACGAGGCGTTGTCCGACAGCAGCCCCTTGACGTTGAAGGCGGCGAGGGACAGGGCCAGGATCGCAAGAAGAAGTGCCGGGATTGGCGTAACGGCATGCGGCCTAGCCATTCGGTCCACCTGCCGAAAGAGCGGCGGATACCAGCCGCGCGAAGCGGCGCACGGGTGGCAGGCCTCCGTAGAAGAGGACGTCCGGAATGCGCACGATACGGTTCTGCTTCACGAAGGGCAGGCTGGCGATGACGGGAGATTCCAGCAGGCTCTTCAACGTATCGCGGCTGGTGTCGCCCACGCAGAGCAGCCGCGCATCGGGGCGAGCCGCCAGCCGATCGGCGCTGACCGTGGTATGGCCATAGCGGGATACGGAGCCAGCCCAGGCGTTCTCGATGCCGAAATGATCGAGCACGTCCTGAAAAAGGCTGTTCCTGCCGAAGATCAGCAGGCGCCTGCCATCGATCACCGTCGCCACGTAAAGGGGGCGACGGTCATATCGGGCCATCAGCCGTTTTCCCGCCGCCAGTTCCGCGTCCAGCGATTGCATGAAACGCTCGAACGCATCCGACGCGCCGAGCTGCCCGGCAAGGGCCGAAAGAGCCAGGCGGGCGTGCGCCAGGCGGCCGGATTCCCCAAAATGATCGGGATCGAAGGAGCATATCGGCGCGATGGCCGCCAGGCGCTCCCGCATCGGCGCGAGGTCGCCATTCATGACCACCAGTTTGGGCTTCAGGCGATGGATCAGCTCGAGATTGGGCTCCGACCGCAGGCCTAGTTCGCGCATGTCCGATGCTGGCGCCGGTTCCACCACCAATTGGGAGTAGCGTTCGATTTCAGGCATGGCGAGAGGCGCGATACCCAGGGCGAGCAGGTTCTGCCCGCTCACCCAGTCTATCGCCAGGGGCCGCCTGGCAGGCTCCTCGGACGAATGCGCGGCACGGGCAAGGCACATCGCTGCCGCTCCGCCGAGAAGGGCCCGGCGGGACAAGCCTATAGGCTGCATCCCCATCAGAACTTCATCTGGGCAGAAAACGCGACCGTTCTCGGGGCTCCCAGATAATAGCTGTTCTGCCAGTAGTTCTTGTTGGTCACGTTGCTGACATTCAGCCGCAAGGTCAGCGGATTGCCGAACCGCTCGGTCGTGTAGCGCATGCCGACATCGAGGGTAGTATAGGCGGCAAGGCGGTCGTCATTGACATCGTTCGCCCATTGCTTGCCGGTGTAGTAGACGCCGCCAGTCAGCACGAGGCCCTGAATGGCGGGAATCTCATATTCGAGATAGAGCTTTGCCAGCACCTTGGCCACGTTCATCGGCTGTTTGCCGTCAAATTCGCCGCCCTCCACCTTGGCATCCAGCACGGTGACGCCGCCCAGAAGCGTGAGTTCGTCGGTTACCTTGCCCGTTGCCGTGACCTCCACGCCGCGATGCCGCTGCCGCCCGTCCTGGGTGTAGACGCCGCTCGCATTGGTGAATTCATAGGCCTTTTCGATATCGAACAAGGCGCCGGTCAGGAGCATGCCGCCCACTTCCGCCTTGACGCCGATCTCCTTTTGCTTGCTCACCATCGGGGCCATGACCTGCCCGTAATTGCTGCTCGTGTCTGGGGCGACGCCGCCCTGCTCCAGGCCCTCGATGTAGCTGCCATAGACCGTCATCCACGGCACGGGCTTGAAAAGGAGCGAGGCCGAGGGCGAGAGCCGCCCCTCGTCGTAGTCGGGCTGGGTGCGCGTGCCTGTTATGTCGAGCGAGCGACTCATGATGCGGCTGTAGTTGACGCCCACCAAAGCCGACCAGCGCTCGTTGAATTCGATCTGGTCGCCGATGACGAAGTTATGATTGCGCACATAGCCCTGGTAGTAGGGCGACGAAGTATCGACTGGGAAGGTCGGCCTGGGAAGGTGGACGGGCGAGGACATCGGAAACGGCCCGATCCAGCCTGTGTTCGGGCTGTAGGGCGTCTGCCAGGCCCGATCCGAATACATATGGTAGCCGGCGGTGACCTTGTGGGAAATCGGCCCGGTATCGAACGTGACATCCGCAAAGGCCTGCGCCGCGTCGAAGATGTTCTTGGTTTTGCCCGAGTGAATCCCGATCTGATAATATTCCCCCGGCGACCGCACCGAATTCATCGTGTGGTCCTGGACCGGCCGATCGAGATATTCACGCATATAGGCGCCGCGCAGCGTGATGAAGTCGTTGAGTTTGTAGGTCAGCTTGCCGGAAAGGCGCGTCTTCTCGAATTCATCGCGAACCCAGGGCTGGCTCCAGTTCCTGCTGGCGTCCGGCGCCGAGCCATGGGGAACGCCGGGATTGAAAAACCAGTAGGAATTGGGAACGTCCGTCTTGTACTTGCTGTAGGACGCGTTGAGTTCCAGCTTCAACCTGTCGGTAATGTCCCAATCGATGGCCCCGCTGACGAGGAACCGATTGATGTTCTGGTCGTCTATCGCGGTATCGCCGCCTTGCTTGACGATGTTGAGGCGATAGCCGGCACGGCCTTCGGGATCGATGCGGCCGCCGAAATCGCCGTGGATGTATTTCTGCTCGGCGCCATAGGTGCCGATGGTCAGGCTGTTCAGGCGCTCGATCGTCGGGCGCTTGTAGACATAGTTGATCATGCCGGCCGGGGCAGCGGCCCCATACAGGAATCCCGAAAGCCCGGTGAGGACTTCGATACGCTCCTTGTCCTCGAGATTGGTCGCGTGACTATAGGAACGCCGCAGGCCGTCCTCGGCCGTGTCATAGGTGGTGAAGCCGCGCATGTTGACCATCGGCGACCATCCCGACGCCTGCGGCGTCTGAATACGGGTCGTCGGGCTGATCCGGAAGATGTCGTCGGGAGACTGGGCCTGGATATTCTGAATGAGCTCGCGCGGCACGACGCTGACCGAAAAGGGCGTATCCCGGATGGATGTCTGTCCCAGGGGCCCCAGCGAGGAGATGGTGTTCGTGCGGTAGCCATCCTTTGCGAGCCCGTCCTGCTGAATCGCCGCAGTGCCCTTGGCTTCGACGATGACGGGATCGAGGAGGATCGCCCCATCCGCGCTTTCGCCGCCGGCGGGCTCCGCCGACATGGCAAGCAGGGTCACGGCATTGCCGCCGGTAAAGGAATAGCCAAGCCCCGAGTTCGAAAGAAGCCGGGCCAGCGCTGCCTGCGTGGTCATGCCGCCGGTTACGCTCGGTGCGCGCGTATTTGCCGCGATGGAGGTCTTGTAGGCGATCTGAACGCCGGATTGGTCTGCAAGCATACGCAAGGCCCGGGCCAGCGGCTGGCTGGGAATGTTGAAGTTATGCGTGATTGCGGTCTGGGCGGCAGCCGGTGACATCGGTACGAGCAGTGCCGGCACTGCACAAAACGCCGCGCTCACCAGGAGCTTCGTCACCAGACCGCTAGGCGCGCTTCGCCTCGATCCCTTCGCTATCCTGCCGTGCACCACCGAGCCCCCTCAACATGTCCCCTGGAAACAGCCCTCGCGGGCTCAAATGAAGGGAGTGGGTGTGTGCTGCCTCGGCCCTTCGCCATATTGACGCGCGAGCGAGGCGATCGCCTAAAGACGGCGTCTCAATTTTTTTGAAGGGATGCCGCGTCAGGAAATCAGGAGCAGGACACCGGGAATCCGACGCACCGACAGCCCCTGGGTTTTCGCCAGCGCCTGGACGGCAGCAAATGCTTCCGCCGTCGAGAAGACCGCACTGACGGGGACGGATCGATCGATGCCGGGCCGGATCACGATCCGTTCGGGGACATAGCGGCCGAGTTCGGCCATCGCCCGGGAAAACGGCCGCCCCTCGAAGATGATGCGGCCTTTCCGCCATGCGAGCGCCGCCTGGACATCGGCGGACTGGGCCGGTCGCGGCGCTTCTCCCCGCGCATACAGGGTTTGCTGGTTCGCAGCCACCTCGACGCCCGTGACGCCGGGATCGTCGGTTGCGGTCGGGCTGGCCGGGCCGGCAACGTCGATGCGCCCTTCGGCGGAGGTAACCGTTGCCACATCCTCCAAGATCCCGACCGAGAAGCGGCCCGCTTTGGCGGTGCTGTTGCCGCCCAGCGCCGCCACCCGGAACACCGAGTTCCGATCCGGAGCGACCTTGAATTCGGCTTCGCCTTTCAGCAGCTCGACCAGTCTGAGGCCAGGCCGGTAGCCGATGCTGACGGCACTATCCGTGTTGAGGGTGGCGACCGACCCATCCGGCAGGGTGAACTCGCGCTGGTCGCCGACGGCTGTCGAGAGGTCGGCGTTCCACCAGACTTGCAGCCTCGGTACGGCCACGAGGCCGATGGCTGCGGCAGCCACAGCCGCACCGCCGATGACAAAGCTGCGCCGCCCCATCAGGACATGGCGGCTCGGCTCGGCGGCAGCCGGCAAAGGCATGCCGGCCGACCCGGTATCGATGGCCTGTAGTTGCTGCCAGAACGAACGCTCGCGCTCGAAAGCCAGCTTGTGATCGGGAGACAGGTCCCGCCAGGCCTTGAAACGCTGGAGGTCGGCGTCGCTGACATTGCCCGAGGTCAACCGCACGATCCAATCGCGTGCGTCCAGGCCGATGCGGCGTTCAATGTCCTTGCGTTGCTTGTGCTCGTCCATGCGCTCGAAAGCCGGTGCGGATAGGGACTCGATTCGAGCTGTTCTAACCTATTGACGCGTGAACGCACCCGCCACCTAAACACGATCCGGAAAATTTCTCAGTCGGCGAGTTCGCCGCGCAGATCGGCAAGGTGTTCCAGGGCCCGGCGGATATGATAATAGACCGCCTCGCTCGTGATGCCGTGCAGTTCTGCCAGCTGGCGATGCGATATGCCGTCGATCCGGTTCATCAGGAAGATCGTGCGGGTTTTTTCCGGCAGTTCGTCCAAGGCCTTCCTGACTGCCTTCAGATTTTGGCGGCCGATCAGCACCCGTTCCGGCGAAACCAGGTCGCAGTTTTCCCACAAGATGTCGGTGAGTTCATCGTCGATTTCATTGCGCCTGCGCTGGTTGCGCAGATGGCTGGTGACGGCATGCTGCGCAACGCGGGTGATGAACCCGGCCGGATTGCGGATCGCATTGTCTTCCAGACCGGCGTTTTCCAGTTTCAGCCAGGTGTCCTGCATCAAGTCCTCGGCTGTCGCCGAGCAACCGGTGCGTGCCTTGGCCACCGCCTGCAGCCGCGGCCGCATCTTCGCAAAGGCACTGATCAGTTTTCCGAGAGACAGCCTGTCCACGCCAGCCCGCAACATAGATAAGAAGAACAATGCTCCTGAAGGTGAAGCAATCCCAACCTAGAGGATGAGGAAAAACCCTGCAATAGCAATGATTTATAGAGATTCTAACTTGCGCGGCGACCCATGCGGCGGTTCTGCAACTCCGCGCCTCGTCAAAAGATCAGAGCCCCCGGCGCTCGTCCTTCTTCACAAGAAGACCATTGGGGAGCTTATCGCCATCCTTCAGTGCCCAAAGCACGGCGATGGCTTCGTCGCGATATGCTTCCCACACGGGCTTGCCATCGAACCGACTGCTGCCAGAGTGACCATGGTGACGGCACAAAGCCCGGCAGACACGCTCGATGGGGTCTTTTCGAAATATCACAGGATGCCGCTCAGATTGGCTGGGGTCTGGCCATAACGCGCCAGGACCACCGCGCCTTCAAAACCACCGGCGTCCCGATTCACCGTGCGGGACAGGGCCATGGCCCCGACATAGGTGACCGCATCGAATCCCGGCCCCACGCCCCTCGCGATCGTGGCTGACGTCCCGACCATCGTTGAGGCCATCTCCCTTGCCTTCGGCTCATCGGGCATGTCGATGGCAGATTGGGCGAGAAGATCTCCATCAAGAGTGCGGATAAAGGGAAGCGCGAGATAGCGTGTGATCCTGGGCATTGTCAGTTTGCCTCTCCAAGAAACTTGATGAAATTGATGGCCTGCCGATATTTGTCTGCCGGTAGCCGACGCAAAAGCGCCAGCATCTCATTTTCGCTGTTCGGGTCGACACTGATGAGTTCAGCCGGTGTGCACTCAAGAGCCGCCGCCAAAGCTTCCAGAACCTCCTGGCTATAGGGTTGCTTGCTCATCTCGATCCGGTTGATCGAGACATGCGTGATCATGGGTTTGCCGTCCGGCAGTGTTTCAAGACGATCCTCGAGCCTGCGCAAAGACAGCCCTCGCTTCAGTCGCCACTCCTTGATGTAGGTCTTGCTAAGGCTACGGTGCCGTATGCTGCCCATATTGCTCTTTTTCGCTACACAGGAGGTTGCATCGTTCGGACTCTATAGGCCTTTTGCTAAGGCTGAACAACTCAGATGTAACGCATGGTGGAACAATCGTTGATGAGCATTGATCTGGATCAACGCGAATGGCGACGCCCTGTGTCTTCCTGTTTCAGGCGCGATTGCTGCACATAGTCGGCAGGAATGGCGCCTGTTCCATCCGCTCCATTCAGTAGGGAAGATCCATGTCAGGCGGTGAAGTTCTCATGCTCACGATGATCATTGCAGGCACCTCGATCTTGGGTATTGCCCTCGCGATTGCCGGCTGGCGTAATTGATCGAATGAAATCCGGGTGGTGCTGACGCTCGGCTCGGTTCTACAATCTTCGCTGCCGCAGTTGGCTGGCCGATTGCATGATGGCGGTTGACTTGCCGCCTCTCCTTAGGAGGAAAATTCAATCGCCAGCCCTCTTGTCCTTCCCGGATGGAGAACCCGATTGGAGATTTCGCCAATAGCCCGCCAGGCCCTTCAGCGTGCATATTTGTCAGCGCTTTCCAGGTGCGAACGCCTGACAAGCCATCGCGCTGCGTCGGTGGCAACCGTGTCCGGCAAAATCTGCCATTGAATGTCTAGATGGCCTTCTGGAACACAGGCGATCACCGCATTGCGGTCCGGTTCCCTAACGACCTCGTCAATGATCCAGGTCTGCAAGCCAGGGCCGGCAAGTCGCTTGCCGGCGATGTCCGGAAGCAGATCCATCCCGTACTCGATCAGAACATTCATGGCGATCCGGCCACTGTGGCCCAAACGGCCGAGGAGAGTGCGGCAGGTCATTTCGTCGAACTCGGTGGCGTAGTCGAATCCGGGGCCACCGACGTCGACGGCAATCGCATCGAAGCAATCCCGATTGTAGGTGATGAAATCCTTGAAATCGGCGGCGATGCATCGAACGTCCGACGGCATCCAGAAATATTCGCGCGCAAGCGTGAAGCTCAGCGGGTTTCTGTCGATGACTGTAACGGACTTACCCTGCCGATGCAGCATCGTGGCCAGCGTGCCGCCGGCACAACCAAGCACCAGAACGTCTCTGGCCGGCTGCAGGAGAGCCTTCATCAGGTGAACATAGGTGAAGCAGCTCTCTCCGGACCGCCAGGCATGGCTCTGGAAGGAGCCTCCCTCATAGTACCGACGGGCACCCGTGGCTTTCTCCTCGATGACGAAGATCCTGCCATGGATGCCCTCGAAACGGGCTAGCAACTGCACGGTGCCTCCCTCCATATGCGGATAATGTGCCGAATGCTGCTCGGGATACTCAACCGCGTCCATCCAGCATCACCAGCTTCTCGGCGACCGCCCTGCCGTGCATCGACCAGACAAGCGTTCGAAGGTGACTCTGCGACCCTTCATTCGATCACGAACCGACCGTTCGTTGAAAGAAAGACCAATGTCTGTCGATAAAACAGGGGGATGGTCAGAATGGGCTCATTGTCCCGATAGCCTTGGATCGGCGGGCCGATCACGGCAGCGTGGCGCCTCAGATATGCTTCCCATATCGTCGGGAAATCCAGACCTTCCGCGATCATGTCGTTGCATTTTCGAACCAGATTATCGGTTTTTCCCATGTGGCAGCGCCATCATTGAGTTCCTGCATAGAGATCGGGCATGAACTCATTGGCGTGGCATTGATTTGGATCAATGCCACAGCATGCCTGGGCAAGATCAGCATTGCGACAATGGCCGCCTTCCAGGCTAAGTGCGGAAATGGAGATGCGGCTGCCCTCAAAGATGGCGCCGCGACCCATCAACGCTTGCGCACGAACTCCGTGCGCAGAACCAGGCCCTTGATTCCTTCATAGCGGCAGTCGATCTCCTCATCGTTGTCAGTGAGGCGGATCGACCGGACCACCGTCCCCTGCTTCAAGGTGAGACTGGTTCCCTTGACCTTGAGATCCTTGATGAGGGTGACCGCGTCGCCATCGGCAAGGACATTGCCAGCCGAGTCACGAACCGTTTTTTGGCTGGCCTCAGCGGCGGCCTTTACTTGCGAAGCGGGCAGCCATTCGCCGCTCGCCTCATCATAGATATAATCTTCATTGTCGTTGGCCATGGCCACTCCATCTAATGTTGGTCGAGCAGACTATCGTGCAGCGAGAGGCCGTTCGTCCGAGGCTGGTCCGATGTCGAACATGCGCTGCATGAACAATTCGGCCAGTTGCCGCTCCAACCCGCTCACGGGTGTTTTTTGTCTGTGATGATAGGGGGCCAAGGGGCTGCGCGGAGGCCTTTTCGTCCAAGGAACATTGTCCAAGGCAGTCCCGTATACCTCATCTCGCAGGTTGTGATGCTCAGTGGGCGGGAGGCGAACAAGCACGGCGTTGAAGTCCCGCTCTCCGATCTGGTCGTAGATCCACAGGCCGGCACCTTCGGCCATGAGCCCTGAGGCGATATGATCGGCGAGCGTATCGGCGGCCTCGGGAATGATCAGGTTCATGGCCAGGCGGCCGGCTGGGCTTAGCCTCTTGCAGATTGCCTCGCAGGTCGGCGCATCGAACAGATCCTGGAAGGCGACGGTCGGCCCACCGATGTCGACCGCGATGCCGTCAAATTGGGCGCTCTCCGTTTCCAGGTAATCTCGAAAATCCGCTGCCACACATCGTATGGCTGGCGCCATGCCAAAATAGTGGCGTGCGATGCGAAAACTCTCCGGATTGTTGTCGACAACGGTCACGCGCTTGCCGGATCGGTGGAGCATCGTCGCCAGTGAGCCGCCGGCACAGCCCTGCACCAGGACCTCTTTGCAGGGAGAGAGGACATCCGCCATCAGGCGAACATAGGACAACAGGCTGGTTCCATCCGGGTCGGCGTAGGTCTGAATGGCGCTACCTTCCAGATAGATACGGCCGCCTCGACGATCTTCGTAAATCGCGACCACGCCCGATTTTGAGTCGATGAGATCGATCTGACGCATTGAACCCCGATTGAGCGTGCTGGCGATCGGCAGACTTGTTGCCTCCACCATACAAAACCAGCGCAGAACGGACGCCAGTTTGATGTTTAAAACATCAATGATAATGCTATATATAGCAATAAGCAGGTGCAGGCCGCAAGAGGAGTAAATCATCCAGGCCGCGCTCAATCATTCACTGCGCCGCTGAAGTGCGCGCAACCGCCCTCTCGTGGCTGTGACGATTACATCTGCGTTCGGCTCAAAAGCGCCAGAAGGCCTTTGAGAAGCGCGGTGGGTGTGGGCGGACAGCCGGGGATATGGAGATCGACGGGTATGACGTCGGATACCCCCTTCGCGCAGGCATAGCTACCCGCGAACAGGCCGCCATCCAGCGCACATCCTCCGGCAGCAACGACCCATTTGGGCGAGGGCATGGCCTCATAGGTCCTTTGCAACGCCTCGCGCATGTTCAGCGTCACAGGTCCTGTAACCAACAGCACGTCGGCGTGCCGTGGCGAGGCCACGAGATGCAGGCCGAAGCGCTCGAAATCGTAGAAGGCGTTGCCAAGAGCGTTGATCTCAAGCTCGCAGCCATTGCAGGAGCCGGCGTCGACCTCGCGGATGGCGAGGCTCCGGCCCAGGCGCGCCTGGGCAGACCGGCCCAGTTGAGCAATGAGGCCGGCGATTTCCGGGTCGTGGGGGGAGGGGGCCGGTTCGGTGAGCGGGGCTTTGCGCAATGTATCGAACAGCAAACGTCTCATGACCGGAACCTCACAGATCATGTCCGGAATAGGAACAGTTGAAGGATTTGTTGCAGAGCGGAAAATCGGCCACGATGTTGCCGTCGATCGCCGCTTCGAGCAGAGGCCATTGGAACCAGGACGGATCGCGCAGATGGCAGCGGCGGATTCGTCCGTGCTCATCGAGGCTGACCCAGACGAGGATATCGCCGCGAAAACCCTCCACCAGGGCCATCGCCTCGCCGGCTCTTGCCTGGGATAGATCGGCGTGGACGGGGCCTGGGGGGAGGCGCTCGAGGATCTGGTCGATCAGCGACAGGCTCTGCTCGACCTCCCTGATCCGGATCCAGACCCGGGCATTGACGTCGCCATCGGAAAGGACGGGTATTTCGAACCGTAGATCGTCATAGGGGGGATAGGGCAGGACGCGACGCGTGTCGAAACGCCGACCCGACGCCCGGCCGATGAAACCGCCGCATCCGTATTGGCGTGCCAATGCGGGATCGACGATTCCGGTTCCTACCGTCCGGTCCTGCAGCGAGGCCGTATTGTCGTAGAGCTCCACGAGCGCCGGAAAGACGCGGCGAATTTCTGCCAGGAGGTCCTTTAGCGCGACCTCCCCGTCCGCGACCAAATCGTTGCTGACGCCGCCGGGAATGATGCGATCCATCATTAGCCGGTGCCCGAAGCAGCTCATCGCGGTGCGCAGGACGCGTTCGCGCAGTACACTGCAATGCGCGTGCATCAAGGCGAAGGCGGCATCGTTGCAGATGGCCCCGATGTCGCCGAAATGATTGGCGAGCCGCTCGAGTTCGGCCATGAGGCCACGCAGCCATACAGCACGTGCCGGCACTGTGTCGTCGTGGATGGCTTCAACAGCATTCGCAAAGGCCAAGGCATAGGCGACGGTGCTGTCGCCGGACACGCGCCCGGCCAGTTGGGCTGCCCGGTTGAGATCGGCACCGATCATCAGCCCTTCCACGCCCTTGTGGGTGTAACCAAGCCGTTCCTCGAGCCGAACGACGGTCTCGCCGCCGGCCGTGAATCGGAAATGTCCCGGCTCGATCACGCCGGCATGGACAGGACCCACAGGGATCTGGTGCAGGCCTTCGCCTTGCGCGCCGAGGAAGGGATAGGGCACGGCCAATGCGGGGGAAGGGGTCTGGCCGCCGAGCGGATGCCGCACCGGCCACATTCCGTGATCGAGCCATGGCCTCGTGTCAGGCAGGCCGATCGGCAGCAACCCGAAGAGATCGCGCACGGTGCGTTCCAGGCGCATCGCCGGCGGGTGAGACTTGCTCAAGGCAGGATATTGACCACCCGGGCAATCATGGGTGACCACCGCCCCCGTCCGCTGCGCTTCATCGACCACCGCGACGCGAACGACGCCACCACTCTGCCGATTTTCCCCCCATAGACCCAGCAGCGTGACGGCACCCTGTTGCAGTTGTTCGGCCAGGTCGTGCCACAGGGCATCGTCGGCCGTGATGTGGGGCCAGGAAAGATGCGCCCCAGGCGCAGGATTGGCGGTCAGCAGCTCTTGGAGCGTTGCCATGGCGTGCATCCTAACCAAGCATGTTCGCGACGTGCTGGAACCAGGCAACCAGCGGTGCAGGCAGATAGAAGCCTGCGATCAAGACCAGGGCCAGATGGAGGGCCAGGGGAACATAGGATGCCTTGACCGCCGCCATCGTTCCTTTCGGGGCGCCGAAGGCCAGCCCTTGCATGCGCAGGATCAGAGCTCCGAAGGCGACCAGCAATCCCATCACCAGCGCCAAGGCCAGCAGGGGTTGCCGCCCAAACGTGGCGCTCACGATCAGGAATTCGCTCATGAATACCCCGAACGGCGGCAGGCCGGCGATGGCGAGCACACCCAAGACCAGCCCCCAGCCGAGCGGTGGGTGGCTCTGGGTCAGGCCGCCGATCTCGGCCATCTTCTGGGTGCTTTTGGCTTGGGCGACATGACCGACGGCAAAGAAGATCGCCGATTTCGTCAGGCTGTGCATGGTCATGTGCAGGAGGCCGGCAAAATTGGCGAGCGGGCCTCCCATGCCAAAAGCAAAGGCGATGATGCCCATGTGCTCGATGGAGGAGAAGGCGAACATGCGCTTCATGTCGCGGCGCCGATAGAGCATGAAGCCGGCGAAGATGAGCGAGACGAGCCCCATCGTCACCAGCATCGGACCGGGCGCGATGGCCGCGGGGTTGGCGGCGAGCAGGAGCTTGAAACGCAGCACCGCATAGAGGGCGACATTGAGCAGCAGGCCGGAGAGCACGGCCGAGATCGGTGTCGGCCCTTCGGCGTGCGCGTCGGGCAACCACGCGTGCAGGGGCACCAGGCCCGCTTTGGTGCCGTAACCCAGCAGCAGGAAGATGAAGGCGAGATTGAGCAGCGAGGGATCGAAGTCGGCGGCGTGCCGCAGCAGAACGGTCCAGACCATGCCGTCCACGCCTTCGCCCACGATGGGGCGGGCTGCCATATAGACCAGGATGGTGCCAAAAAGGGCCAGTGCAATACCGACACTGCCGAGAATGAAGTATTTCCAGGCCGCCTCGATGGCCTCCTGGGTCTGGTAGATCCCCACCATCAGGACGGTGGTCAGCGTGGCAACCTCGATGGCGACCCAGATCAGGCCGATATTGTTGGCCAGCAGAGCAAGGTTCATCGCAAAGAGCAGGACCTGGTACATCGCGTGATAGAAGCGCAGATGCGAGGGCGTCAGCCTGCCGATTTCCAGCTCATGGCCGATATAGCTGGCGCTGAACACGCTGGTGGTGAAAGCCACGAAGGTGTTGAGGAGAAGGAAGACGATATTGAGATCGTCGACCACGATGAAGGAACCTGGGTCCGGTCTGTAGAACAAGAGAGAGAATGCGGCCGCCAGGGTCAGGAAGGCGGAAAGCGCGTTCAGCCTCGCCGACAGCCGGAAATCCGGCAGGACCGCCATGAGGATGGCGGCCAATATCGGAATGATCAGAATCAATGTCGAACCGTCCAGGGCAAGGCCGCTCATTGACGTTCTCCCTGAAAACGGTCGAGAGCCTTGGAATCCACGGTGTCGAAGCGCTCGCTGATGCGAAACAGGAAGATGCCGATGACGAAAAGGGCAATCAGCACCGAAAAGGCGACACTGATCTCGACCACCAGGGGCATGCCCTTTGCCCCGGTGCCGGCGAGGATCAGGCCGTTCTCGATCGACATGAAGCCCACCACCTGGCTGACGGCGTTGCGGCGTGTCACCATCATGAGAAAACCGAGCAGGACGACCGAGAGAGCGAAGGAAAGGTCCTCACGTGCCAGGGGATCGGCGCCGGCCGTGACGCGCAGCATGATCACCATGGATAGGGCCACTAGGCCGATGCCCGCGAGCATGGTCAATCCCACGCCCACGACCGTCTCCACTTCCCGGTGAATCCCGAGGCGGGCGATGATGCGATGCAAGGCGACGGGAATGATGATCGCCTTGAAGATGAGGGCGATCACCGCGGTGACGTAAAGGTGTGTCGCGCCTTGAACCCAGGCTTGCCAGGCCACTGACAGCGACAGCACCACGGCCTGCAGCGCAAAAATATTGAGCAGCGCGTAGAGGCGGTTCTGGTAGAGCATCATGAAGCTCACCAGCACCAGGCCGCCGGCCAGGACATGGGCTATGTCGAAGGTGAGCCCGTTCATGTCACAAACTCCTCGACACGAAGAGAAGCAGCGCCCCCAGCAGGCTGAGCATCAAGGCTGCGCCAAGAAAATCGGGGACACGGAAGACGCGCATCTTGGCCACCATCGTCTCGAAAACGGCGAGGAGGGCAGCGGCAAGCAGGAGCTTGACGAAGTAGACGATGGCGCCGATCAAATAGGCGCCGGCGGGCGCACCGGCAGGGGCAAGCCACCAGGGAGCGAAGACGCAACCGATCAGCGAGATATAGAGCACGAGCTTGAGGGAGGCCGACAGCTCGATCAGCGCGAGGTGGCGTCCGGAATATTCCAGCACCATCGCCTCATGCACCATTGTGAGTTCGAGATGCGTGGCCGGATTGTCGATGGGGATCCGCCCGTTCTCGGCAATGGCCACCATCACCAATGCGATCAGGGCGAGCGCGAGCGATACCCTCAACCCGACCGAGACCATGAAGCCGGCGAGATAGGAAAGCTGGGTCGAACCGGCGAGGAGAGCGACGGAGAAGACGATCATGATCATCGCCGGCTCAGCCAGCGTGGCGATCATCATTTCCCGGCTGGCGCCGATGCCGCCAAAACTCGTGCCGATATCCATGCCGGCCAGGGCCAGGAAGAAGCGGGCACTGCCCAGGAGAGCGATCACGACGATGAGGTCGGCCGACCAGCTGAACTGCAGTCCGGTGGCAAAGGTCGGCACGAGAGCGGCGGCCACCCATGTCGCGGCGAAGATCGCATAGGGCGTGACGCGAAAGAGCCAGGAAGCATTGTCGGCCAACACCACCTCCTTGCGTAGGAGGCGCAGAAGGTCGCGGTATGGCTGGAATGGGGAGGGCCCGCGCCGGCGCAACAGATGAGCCTTGATCCGCCGCACCAAGCCGGTGACGAGCGGTGCCAGGCAGAGCACGAGAAACATCTGCAGGGCCTGGATGGCCAGGCTTTCGATCACGGCCATGACGCCAGCACCACGAGGAGGAAGACAAGCAGGAGGAAGACCAGGCTCAGATATTGCCGGATGGTGAGATATTGCAGGCGGTCGAGCCGGTCGGCGGCAAGCAGGACGGCCTTGACCAACGGTCCGTAGATCCCATCCCAGACGAGGTCCCGCAAACTCACCAGAAGACGAGCGGGCCGCTGGTCGCCAGGCCTGGGCATGTCAACGCTTTCGCGCGCGCGGAACAGGGTGGCGCCGTAGACGCGCCGGATCGGCTGGGAAAAGCTGGTGGCGCTGTATTGCGTGATCGGATTGGCGTCCGGAAAGCCGCAATCCCAGGCGGGACTTCGCCTTACGGCCCGCGACGCCAGGCGGTGGATGGCGTAGGCGGACAATGACGCCGAAAAGGTGATGAAGACGAAGACGAGCAGGCCATTGTAGGAACTGCGGCTCGCCGCCACCGGTATGATGGTGAGCCAATCCACACCGGCCTGTGCCGGCATGCGCGCCTGAACCGCGTAGGACACCGCCGGTGCGATGCCATCGATGATGAAGCCTGGAAGAATTCCCGCCAGCAGGCACAAGCTGGCAAGTGCGATCATCGCGCTTTGTGACCAGCGATCAACCTCGCGTGCTTCCTGGGCTGCGAGCGTGCGGGGGCGCCCCAGGAAAATCGTGCCAAAGGCGCGAACGAAGCAGGCCGCCGCCAGGGCTGCGGACAAGGCGAGCAGGGCGCCGATGGCCGGCACCAGCAGCTTGAGGCCCCATTGGGGAATCTGCGGGCTGAGCAGGATGGCCTGAAACGTCAGCCATTCGGATGCGAAGCCGTTCAACGGAGGCAGAGCCGAGATGGCGACACAGGCGACCAGTACGACGACGCTCGTCACGGGCATGCGGTGAATGAGCCCGCCCAGCGCGTTGAGGTCACGTTGCCCGGTCGCCGTCAGGATGGCGCCGGCTCCGAAGAACAGCACGCTCTTGAACAGGGTATGATTGAGGATGTGGAACAAGGCAGCCGTCATGGCCAGCGCGGCCGCTGCGCCAAAACCATTGGCCTGAAAAGCCAGTGCCAGGCCGAGGCCGGCGAATATGAGCCCGACATTCTCGATCGTGCTGTAGGCGAGCAGCCGCTTGAGATCGGTCTGCATCAGAGCCTGGAGAATGCCGAGAACCGCCGAGGCACCGGCCGCGACCAGGATCGGGACGCTCCACCACCATTCCGGCGAGCCGAGCAGGTCGAAGACGATGCGGATGAAGGCATAGATCGCAACCTTGGTCATCACGCCGCTCATGAGGGCCGAGACATGGCTCGGTGCTGCCGGGTGAGCCAGGGGCAGCCAGACATGGAGAGGCACCAGGCCAGCCTTCGAGCCGGCACCGAGCGTCACCAGGGCGAGCACTGCGGCGATTGCCGTTTCCGTCGGGGCTTGATGGCGAATTTGATCGAAGGCGTAAGCGCCCTGGCTACCGGCCAGAAGGCCGAAGGCCAGCAGCAGTGCCAGCGAACCGAAACTCGCCATCACGATATAGACATAGCCGGCCTTGAGGTTGTCCTCCTCGCGATGATGCGCGAGCACCAGCGCCCAGGACGCCAGCGACATCAACTCCCAGGAAAACAGGAAGGCGAAGGCATCCGCGGCGAGGACGACAGCGTTCATTCCCGCAAGGAAGGCGGGATAAAATGGCAATACGCGCAAAGGCTCGTGCTCATGCTTTCCGTAGCCGAGCGCGTAGAGGCTTGCAGCGGAAGCACCGAGGTTGACGATGGCCAGGAAGAAGGCGCTCAACGCATCGATATGGAAATTGGCACCAATCCAAGGCAGGCCGAGGGGCAATTTCAGATCCGCTTCGGGAAGCCGGCCGAGCAGTTGGGCGAGCGCCGTCGCAAGAAGCACGAATGAAACACACAGACTGGCCGAATAGATGAACGTGGTTGCAGACGAGAGGCGTCTTGCCAAGAGCGCCGCGAGTGCAATGGCCAGCAGGACCGCGATACACCCCAAAGCGACGGCAAGCGTCATGGCCTCATTCCTCCATTCCGTCCATGGCGACGCTGCGTGGGGCCTTTGGGGCGGATTGCCTGAGGCGAACCCCACGCCCGCCTGACGAACTGATGCTGCCCTCGCCGATCAGTTCGACACCGGCCGCGGCGAGGGCCTCCACAAGCTTCATCAGAGAGTCGACATTGCCCCGGATAAGGCCCGTTCGTGCCTCCATGCGCTGGATCGTCGGCACGGAAAGATCCGACAGTGCGGCCAGCTTTTTCTGGTCGATACCGAGAAGGGCACGGGCTGCCCGCAATTGCGCTGCAGTGATCATTGTCCCACGCTCACTGAGTGCCATAATTTATATGCAATTTAGAGCTTAATACCACTATATAACAATCTCAACACTTATTATTGATGTTTTATGCATCAATGATGCCAATGAGGTGTGGCGGGAGACGATACCCAGATTGGCAATGCACTTGCGACGCGTTGGCGGGAGTTTTTTGAAGATGCGTTATTGGAAAATATTTTGAGCGCAATTGGTGAAATAAGTTATGTATATTTTTCAAATATATATAAATATACCATTGGTATTTTAGTTTGGATTTTTCATTAAAAGTAAAAATATGAATTCGAGTAAACTTTAGATTTGGTGTCTGGCACGTAATGAGCGAATTTTCTGATCATTCGAAAAGGCGTACTTTCGCAGTCCAGTTTGTCGATGGTCTGCAAGGTGCGGTCGGTGTCGAGCGCAACGAAAGCGCGGATACCCGACTCGGCGTCGCCCTATGCTTCATCGCCGGTGGCGTGAATGCAGGAGGGTTCCTCGCTGTCGGACAGTATACCTCCCATATGTCCGGCGTGATCTCGTCTCTGGCCGACAACCTCGCGCTTGGGGCCACACATCTGGTGCTGGGGGGCTTGGGTGCGTTGACGGCATTCCTTCTGGGCGCCGCCTGTTCGGCTTTCCTGATCCATTGGGGGCGGCGGCATCGCGCCTATGGTCAATATGCCTTTCCGCTGGTCGTAGAGGCGATTCTATTGCTCCTCTTTGGTCTGATCGGCGGCCTCTACAATCACCGGGTCTTCTTCGTACCGGTGGCCATTCCATTGCTGTGCTTTATCATGGGCCTGCAAAACGCAATCATCACCAAGATTTCCCGGGCTCGAATCCGGACCACCCATCTGACCGGCATGGTGACGGATCTTGGAATTGAACTGGGCAAGCTTTTCTATTGGAACAGGACGGCAAATACTCCCGGTGCCAGGGTTGTTGCTGATCGAACGAAGCTCTCCTTGCTGTGTTCTTTGCTTGGTGCCTTTCTGACAGGCGGATTGGCGGGCGCTTACGGGTTTCATTTGATTGGTTTTGCAGCCGTGCTTCCATTGGCCACCCTCTTGTTGATCTTAGCGGGGGTACCATTGGCCCTGCGCCATCCGGGGCAGCGATACCCTTAGGCTCAGGACGTTGATATTGCGGCTGTCCCACTCGAGCAGTAAATGACGATCCGAACATTGCCGTCACGCTGCTCGTGCGATCAATTTGCCGTCGCACGGATCGGCTCCGCGCCACCTGCGCCCTGTCCTTCGCCTGAAGGCGTATCGAGGGCATGTTCCCTGCTGCCGGCCTGCCGGTATCGAGGCTTCGACGCGTTCCTCTGATAATACGATCGCGACGTTTAAACAGGAGCCCGGATACATCCGCCCTGGGCAGCATGGGATTTATGCGATTCACGCATTAATTCCATGCCCATAACTCGTTTGTATTGGCCCATCCGCTCAGCGTAGTCTCATTCTGGAACTAAAATAAAGTCAGCATCCACAATAAGCTGGCGAACACCGGAACGGGGATAGTGCATGAATGGTGTGCCCTTGCAGGGTAATGGTGGGTTGACGATCGTCAAGCCAAGGAAGTACGGCACGACTTTGCTGGCATTCCTTTGTATCCTGACGCTCGTTTTTATTGGGAATGCATTTAGAACCGGCGATATTGCTTGGTCTTATGTTGCGGAATATCTGTTCTCCCGACCCGTCATGCTCGGTGTGGTGGGCACAATCGTCATGACATTCTGTGCCATGGCGCTTGGCGTTACGCTCGGCATCGCCGCCGCGATCATGCGGATGTCCGACAACAAGGTGCTGCAGGCGATCTCCAGTGGCTATGTCTGGCTTTTCCGCGGAACGCCGACGCTTCTTCAGTTGCTTTTGTGGTTCAATCTCGCGCTGATCTTCCCCACCATCAGTTTCTTCGGCCTCTATTCGGTCAATACGGTCGATGTGATGACGCCGTTCATGGCGGCTTTGCTCGGGCTCGGCATTCAGCAAGGCGCCTATACGGCCGAAGTGGTGCGCGCCGGCCTGCTCTCCGTTGATCGCGGCCAAACCGAAGCCGCTCTCTCGATCGGAATGACCAAGTTCCGCGCCATGGTCGGCATCGTCTTGCCGCAGGCCATGCGCGTGATCGTGCCGCCTATCGGCAACGAGACCATCGGCATGGTGAAGCTGACGTCGCTCGCCAGCGTCATCCAGTATTCGGAAGTGCTGCGCAGCGTGGAAGACGTCTACTACGCGAATTCGCGCGTGATCGAACTGCTGATCGTCGCAACCATCTGGTACATGGTCGTCGTCACCGTACTCAGCGGTATCCAGATTTATATCGAGCGCTATTTCTCGCGTGGCTGGGGGCGTCGCGACCAAGCCAAGGGGCCGATGCCGAACCTGCCGGCGGAAGAGGTGGCGAAATGACCCCGGTGATCTCCATCAAGGGCGTGCAGAAGTCCTTCGGACAATTCCAGGTCCTCAAAGATATCGACTTCGAGATCGCAAAGGGCGAGGTCGTCTGCGTGATCGGCCCGTCCGGTTCCGGCAAGAGCACGTTCCTGCGCTGCATCAACCAGCTCGAAAGCGTCGATGAAGGCATCATCATCGTCAATGGTGAGATTGCCGGCTATCGCCGCAAGGATGACAAGCTCTATCCCCTCGGTGACCGGGCCGTCGCGCGCCAGCGCCAAGCCGTCGGCATGGTGTTCCAGCGCTTCCATTTGTTTCCCAACAAGACGGTCCTCGAAAACATTACCGAAGGCCCGATCAAGGTGCAAAGGCGCAATGGCGAAGCCTGCCGGGAGGAGGCGCGTTCCCTGTTGCGGCGCGTCGGCCTGGCCGACAAGGCCGGCTCCTATCCCTCGGAACTCTCGGGCGGCCAGCAGCAGCGCGTGGCGATCGCGCGGGCCCTCGCCATGAAGCCGGAGGCGATGCTGTTCGACGAGCCGACTTCGGCGCTCGATCCCGAGCTGGTGGGCGAGGTGCTCGGCGTCATGAAGGAACTGGCCAAGTCGGGCACCACCATGATCGTGGTCACCCATGAAATCGGCTTCTGCCGTGAGGTCGCCGACCGCGTGCTGTTCATGGATCGAGGCACCATCGTGGCCTGCGGCACGCCTGCCGAGATCCTGGAAAACCCGCAGAACCCTCGCGTGAAGAGCTTCGTTTCCGCGGTCCTATGACAACAAACATGAAAGAGGAGAACACCATGAAGGGTTTGTCGCTCTTGGCGGCTACCGTGGCGATACTCGCCGCAACCAGCGCTTTCGCGGACAACAAGCTCAATCTGAAGACCGAGGGAGAGCTGCGTGTCCTGATCAACCCGATCTATCCGCCCATGGAGTTCGTGAACCAGAAGAGCGGCGTGCAGGATGGCTTCGACGTCGATCTGGCCAATGCCATCGGAAAGAAGCTGGGCCTGGAGATCATCTTCATCAATTCCGCCTTTGCCGAGCTGCAAAGCGGCCTGCAGACGGGGCGGGGCGATGTGATCATTTCCGGCATGAGCGACAACCCCAAGCGCCAGGAAGTCATGGATTTCGTGGACTACATCACCAGCGGCCCGATCTTCTTCACCACCAAGGCCAATGCCGACAAATACAAGACCAGTACGGATCTGTGCGGCCAGAAGATCGCTGGAAGCCGCACCGGCACGTTTCCCGACAATGTGAAGGCTTGGAGCGAGAGCAATTGCGTCGGCAAGGGCAAGCCAGCCGTCCAGTTCGACGGCACGGCGGATTCCAATGCGGCTCGCCTCGGCATGCGCCAGGGGCGCTATGATGCCGTCGTTCAGGGCGTCGAGACCATCGCCTATCAGATGAGCGTCGAGCCTGACACCTATGTCATGGTCGGTGAGCCGATCCTCACCAACGACGTCTTTGGCATGGGCTTCAAGAAGTCGAACACGGCCCTGCGCGACGCCGTCGCCCAGACCTTGGACGGTCTGATCAAGGACGGCACCTATGCCAACCTCCTGAAGAAATGGGGCTTGAACCACAATGCCGTGGAGAAAGCCGTCATCAATGGTGTGAAATAGCGACCGGGCAGGCGGCGGGCGACCCCAAGGCGACAATAGGCTGGGGTCGCTGCCCGTCTCGCACCGCTCGTCGGTCATATTCAAATGTTGGACTCTCCTTATGACGGCCGCAGGCGCCCTTCCTGGCCCTCCGGAAAACGATCTGCCGTCGCCCTGGCCTTCGATGTCGACGGACCGACGGGCGATGCCATGCTCGACGGCAGCCTGCGCGACAATCTGCGTTACTTTACCGAGGGCGCCTACGGCCCCTGGCGGGCCGTGCCGCGCCTGCTGGGGCTGCTTGAAGAATACAGTCTCGTCGCCACCTTCTTCGTCCCCACCTGGGTGGTCGAGCATTGGCCGGCCCGATGCGAGGCGATCCTGCGGGCAGGGCACGAAATCGCCTATCACGGCCATCGCCACGAAGTCTTCATCGACTGCACGCCCGACCAGCAGCTCGAGATCATGCACCGCTCGGCGGCCGTGTTCAGACAGAGGCTCGGGATCGGGCCGGTCGGCTTTCGCACGCCGTCGGGGGACTGGAGCCTGCAGACAGCGGCGCTGCTGCGCGATTTCGGCATTGTCTATTCAAGTTCGATGCGTGGGGACGATCGCCCCTATTTCCATCCTTCCTCGGACGGCAAGCCGGGGCTGGTCGAAATACCCGGCCGTTGGGATATCGACGACTATACAGCGCTCGCCTATTTCGAGGATCCGGATTTTCCCGTGGGCCTCGATCGCATTCCCGATTTCCGGGCGGTGGAACGCAATTGGCGGGCCGAATTCGAGGGCTTTCACCGCGACGGATTATGCTGGACCACGATTTTCCATCCCAAAGTGTCCGCCAAACCTGGCCGCCTCGCCATTCTGCGCGGCCTGTTCGAGGCAATCCGCGCCCATGACGATGTCTGGGTCGCCCGCTGCCGCGACGTCGCGCAGTGGTGGCTCGATCTGCACGGTTTTTCCGACGAAGTGATTGCGTGACATGACCGTTTTTAAAAACGTCGATGCGCCCGAGAGGTTTTCCTGGCCGGCGGGCAAATCCTGCGCCGTGGTGGTGAGCGTGCTGTTCGACGATGGCCTGGATGCCATCGCTCGGGCACCCGATCTCAGGAACCGGAGCAAGAGTTTCTCGGTGTGGGAATATGGTGCCAGGCGCGGCGTCGATCGCCTCCTGGAATTGTTCGATGAGCTGGCGCTGCGGACCAGCTGGTTCGTGCCGGGGCTCGTCGCTCAAAAACATGCCGATCTCGTGAGGCGGATCAGCAGCAGCCATGAGATCGCCTGCCGCGGCCTGGCCTTTGAGGATTTCGGGGTGCTTCCGGCCGAAGAGCACAAGGAAATCCTGCTGCGCTCGCGTGCCATCATCGAAGACATCGCAGGCCGCCCGGCCGATGGCTTTCGTCTGCCGCAAGGAAGATGGCCGCGGCATTTCGACCAGTGTTTGGTCGAGGCCGGCTTCAAATGGTCGGCCTCGCTCAACGGTGATGATCTGCCCTATCTGCACCGCTCTTCGCTGGTCGAGATCCCCGTCCATATCGAGCTGGAGGATCGACCCTATTTTCAGTTCAATTTCACGCCTCCCTTCCCGAAGGGCCTTGGGCGTATCGCGTCCTACGACGGCGTCCTGCACAATTGGATCACCGAATTCGACGCCTATCGGCGCTATGGCCTGTGCTACGTGCTCCAGGTCCGCCCCGAAATGCTGGGTACGCCCGGCCGTATCTTCATTCTCCAGGACCTGCTGCATCACATACTCGACCATGACGATGTCTGGTTGACGACGGGCGGAGACCTGGCGGCGTGGGCGGCGCAGCGGGTATCGCCCGCACCTGCCGACCATCCGCTGGAAGTCTTCGAGGCCTACCGCAGGGAAGAGGCCTGCGATGAGTGAATTTCTGGCAGAAAACCTGGCGCGCAAGATCGGGCAGGTCCGGTTCTCGGACTTTCCCGCCGCCACCGTCCACAAGGCGAAACTTCATATCCTCGACACGCTCGGCGCGGCTCTGGCCGGATCGGCTTCGCCGGAAACACGGTCCGTGATCCACGGCCTCGGCCTGGGGCGGGACACCGGCGACACGCCCGTCTGGGGTATTGGCCTCATGCTGGACAACCGGACCGCGAGCTTCGTCAATGGTGTGTCGGCCCACGCCTTCGAGCTCGACGATGCTGGCGGCTGCGATCATTCCGGTGCAGTCGTCCTGCCGGCGGTTCTTGCCGCCTTGACCGATGTCCAGGTTTCCGTCGACGGGGCCGGTTTCCTGAAGAGCATCCTGATCGGCTATGAGGTCGGTCGCCGCGTGCTGGAAGCCTCCGGTGGTTATGAAGCCCATAACGGGCTGGGCTGGCATTCGACCGGCACCTGCGGCGTCTTCGGCGCTGCGGCGGCAGCCGGCGTGCTGCTTGGCCTCGATACGCCGCAATTGACTTCCGCACTAGGCTTGGCCTGTTCCTATGCCGGCGGAACCTGGGCCTTCATCCAGGATGGGAGCCAGGCCAAGAAACTCCACGCCGGGCGCGCAGCCGAGGGGGGCCTGATCGCCGCAAAACTGGCTCGCGCTTCGCTGACCGGTCCGGCGGCACTCTTCGATGCGCAATGCTGGGGAGGTTTCTTTTCGACCTTCGCACGCCACACCGGCGATACGGGCCTGCTGGTCTCGGATTTCGGCCAGAACTGGCGTTTGAACCGCTGCTCGATCAAGCCCTATGCCACCTGCCGCGGAACGCATTCGGCCATCGACGCCATCGGGCTCGTTCTCGGCCGGGAGGGGCTCGTGCCCGAAGACGTCGCGGCAATCGAGGTGCGCATGAGTGCCTTTCAGATCGGCATGTGCGGCGGAAAATCGGTATCAACCCGGGCCGATGCCCAGATGAGCTTGCCCTATGCCCTGGCCGCAAGGCTCCAATACGGACAGGTGACCTTGGCGGAACTCGGGGAGACTGCTCGCATGCATCCCCAGATCGCGCGCTGGTTGTCGTTCATCCGGACAGAAGCCGATCCAGACATGAGCGATGATGCCGAGCCCGTGATTGCCGTCACCACCGGGGACGGTCGCCGCTTCGTCGAGACGGTGGAACAGCCATTGGGCAGTCCGGCAAACCCGATGGCCGATGAAGCCGTGATCGCCAAGTTCACCGGCCTGGCATCCGGCGTCGTAGGGCTCGATCGCAGCGACGCCATCCGGGACTTCGTGCTGAATCTGGAGCGCCAACCGGCAGTTCATTGCCTGTCCGCCTTGCTCCGGCATCCGTCCCCCGCAATTCCAATGTCAGGAGCTAAGGCATGACAACCTCTACCGACAAGACCTGGTCTCCCCTGTTCAAGGAACCGGTGTCCGCCGACTTCCGGGATTTCCACGAATGCCTGGATCAGGACAAGCGCATTGCCCTGCACGATGTGGCCGGATCGCGGGTCCATGCCGATATGCTCGCGCGTGCCGGGATCATTTCGCCAGCCGACAACGAGGCCATCCAGGGTGGGCTTGCGGCGATCGCGCGGGAAATGCGCGAGGGCACCTTCGCATGGAAGAAGGAGCTGGAAGACGTTCACATGAATGTCGAGCAGCGCCTGACCGACCTCGTCGGCGATGCCGGCAAGAGGCTCCACACCGCCCGCTCGCGCAACGACCAGAATGCCACCGATATCCGCCTCTACGCCCGTGACGAGCTCGATGCGCTCGCCGGCGAGATCAAGGTCCTCATCGCGTCCTTCGTCGATCTTGCCGAACAGCATGCCGCGACCATCATGCCGGGCTTCACCCATTTGCAGGTCGCCCAGCCCATCACCTTCGGCCATCATCTGATGGCCTATACCGAAATGTTCCTGCGTGACCTCGAGCGCATGGGCCAGGCGCGGAGCCGCCTCAACGTCTCGCCCCTGGGGGCCGCAGCCCTTGCCGGCAGCGGCTACCCCATCGATCCCGAATATAGTGCGCAGGCCCTCGGCTTTGCCGACGTCTGCCACAACTCGCTAGATGCGGTCTCCGATCGCGACTACATCTGCGACATCGCCAATGCCGGTGCTCTCATCATGGTCCACCTCTCCCGCTTTTGCGAGGAAGTGATCATGTGGTGCACCCCGATGTTTGATTTCATCGAGGTCGGAGACCAGTTCTGCACCGGCTCGTCCATCATGCCCCAGAAACGCAACCCCGATCTCGCCGAACTCGTGCGGGGCAAGGCGGCGCGTGTGATCGGCAATCTGAGCTTTGCGGTGACGCTCAACAAGAACCTGCCGCTGGCGTTCAACAAGGACCAGCAGGAGTGCAAGCCACCGCTTACCGATACGCTGGAGACGACGCGCGGTGCCGTGTCCGTGGTCGCACAGATGATCCGTACCATCAAGGTGCACAAGGACAAGATGCTCGCCGCCGCGGACAAGGGCTATTCGACTGCGACCGACCTTGCGGACTATCTGGTGCGCGCCGGCCTGCCCTTTCGCGATGCCCATCATGCGGTGGCGGCCATTGTCGGCCTGGCCCGGGAGCGGGGGCTTGGAACCTTGTCGCAACTCGCCCTGGCCGACATGCGTCGCTTTGCGTCCGTGATCGGCGATGATGTCTATCAGGTCCTGACCGTGGAAGGCTCCGTGGCCAGCCGCAACCATACTGGCGGAACGGCGCCTGGACAGGTCCACCGCCAGATCGCACGAGTTCGTGCAATGCTGGCCCGACCATCCACCCACCTGTAAGTCAGGAGCCTGTGCCCTTTTGGAAAGCGCAGGCTTTGCCTATGGTTTGACATTGCCGACAGGGACCTTGAACCGACGGGGGTAAATTGGAGCATAAGATCGACGCCAATCGCCTGCCTCCCCTGCAGACGCTTCAAACCTTCGCCGTGGTCGCGGCAACTGGCAGCTTTACACTGGCAGCGGAGCAACTGAACTTGAGCCAAAGTGCGATCAGCCGGCAGATCCAGCAGTTGGAACACTATTTCAGCTGCAGCCTGTTCGAGCGGCATACGCGCAAGGTCGTCGTGTCGGCGCAGGGACAGGCGCTGCTGCCTATCGTCGAAAGCCTGATCCTGTCGTTCAAGAACTCTTTCGAAGCCTTGCGGGCCCAGTCACGGACATTGACGGTGCGCATGACGCCGACCTTCGCGCGGAGGTGGCTGCTTCCAAGACTTCCGCTTCTCAAGCAGGCTCATCCGGACCTGAGTATCAGCATCGACACGGCCTGGTTTATCAGGCCGACCTTCGGGTTGGGGGATGTCGACATGGTGATAACCTATGGCAATGGCACGTCGCCAGGCATGGATGTCATTCCCCTCCTGGAAGAACGCCTGACGCCGATGTGCGCGCCGAGCGTGGCCGCCGCGCTCGGGTCGCCAGCCAATCTGCACAACCTGTCGCAGTTCACCTTGTTGCATTCGAACGTGCGCCATAGCGATTGGGTTCTCTGGCTGCGGGCGGAGGGGCAATATAATTTCAAGGCCTTCAGCCACCAGGTTTTCGATACCCATGATTTTGCCCTTACTGCCGCCGCTGCCGGCTTGGGCGTCGTCACGGGAGATCTGGGCATGGCAGTGGAGGATCTCAGGCGTGGCGATCTGGTGACACCCTTCGATCGGGTCGTGTCGAGCGGCTACGGCTACTTTGCCTTCTATCCGGCCCAGGAGGACGCCAGAAGGAAGGTTGCGGACTTCGCCGATTGGCTGCGTAAAGCCTGCGCCAGCTTCCAGGACTAGTGCCGGCTCTGCCGCAGCCGCGATGTGAAGTCGCGACAAGGCTACGTGTTTAGTCCCGGCATTTGGTGGATTTGAAACAGGGTGGAAGGCCTTGCGGGTCATTTGCGATGCCGGGGCCGAGCGTGTTCAGCTATGAAGCAGGCGGAAAACAGATTTACGCTTGACGGCCTCCCTACTAAAAGGTAGACAAATCCCATGAGCAATCTCTCGACGACGTCTGACGATATCCTGGCCTCTGCGCGCTCCCTCATCATGAATGGGGGGTATAACGGTTTCAGCTACGCCGACATCGCTGAAGTCGTTGGGATCCGCAAGGCCAGTATTCATCACCATTTTCCAAGCAAGGTGGACTTGGTCCGTACGCTCGTGCGGCGATATCGCGAAGAAGCCGAGTCAGGTTTGGCGGGGCTTGAGCGGAATGTGCGCAGTCCTGTCGAACTCCTCAAAGCCTATGCGGGCTTCTGGGCCAAGTGCATTGAGGATGCGAGCATTCCTTTTTGCGTTTGCGCTCTGCTCGCCAGCGAGTTGCCGGCGCTGCCCCCGGAAGTGGCGGTGGAAGTGAGGGCCTTTTTCCGGTTTCTATCGGGTTGGCTGACGTCAGTCTTGGAGCGTGGCTCGAATGAGGGTGTCTTGAAGCTGTCAAGCGAGCCGCGGATCGAGGCTGAGGCGTTCATGGCGTCCGTGCATGGAGCCATGCTTTCAGCGCGCGCTTACGGAACCCCGGACGTGTTCGCCACCATTCTGGCGCCCACCTTGGAGCGGCTGTCGTCGCCTGCTGCTTGACAACGCTCGGGGCGGAATAGTCTGCCCCGCGCAGAAATTATATCCAATAAACTACCAACTAGTAGGAAGTTATTCAATGATCAAGAACTTTTTCCCGGCGCTCGCCCTTGGCCTGTCGGCTCTCTCCTCGGCGGCTGTGCTGGCATCGCCCGTGCATGCCGAAGATAAGAAGGCAGGGCAGATCCATGTCCGGGGCAGCATCCTCAATTACAGTGGGTCTATCCTCAAGGTAAAGACCCGCGAAGGAGAGACACTCGATGTGGCCCTTGCTGATGGCTGGAAAGTATCCAGCGTGGCGAATGCAAAGGTAACCGACATCAAGCCTGGCGATTTCGTCGGTATTGCATCGCTGCCCAAGAAGGGCGGTGGTGACGGCGCGCTGGAGGTGCTCATCTTCCCGCCAGCACTCAAAGGCACAGGAGAGGGCAGCTACGGCTGGGACCTCAAGCCCAACAGCAGCATGACCAATGCTACCGTGGCGGATGCGGTCAAAGGTGTCGATGGCCGGACGGTCACGGTGTCCTATCATGGCAAGGAAAAGAAGATTTCCATTCCGGACGGCACGCCGATCGTGACCTTTGCGCCGGCGACCGCGGACGATCTTGTTCCCGGCGCTGTCGTCTTCGTACCTGCCGAGAAGGCTGGAACCGGCACTATCGCCCATCAGGTTCTTGTCGGAAAGAATGGCGTAGTTCCGCCCATGTGAAGCGCCTCGCCGCCGATCGATCCGGTCACTCCGCCGGTTCGATCGGCGCGCCTGAAAATGCCGCCTGACCCGAGACCCATGAATGCCAAGAACCGAGGGCGTCTTCATGAACGGAAATGCCAGCAATGATAACGCCCGATATCGGCGAACGGTATTCATCCGCCGTCACTCCCTCAGCACGCGGCTCACGCATTGGCTGAACGCGCTGTGCCTGAGTTTCCTCCTCTTGAGTGGACTTCAGATCTTCAACGCTCATCCCGAATTGTACTGGGGCCATTATGGGGGAGACGGGGATCGTGCCGTCCTGACCATCGGTTCGGAGGGCGAGGGCGCCCAGACACGCGGTTTTTTGCGTGTCGCCGGCATGCAGTTTGCGACGACCGGGGTTCTGGGGGTGTCGGACGTGGAAGGCGAGCCGATATCGCGGGCTTTCCCGCCATGGGCCACGATACCTTCGTTTCAGGATCTGGCGGCTGGAAGGCGCTGGCATTTCTTCTTTGCCTGGCTGTTTCTCCTCAACGGCATCTTTTACCTCGGCTTCAGTGTCTTGAGCGGCCACTTCAGGCGAGATCTGGCACCGACGACGCGAGAACTTTCACCGCGCCATCTGTGGCGCGAAGTCCTTGATCACGCCCGCCTTCGCTTCCCCGAGGGCGAAGACGCAAGACGGTATAACGCGCTGCAAAAGCTCACTTATCTCGCCGTGATTGTCGTTCTGCTGCCCCTGATGGTCCTTACCGGCCTGACCATGTCGCCCGGCATCGACGCAGCTTTTCCCGCGCTGGTCGACCTCTTTGGCGGGCGCCAATCCGCCCGAACCATCCACTTCATCACGGCATCTCTTCTGGTGCTGTTCGTCATCGTCCACATCGTGATGGTCGCGCTGTCGGGCGCTTGGAACAATCTTCGCTCGATGATCACTGGCCGCTACGCCATTCACGAAAAGAGTCCCAAATCATGAACCAACTTCTCACCCGTCGCCGGTTCCTGATTGGCAGCATGCTTGGAGCCAGTGTCCTGGCTCTTCCCGGCTGTGACGCGTTGGAGCAAAATGCCGATATTGGTGCCGTCCTGCGTTCAGCGGAGAAGCTGACGATGAAGGCTCAACGGCTGCTTCAGGGGCATGATGCCTTGGCGCGTGAATTTGCCGAGAGCGATATTTCGCCCTCTTTCCGCGTCAATGGCACCAATGCTCCCGACAGCGACGAATATGTGGAACTGGCGGAGGGTAAGTTCCAGGGCTGGAGACTGAAGATAGGCGGCTTGGTGGAGCGACCCCAGGAGATATCGCTCGCGGACCTCAAAAAGCTCCCGGCGCGCACTCAGATCACCCGCCATGACTGCGTCGAGGGTTGGAGCGCCATCGGCAAGTGGACGGGTGTTCCGCTCCTGAGCCTCCTGCGCTTGGCCGGCCTGAAGCCCACGGCGCGCTACGTGGTCTTCCATTGTGCCGACGAGCTCGAGAAGACGCTCGATGGAAGTGGCCGGTACTATGAGAGCATCGATCTCATCGACGCGTTTCACCCGCAGACCATCCTTGCCTATCAAATGAATGGGCAGGACCTGAGCATAGGCCATGGCGCCCCGCTGCGCCTGAGGGTCGAACGCCAATTGGGTTACAAGCAGGCGAAATACATCATGCGCATCGAACTCGTCGACAGCTTTGCCGGCCTATGGGGCGGAAACGGCGGCTATTGGGAGGATCGAGGATACGAGTGGTACGCGGGGATCTAATCCATGCGCGCTCCGAGTCCGGCGAATGTTCTCTTCGCTTCGGTGCGACCCATGTGCGTTGCCGGCAAATGAGCCCTCGAGATCAGAAATGAGAGCAGCGATAGGGCGCGGGGACCAGCCTCCCCGATCAAACCGATCGACAGGGCATTTCAGCACGCTGACATCGACCAACAAACCAACCTTTTTCAACACTTCATAGGAAATTATCATGCCTACCGATCAAAAGAGCTTAGCGGCGAGCGACAAAGACCATTGGTTGAAGCGATATTATTTCGCCCGAGCCGTGTTTTCTGGAATCTGGGTTGCAGCGGCATTGACCGCCGGTCGTCATTCTTTTCCCGTCGCGGCGGCCCTGCTCATCCTATATCCGGCCTGGGACGCAGCGGCCAACTTCGTCGACGCAGCACGAAACGGCGGCTTGGCAAATAACCGGAGCCAAGCGATCAACGTGGCCGTCAGTTCGGTGATGATCGCTGTCGTGATTATTGCGCTCACGATGAGCATGAATTGGGTTCTCGGCGTCTTTGGTCTCTGGGCTATCTTTTCGGGTCTCCTGCAACTGGGCACGGCGCTTCGCCGCTGGAAGACGCGTGGTGGCCAGTGGGCCATGATCCTGAGTGGCGGCCAGTCTGCCGTGGCAGGTGCCTTCTTCATCGCTCAGGCGCGAATGCCGGAACTGCCGTCGATTGCCGACATTGCAGGATATGCGGGCCTCGGCGCTTTCTATTTCCTGGTTTCCGCTCTATGGCTCAGCTTCAGCGAGATGCGTCGTGCAAGAGCATAGTGCGGCCTGTCGCCCGACTATTGTGGGCGATACGAGCTCCGGACGCAAAATCGCGGCTCCGACCGGGCGATCAGTTCAGATCAGCGCCGATTAGCGTCCTGTCAGTGCACCGGGAGAGGCCGCAGGCGGAGCACGGCGATGCCTGAGCATCTCGCGACGAAATCAGGTCGCCGTGCGCCAGTCGATCGGCGCGGAGCGTCTGTCGTCAGCCCCATCCTATCATCCGATGGTCATTTCGGTAGACAGTCGGCGTTGCCTCCAAATGAGGTGAACGACTATGATAGGCAATCGACAGAAATGCATGTTGTTGACCTTGCCCTGGCCTCGATCGCCGAGTGATGCCGGATGCGCAGGCCGAGCCTCGCGCATCTTCCTTTTCTTGCTCGTGACGGTTGGCGTGAATGCTGTCGGGGTGACCGGCGATCGTCGGCAAGGCGCCTACCAGCCCTGCTCGATTGGCAGAACGAAGAGTTCCGCAACGTTGACATGGGCCGGTGCCTGGGCCGCAAACAGAATGGTCTCGGCGACGTCTTCGCCCTGCAGGAAGGTCATCTGCTTGGCAAGATCCTCCATCTGCTGGCGGTAGCCGGCGTCTGTGATCTGGTCATAGAGCTCGGTGGCGACGGCGCCGGGCTGGATGCAGGTGACGCGAATATTGTGCTTTTGCCCGACCTCCATGCGCAGGCCATCGGAGAAGGCGGTCACCGCGTGCTTGGTGGCGCAATAGACGGAGAGCCCCTTGAAGACCTTGCGGCCGGCGATCGAGGACGTATTGAAGATGTGCCCAGAATGCTGCTCGATCATCTGCGGCAGCACCGCCGCCGTCGTATTGAGCAGGCCCCCGACATTGACCTCGACCATGCGGTGCCATTCGGCGGTCTTGAACTGGTCGATATCGGAGAGCGGCATCAGTCCTGCATTGTTGAAGAGAATGTCGATCGAACCGTAGGCTTCGACCAGCATCTTGACGCCGGCCTCGACGGAGGCCGGATCGACCACGTCCATCGGGATGACGAGAGCTTCGCCGCCCTCCTTGGCGATGTCGGCTTTCAGCGCTTCGAGGCTATCGGTCCGCCTGGCGGCGATGCCGACCTTGACACCCGCACCTGCGAGCTTGAGGGCCGTTGCCGCGCCAATACCGCTCGATGCGCCGGTGATCAGGGCGACCTTTCCACTGAGGTTGGTCATGACGTGTCTCCTTGTTGACTTCGAACCCGATCCGGGGAGCGGAAGGGCGTTCGCTTTTCGGCAAGGAGGAATCTAGAAAACCTTGGTCTTTCTCTCTCCCGGCCCCTTGCGGAGGCTGTCGGGATCTTGCTCGTTTCTGACTTCTGACGAGCTTGGCGCCTCAGCCGCGACGGTAGTCGCTTGGCGACAGGCCCGTTTCACGACGGAAGATCTGCGCGAAATGGCTGGGACTGGAGTAGCCGACGGCCATGCCGATCTCGAGGATGCTGGAGTCGGTTTCCTGCAGCAATTGCTGCGCCTTGGCCACTCGCTGGCGAATGACGTAGAGCGAGGGAGAAAGGCCTGTCGCCCTCTTGAAAAGCCGACTGAAATGGAACTCGCTCATTCCCACCTCATGTGCCAGGCCGTTGAGATCAAATGGTTGATCGAGCCGGGCTGTCATCAAGGCAGTCGCCCGTCGCAGTTTCGAGCCAGGCAGGGCGTTTCTGACGCGCCTATCGGTATCTGCAACCGCATAATGGCGGACCAGATGCACAGCCAGGCCCTGGGCCAGGCCTTCAACAAACAGCGAGCTTGCTTTTTCTGCCATCGCCAGTTCGCCATGAAGGAGGCTCAGGATATGCGAGAGCGTGGTGTCGCTGCCCCCGGAGACGTCCTTCACGGTGACGTCACTGCAGGCTTTTCCGAGAATCCCTCGCACGACCCTCTCGAAGAGTGGGACCGAGAGATAGAGGTGCATCACCTGAAAGGGTTGATCGCCATCGGCCTGCCATTGCAGTTCATAGGGAGTGGGTGACCTCGTCAGGAAGAAATCGCCCACGCTCACGCGACTCGTGGCCCATTCACCGCCAAGATCCCGTTCTGCGACGGTGGCGCTGCCCGACACGACCCAAACGATCAGTGGCTCGGCGACGGCAGGAACGAGGAAAGAGTGTTGCGTGCGATTGCGCGAGAAGACCTGCACGAAAACGTCTTTCCATGCCGGTCCGTCGCCGGTGATCAACCTGATACCGCTGATGTGGTTTTCGAGCCCGATTGGAGAGGTGCGCTCAGGGGGCGGAGCGGCTACGTCCTTCAAAGTCAACATCGTCTCCGTTTTGTTGGGTATCGGATGCGGTCGCAAGCGCCGTGGGCTCATCGCATGTGTTGAAGGCTTCCCTTCCGCTCGTCGAGCGGCCATCCACCTGCTTCTTCCTGGTGCCAATGCCGGGAACACGGGAACGCTTCCTCCGGTAGTCGAGCTCGGATATCTCGCTATAAAAAACTCAAGCTCACAACGCAGCTTCGCATCAGGAATGGCGCGATCGAAAATCAGACCGCCAGGCGCGAAGGCCGATCGTGTTGCAATGCGATTTTAGAGCCGGTCACGGGACCGGTATGTCCCGATATCCAGAACACGATCGAGCTTGTCGATGAGAAGCGCAAGGTCCTGACCTCTCAAAGCACTACAGCATCGGACTTGATTTCGGAATCGAGTCCGATGCTGTAGGTTATTGTTGTCGCATCGCTTTTTATGAAAACCGGCGTCCACTTTTCGGTGCGATGCTCTAGCCAGCCAAAGCCATGTCGATGGCAGCCTCGCAATGGATCAGCGTGGTATCGAAGACGGGGGCGGAGACGTTACTCTCGTTGAGCAACATGCCGACTTCCGTGCAGCCGAGAATCAAGCAATCGGCGCCGTTCACAATTAAACGCTCTGCGATCGCCTCATAGATCGAACGGCTCTCCTCTGTCGTCATGTCCTTGCAAAGTTCATCGTAGATGATGCGATGCACCTCGGCGCGGTCGGCGTCAGGGGGAATAACAGGTTGGAGCGCGGCCGCCTTGAGGCGATCAGTGTAGAAAGTCTGCTCCATGGTGAAGGCGGTCGCCATCAGGCCAGGCTTGGTGAGGCCGGATTTGACGATCCGATTTGCGGTCGCATCCGCGATGTGAATCAAGGGGATGTTCACGCCGCTCATCATCTGGTCAGCCAGTTTGTGCATCGTATTTGTCGCCAGGACGAGAATATCCGCGCCGCCGCGTTCCAGTGCTTGCGCCTCGACGTTCAATCGGCGCCCAGCTTGATCCCATTGACCGTTGACTTGCAGCGTCTCGATCTCTGCGAAGTCGAGCGATCGGATCAAGAGTTGCGGAGAGTGCAAACCACCAAGGCGTTGCCGTGTGATCTCGCAGAGCCTGCGATAGTAGATCTGCGTCGATGCGGCAGACATTCCTCCCAATATGCCAATGATCTTCATGTGTTTTCCGAAAAAATCCGATTTATTACGAAATTCCATATATAATTTAGATATTTATACAAAATTCTTCAATCATATCTCATCTCAAGACCGCCCCATGGGAACATATTATTGTTTCTGAGCCGTTTGCGCGCGGCTGTATCGGGCTTCCAAAGGCTTCGTGTCTTGAAGCGCGGTTTCCTGCGGTGGCACGCTTGTTCAACCACCACGCAGCAACCGATTTCAGGAAGCAAGCCAGGCATGGCTACGCGGCGGATCACCTATGGAAATTGCACTACAGCACGAAACCACCTGTTTCCAGCCCGTGATGCCAGGTCCGGTAAACATCGATAGGCTAAGGGGAAACACGATGTAGGAGCAAATCCTGCCCGAGGCAATCACCGCGACGCGCAAGCCCCGTCCGGCGCAGGATTTATTGCGTTGAGGCCAGGCCTTGCCGCCGCTCCGGCCCAGCCAGCCCAGGATGGTGCCCAGGTCGCCGCGCAGCGTTGCATGGAGACCGCTCCATCAAGGGTTGGCTGTCGCCACCTGTCCCCGTGGCGCAGACGATCTCCGCCACATCCTGCAGGGCCGTAAACGTGACAAACAGCCTCCGAAAAGCAGATCGTCCATCCTTGCCAGGTGGTTTGCCCCCAGCCTCAACTCGGCTGTCGAAGCTTATAGTTGGGACGCACATAGGCGAGGGCGAAGCCAGCCTTGCCGTTGCATATTCAAATTGGCGCTTCGAGGTGCCCGCCGGTACGGCGGGTCGATGGCGCTGGAGTGCCGATGACCCCGGGGGGCTTGCTCTGACACAGGCGCTATCGCCCTGCCTTAAGGGATCTCGTGCCGAATATGGTCGCCCATGAGAGCCGCTGCTTTCGCAGGAGCATGATGGCATCGATCACCACCACGATCACGAGGACGAGACCGATCACCGAGCTTTGCCATTCGGAGGGGACCTCGAAGAGATTGAAGGCATTCGTCATCAGGCTGATGAAGCCCACACCCAGCATGGCCCCGATCAACGAGCCCTTGCCGCCGGCAATGCTGCCGCCCCCCACGAGGCAGGCGATGATGATGTTCATCTCCAGCCCGACGCCGAGATAGCGATTGGCCATGCCGATGCGGGCCGTGACCAGCACGCCGGCCAGCGATGCCATCAAGCCGGAAAAGACGAAGACGCCGATGCGCAGACGGGTGGCGTTGATGCCGATCATGCCGGCCGCTTCGGGATTGCCGCCGAGGAAATAGAGCCGCCGCCCAAGTATGGTACGGCGCAGGATGAACTCGCCGGCAATCACCAGCCCCAGCGCGAAGATGAACATGCCGTAGATCCCGAAAACCTGGCCGTTACCGAGCAAGGTGAAGGCGGCCGGAAATTCGGTGAAGCCGCCGAGGCCGGTACCGATCAGCATGACCTCGACCAGCCCGCGAACCATGTACATCATGCCGAGCGTGGCGATCAGGTGGTTGATCCTGAAGACCGCGACCAGAACGCCGTTGGCAAGCCCGATCACGGCACCGACCGCGAGGCCGCAGACGATGGCTCCGGCCATGCCGAAGCCGGCCGACAGCGCATAGGCCGTAACGATGCCGGACAGGCCCATGACCGCCCCGACCGACAGGTCGAACAGGCCGGTGATGAACAGCACCATCATGCCGATGGCGATGATCATGTTCGGTGCAAGGCTGGTCTGCAGCGAGTCGAGATTGTTGGCATTGAGGAAGGCCGGTGCGCCGAAGGCCAGCAGCAGCACGAGTGCGGCGACCACGCCCAGCGTGATCGCCTCCTGCTCCAGTCGCCAGCGCTTCAGCAAGGGCATCGTCTTGGGGGTGGCGGAACGGGTGGCCATTTCTGTCTCCCTCAGACGCGATGACGGTTGAGAAGCGTGTCGATCGCGACGGTGGCGATCAGCAGGGCTCCCACGACGAATTGCTGGAAGACGGGTTCGATGTCGTACATCGCCATGCCGTTGATGATCACGGCGAGCAGGAAGAGGCCGAGCACCGATGCGGCAGCGTTGCCGCGCCCGCCATAGAGGCTGGCGCCGCCGAGGACCGCCGCAGTGATCATGCTGAATTCGAGCCCGACCCCCATGTTGGAATCGGCATGGGTGATACGCGAGGCGGTGTAGATGCCGGCGATACCGGCCATCAGGCTCGATGCCACGAAGGCGAGCACCTTGATGCGGCCCGTGCGGATGCCGTAGATCGTCGCCGATTGCAGGTTTTCGCCGATGTAGCACATCTGCCGGAACAGCACGCTACGCCATTGGAAGAGCAGGGCGGCAATCACCAGGACGATCATGGCGATGATGGTGAGGTTGACGCCGAAGAAGGCTTGGCGGGCCAGGCTGCGAAATTCGCGCGGGAAGATGTTGCCGCGCAGCGTGGTGGTCATCACGCCGACGATGCCGCGCACGATCAGCATGGTGCCGATGGTCAGCATCAAGGAATTGATGCGAAAACGCACGACCAGGAAGCCGTTGACCAGGCCGACCAGGGCGGCGGCACCCAGGGCGAGTGCGATGGCGAGCGGCAGCGAGAGGCCCTGCAACAGGAGATAACCCGATAGGACGCCGGAAAGGGCGTAGACCGCGCCGACGGAAAGATCGATCTCGCGCAGCACCATCACATAGGTGAAGGCGAGCACGACCAGCGCCTCGATCGAGACGGCGAAGGCAAGCGAATAAAGATTGCTCGCCGTCAGGAAATTCTCACGCGTGATGGCGAGAAAGGCGCAGAGCGCGAGGGTGATCACCAGGAGCGGGATCGTCCCGAGGCGGGCGCGCCGGCGGGCAGGGGTCGAGGGCGCAGCCGCGGCAAGCGGAGCTGTCTCTTGCTGGCTCATCCGATCCTCACTTGTTGCCGGCGGCCAGGGCCATGACCTGCTCTTCGGTCATCGCCGTGCCGGTGAGCCAGCCCGCGACCCTGCGTGCGCGCATCACCAGGATGCGGTCGGCGAGAAGCAGGATCTCGGGCAGCTCGGATGAAAACACCAGGAGGCTGCGCCCCTCGTCGGCCAGGCCGGTCAGCGCCCTGTACACATCCACCTTGGCGCCGACATCGATGCCGCGCGTGGGCTCGTTGACGATCATGATGGTGGGATCGCAGGACAGGCAGGCGCTCAGCATCACCTTCTGCTGATTGCCGCCGGAGAGCTCCCGGGGCGGGACATTGGTGCCGGCGACGCGGATGGCGAAACGCCTGATCGCTTCGCCGGCCCGCGCCACCAGGCTCCTTTCGTTCAGAAAGCCCAGACGCGCGAAACGGCGCAATACCGGTGCCGAAACATTGTCGGCAATGCTGCGCTGCATGAAGAGGCCGGCATCCTTGCGGTTGGCGTTGAGATAGGAGACACCCGCCGCCATCATGCGGCGGGGTTCGAGCGAGGCGACGGCCTTGCCGGAAATTTCCATCTGCCCGCCCTCGATAGGATCGAGGCCGAAGAGGGAGCGCGAGAGCTCCGCCGTGCCGGAGCCCTCGAGGCCGTAGACGCCGACGATCTCGCCGCGGCGCAGCGACAGGGAGACGTCCTCGAAACCATCCTGCCGCCTTGCCCCCTCGACCTTGAAGACGATTGGCTCCTCGCTTGCCCTGGCCGGGCGGTCGCGGTGATGCACTTCTGCCAGCTTGCGGCCCACCATGCGGTTGACGAGATCGCTTTCCTGCAGACCCTGGTTGTCGAGCGTCTCCACCACGGCGCCATCGCGTAGGACGGTGATGCGGTCGGAGATGCGCATGACGTCGCCGAGACGGTGGGAGACGAACAGGATCGTCTGTCCCTTGGTCCGGAGCCTGGCGAGCAGGTTCAGGAGGATGCCTGAATCATGCGCGTTGAGGCCGGAGGTCGGCTCGTCGAGGATGACGATCTTGCGCTCGACATTCACGGCCCGCAGGATCTCGATGATCTGGCGCTGGCTGGGCGTGAGCTCCAGCACGCGGGTGCGTGGATCGATGTCGAGCTCGAACATCGCCAGGAGTTCAGCCGTGCGCCGATTCATTCCGGTGACGTCCACGAGACCGCCGCGCAGCGGCGGGCTGTCGACGAAGATATTCTCGGCCACCGTCATGTTTTCGAAGACGGCGAGTTCCTGGTGCACCATGGCAATGCCGTGCCTGGCGGCATTCGAGGGCAGGAACTCGGTGACGGTCTCGCCATCGATGATTACCGTGCCGGTCGTCGGGGTGACGTCGCCTTTGATGATCTTGAGAGTGGTGCTCTTGCCGGCACCGTTCTCGCCGAGGAGCGTGTGAATCTCGCCCCGTCGCACGGAGAAGCTGATGCCGCCGAGGGCCTTCACCGCACCGAACGACTTGGTGACATCCTTCAGCGAGAGGACGATGTCCGCCATGGCTGGCATTCCTGACTTGATGATCCGAAGCGGTCTTCGCGAAGGGCCTTCGCCCGCAGACGCACGCTCTGCAGGCGAAGGAGCGGGATCCTGCGAAGCCCGGGCCTATTTGAACTTCGGCATGTTGGCGGCCAGGAAGTACTGGATGTTGTCCTTATCGATCACCTGCGTTCCCATGTAGATATATTGCGGGAAGGGGATGACGCCGGCTGCCTTGTTGTCGCTGGAGATCGGCACGGTGGCGAGGCCGACCTTCTCGTCGTTGTAGGCTTCGAGCAGTTGGATCGCCATATAGGCCTGCAGTGCCGTCTTGTTGACGATGGTGGCATCGATGTCGCCGCTCTGGACGCATTCCAGGACCGGCGCCTCGCGGTCATGCACGATGACGGTGAGAGGCTTGATGTCCTTGTCGAGCTCCTCGGCCGCCAGGCAGATACCGGTCCCGGACGAGGAATCCAACCCGATGACGCCGGTCATGTCCTTATAGGTGTTGAACATGGTCTTGGCGGCGTCGATCGCGGTCTCGGTGGTCGCTTTGTCGTCGACGCGGCCGAGCAGCTCCCATTGCGAATTGGCCTTGAGGTAGTCCATCAGGCCCTTGAACTTGGCGTCCGTGTTGGAGGCTCCCCAATTGCCGGAGACCACCAGCTTGCCTGTCTTGCCCGCCCGCTTGATCAATTCCTTGGCCGTGTCCACGCCGGCCTCGTAATTGTCCAGGCCCACGAAGGTCAGGGCGCCGCTGTCGGGCGTTACCGCCTCGATCACCACCACCGGGATGCCCTGGCTCATGGCACGCTTGATCGCTGGCACGGCGCCAGGCTCCCACAGCGTGGTCACGATGCCGTCCGGCTTCTTGGCGATGGCCTGTTCTACCGCTTCGGCATGCGCCACCGGATCCCAGCTCTGCGGGCCGAGCGTGACGATGTTCACGCCGAATTTCTTGGCGGCATAGTCCATGCCAAGTAGAGAATCGAGAAGATAGGGGTGCCCCTGCAATTGGGAGGCGTAGTAATACGTCCTCTTATGCTCCTGAGCTGCGCTCTGGCCACTGAAAGTGGCGGCTGACAAGGCAAAGGCCGCTGCAGCCAGGCAGGAATATAGTCTTTTCACGAGCTTTCTCCCTCACAATTTCTTGCCGCTTCCCACTTTGCGGGGAAGTTCGATAGGCCGAAACGCTAGCATCGGCGGACCTGGGTGTCTAGAAGGAAATTTCCTTGCAAGATACAAAGAAAGAAAGTTACTTTCATAAGCGAGGGCTCCGAATGATGCTAAGCAGAGCGCCCGACGAACGGTTTTGGGAGTGACCTGTGCAGGGACCGCAAACGGAGATTACGCGACGCATCAACGCTCTGCGCGGCGGGCTCAATCCAACCCTGAGGCGCATCGCCGATTTCGTGCTCGACAAGACGGCCGATGCCAAGGCCATGAGCATCAAGGAACTGGCCGAGGAAGCCGGTGTCTCCCAGTCGTCCGTCAGCCGTTTCGTGCGCTTGGTCGGTGCCGATTCCTATCAGGAGTTCCGCATCATGCTGGCCGAAGGGCTGACGCGCAAAGCGGCCCGGGGCAGGGCGGCCGAGCACGAAGTTTATGAAGGCATCGCGCCGGGGGACGATGCCGCCGCGATCATCGCCAAGGTATCGCGCCGCCAGGCCGAGATCATCACCGGCGCCACGATGACGCTGGATCCCGCCGAATTGCGGAAGGCGGCGCTCCTGGTTTCAGAACACCACACCATCGTGTTCTTCGCGGTCGGATCCTCGCTCCTTGCCGCGGAGAATGGCGTCATGCGTTTCCTGCGCATCGGCAAGGCCTGCATCTTCAACCGCGATGCCAATATCCAGATGTTCTCGGTGGCGGGCCTGGCCGGGCGCGCCGTCGCCATCGGCATCAGTGACAGCGGCCGCACCAAGAGTACGGTCGAAGCGCTGCGCGAGGCGAAGGCCCTGGGCATGCCCACCATCGCCATCACCTCTGCCGGCGGTTCGCCTCTCGCCAAGCAGGCCGACGCCGTGCTGACCCTGCCAGGCGCCGCACCCGAACCGACGGGTGGCGAAGGCATGTATGAATCGATGGTCTCCAAGATGGCGCAGCTCACCGCCATGGATGCGCTCTACGCGCTGGTGGCCCTCCAGGATCACGACAAGGCCCTCGAGCGCCTCGATTACACCGATGGCGTCATCGCCAGAAGCCGATTGAAATAAGCGAGTATCCCATGCGCCGTACTGCCCTTTCCCAGAATGCCGTGCCCTCCGGCCTGCCGGCTCTCAACCGGAGCTGGCCCTTTGCCGGTGGCGGCATCCGCGATATCGGTATGGATGGGCGCTATGTCGATGAACCGCAGGCACCGGCCGGGCCGGACGAGGTGATTGCCCGCATTGATGCCGTCTGCATCTGCTCGTCGGACATCAAGATCATCCGCATGGGCAAGGCTCACCCCCTGTTTGCCGATCGCGACCTTGCCGACAGCCCTGCCGTGCTCGGCCACGAGATGGCGCTGACGATCGTCGATGCCGGGGCCAATTGGCGCGATCGGTTCCGGCCGGGGGACAGGCTCGGCCTGCAGCCGGCCATCATGGTCGAGGGCAGGCGCCGCACCGTCGGCATGGACCTGCCGGGTGCCTTCGCCGAATATATCCGTCTCGACGCGCGCGTGCTGGCAGGCGAAGGCCCCTATGTCTTCCCGGTGCCGGCCGATGTCAGTGCCGCCACCATCGCCATGCTGGAGCCCTATGCCTGCGTGGAGGCGGCCTATCGCCCCAATTGCCGCACGAGCCTGAAATCCGGCGGCCGCCTGCTGGTGGTGGAGGCGGTGCCGGGAACGCGCTTCGATCGACCGGCGCCGGACGGCGAGGTCGTTCTGGTCGGCGCCGGTGAGGCTGCGCGTGCCTGGGCGGGCGGCGCAGCTTCGGTGGCATGGCATGAGAGCCTGGATGCCTTTGCAGCCTCGGAAGCTGGACAGGCGAGCTATGACGACATCATCCTCGCCGGCCGCCTCGACGCGGAGGCGACAGCCCGGCTGGCGAACTGCCTTGCCAAGGGCGGCCTGATGGTCCTGGTCGGCTCAGAGTTGGGGCACGAGAGCGTCATCCTCGATGCCGCGCGCATCCACTATCACGAGCTCTCTTTTCTGGGCTCTCCCGGCCCCTCGCTGTCGGAAGCCTTCCTGCCCGCGCGCACGCGCTTCGAACTGCGCGCGGGCGGCATAGCCCTTGTGCTGGGTGCGGGTGGCGCCATGGGCCGTATCCACACGCATCGCGCCCTGGAGCTGAAGGATGGGCCGGCGACCGTCATCGCCACCTCGCGCAAGGGCGCCCGCCTCAAGGCGCTGGAGGATGACTTCGCCCCGCTCGCCCGGCAGCATGGCAAGACGCTGGTGGTGATCGAGGACGGCGAGGTCGAAGCCTGCGTCGCTCGCCTGGCCCCCGAAGGCTGCGACGACGTGGTGGTGGTTGCACCGGAGGTCGCGGTGATCGAGCGCGGCGCCCGCCTGATGCGGGCCGATGGCATGCTCGTGCTGTTCGCCGGCATGCCTTTCGGCCAGCCTTGCGCTCTGCCGCTCGGGCTGGTCTCCAGCGCCAATGCACGCATCACCGGCTCTACCGGTTGCACGGTCGCGGACCAGCTTGCCGTCCTCGATCGCGTGGTGGAAGGTTCGCTTGAACTCTCGGGCAATCTGGAGGCGGTGGCGGGGCTCGGTGCCCTGCCGGATGCGCTCGAGGCGGTCAATGCCGGCAAGGTCTCGGGCAAGATCGCCATCTATCCCGCCTTGCTCGACCTGCCGGTAACGCCGGTGCGTGACCTGCGCCAGGACGACCAGCCGGTCCGCTGGTCGCTGGAGGACGAAAAACGCCTCTTCGACGGTGGCATATCCAGCGCTTCGCAAGGCTGAGCCGATACGACTATCCACCGGCGCGAACGGGCCGGTGGCGCGACAATGGCGGGATGAAACTGCCAGGGCCAATTCAGGGAGAGACGCCATGGCAAAGGCCGTGATCGGCATCGATATCGGCACGACCGGCACCAAGACCGGCATCTACGACGAGACCGGAAAGCTGCTGGGCTCGGCTTTCGAAGAGTCGGTCCTGATCTATCCCAAGCCAGGATGGGTGGAGCAGCAGCCCGACGATATCGAAGGCTCCGTCCATCGAACCATTCGCGCGGCGATGGAAGCTGGTGGGGTGAACCCCTCCGATGTCGTGGCGATCGCCCTCGATGGCCAGATGGGCGGCGTATGCACCGTCGACGACGACTGGAATGCCCCGACGCATTACGATTCCTGGCTCGACAATCGTTGTGCCGCCTATCTGCCCCGGTTGAAGAAGCGCGGCATGGAGATCCTGCAGGCCTCCGGCTGCACACCCTGCTATAATCACGGGCCGAAGATCCTCTATTGGAAACACGAGTTCCCCGAGGCCTGGGAACGCATCCGCGCCTTCGTGCAGCCTGCTGCCTATGTCGCCGGGCGCCTGGCTGGTCTCAAGGGCAAGGATGCCTTCATCGACAGGACCTATCTCAACTTCTCGACTTTCGCCGACACGGCCAACTGTCGATGGAATGAGGATCTGCTCGCCGATTTCGGCCTCGACACGGCCAAGCTTCCCCGCATCGTCGAGCCTTGGGAAGTGGTGGGCAGGCTGACGCATGCGGCAGCCGAGGCAACCGGTCTCATGCAGGGGACGCCGATTGCGGCCGGATGCGGCGATCAGGCTGCGAATGTGCTCGGGGGCGGCATCGTCGATCCCGGCATGATCTACGATGCTTCCGGCACGGCCTCGGTGTTCTCGATCGTGCTCGATAGCTTTGCCACCGATACCACCCATCAGGCCCTGATGACCTGTCCCCACGTCGTACCCGGGCTCTACTACGCCATGGCCTATGTCGCCGGCGGCGGGCTCAATCTGCGCTGGTTCCGCGATGCCATCTGCGACGCGGAGAAGCCGCAATGGGAGAATGAGGGGCGCAACCCCTATGACGAACTTGGCCGCCTGGCCGAGTCCGCGCCGCCCGGTGCGGACAAGCTGATCTTCCTGCCGCATCTCGGGGGGCGCAATACGCCCAACAATACGGATATGCGTGGCGCCTTCGTCGGCCTGACCTGGCGTCACGGAAAGGCGCACATGGTCCGTTCGATCATGGAAAGCATCGGCTATGAATATCTGCTCTATCTGCGCTCGGTGAAGGCGCTCGCTCCCGATCTCGTGCCGACGCGTGTCACGAGTATTGGCGGAGGAGCCCGCAGCCAGACCTTTCGGCAGATCAAGGCCGACATCCTGGGCCTGGATTACGGGCGTCTCGATCGCGACGAGTTCGGAACGCTCGGCAGTGCCATCGTAGCCGGCAAGGCGGTCGGCTTGTTCAGCGACATGGCCGATACAGCCCGCCGGTTCGTAAGGGAAGAGGGGGAACCGACCCGTCCAGACCCTGGGCGGACGGAACTTTATCGAAGCTATGCGAAGTTCTATGCCGACATGCTGGACGAGTCTGCCGGCTTTTTCGGCAGGCTTTCGGCGATATGACCCGCGGTTGGTGGATCGGCCCAGATGCTCCAGGTGCTCCAGGCATGGAAGCCGCGGAGTTGGATGCGCAGGCAGCGGCACATCGCCTGCCTTGGTGATCTGCGCGCTGCGCCCCGCTTGAAATCGTCGCTGAAATGTCCAGGTGCCAGCATGGCCTCCTTGCCTCAAAATGAGGGAAGAAGTCATCCACAGACCTATAGCATCGGACTCGATTTCTAAATCGAGTCCGATGCTATAGGTCATTGTTTTCGCGTCGCTTTTTTTGAAAACCGGCGTCCCCTTTTCGGCACGATGCTCTAGATCCTTCGGTCGCCTTTCGCAGGTCGTTGCTCGCTACCGCGCGATGACGGCAAGTTTGTGCTTCCCATGGAATATTCATCCGTCGAGGCCGATTCAGTCATGTCCTTCGGTCTTCTTGGCATTGCGGGGGCCAAGGCGTTGCCGGCAGACGACTGCCAGCACAAGGAGCGCGGCGATGACTTCCGCCGGGTGGGGAGCGAGTGCGGCGCTCGCCAGGATCAGGGCGGCTGAGACGACAAGAAGCCATTGCGTGGCGCCATGATGGATTGCGCGGTCACGCACCAGCCAAAGCGACCCGAGGTAGAGCGCAATCGGAATGGCGATGGCGAAGGAAGCGATTTGCGCAGGAACCTCGACGCGTTTGGTAGCGAGAGCCAGGAAGACTGCAAAACCTGCCGCTGTCGCAGCGCCGGCCGCGAAGAGCACGTAGTGGCCATAGGCCCAGACCAGGACGGAGCCGAGGTTGCGGCGAAGCAACTGCTCCTTTCGGTCGAAATAGAGGCCCCACATGGAAAATGCGATGACGGAGCACAGGCCGGCCAGCCAGAAATGTCCGAGGTCCGGCGTCCCGGAATCCGCGATGATTTTCGCAACCGCGGCGAAGCATTCGCCGAGAACGATGATATTGAACATATTGTAGCGATCGACGATGTGACCGTGGTGCCAACTGGTGGTGGTCTGCCGCTCCGCGAACGCCGGCACCGCCAGCTCGCCAAGAACACCCAGCACGAACAAAAGCGGATATATGGAGCCCTGCGGAGGAAGGATGACGATCACCATCACCCAATAGAGCTGCATCGTGCCGATCCCCACTGCATAGCGCAGGGCCATCGAGCGGGCTGTTCGATCGCCATTGGCGGCCCCCAGCCATAATATGATCATGCCGACCCGCATGATGACAAAGCCGGCGAGTGCAAGCCAGATCGGCTGATCGCTGTAGGTGATCTGGATCCCGGCGGCCAGCACCAGCGATCCGAACATGATGATCATCGTCAGGACGCGAAACGCGGTCGACTTGTTGTCATAGGCCGAAGCGAACCACGTGTAATTGGCCCAGGCCAGCCAGGCCATGAAGAAGCTGCCCGCAAACCGGACGGCGCCCGCGGCAATATGGCCGCTGCCGACTTCCTGCGCCAGGCCGTGGGCCGCGGCAGCAACCGCCACGGCGGTCGCCAGGTCGAACATCAGTTCCAGTGAGGTCGAGCTGCGGTTCGCCTCGTGTTGATCGCGCGGGGTGAGCCGAAAGATCATCGCCGGAAATGCCAAGGGCGGCCCGATGAGACGGCCCATTGTGTCAGCTCGGCTTCTGGCCATTCTGCGGCGCATAGAAAAACCCGATCAGGAACAGCAGAAGCGTTGGCAGGAGCATCCCCGCGACACCGACAGTTTTTTGAGCAAAAGCGCCCGCGCCACATCCCGCGACAAAGCCGATGACGAGGATGATCGAGGTCAGCGACTGGGCCCATTCTTCCGGGCGCTCCTTGTAGCCGATGAGCCGGCGCGTGCCTGCGACCGCCAAGCCGGCGATGTTGCCGGTCATCAACGAGAATGGCGGCCCGAGCCGGGGATCGAGGCGCTCGATCGCCGTCAGCATGCCCATCGCCACGACAGCAAAAAGCGCACAGGCCGAGTCAGGGCCGGTCTGGGTGATCGCAAGAACCGCCGAAATCGCGAACGCACAGGCCGCGATGACGATCGTACAGCACGTGGCGCGACCCAGTGGCCGGATCCAGGCGACCAGGATCGCCGCAAGGCCGGCGCCCAGCATGAAGAGCGGGAAGGTCAAGAGTTGCAGCCCGTGCAGGCCGCCTTTCTCATGCCCGATCAGGCCCAGTCCGAGGAGGATGACATTGCCGGTGACCAGGCCGACGAAGAGCCCGCCCAGATGAATGAAGAACAACGCATCAGCGAAGCCGGAAATGAACGCCAGAATAAGTGAGTTGCCTTTGCTGCGAAGTGTTTTCAGCATGTTCTGCCATCACCCCTTTCTTTTTTGAGATGCGGCCCGGCGGGATCGGGACGCGCATTCCCTATCGATACAGATGGGCGTCAGGCGATATCCGGCTCTGGATCGAGGTGGATCGAGAGCACGGTCGCGAGCGCGATGAATGGCGGGAGGAGGAAGGCGTGAAGGCCAAACAGGATGAAGATGAGCGCCGCCGCGCCACAGCCGGCTGCAAAAGCGACAATGGCCGGCACCATCTTCCTGAGCCGACCCCGGATGTCCGAGCGCTGCTGTTGCGAAGCGCTTCCAGACAATAGGTCGGCCAGATCCAGCATGATTTGCGTGGTCGTACCCGTCATCAGCGTCGAGGGAGGGATTTTCGGCAGATGAACGCGATGAGAGGCGTTCTGAATCGCCATCGCACAGACCAAAATCATGCCGGTCAGGATGGCCCGCCAAGTGTCGCCATCTGGGAACGGCCCCCAGGCCAATGCAAGAGCCGCGGCGAGGGCGAGCAGCAGCACCTTGATGCCGAGCATGGTCTTCAAGGCGATTGAGCCCGATGCGCCGAAGCGAAGGCTGATCATCCGCGTCAGCAGGATTGTCAGGCAAAACACCGGAAGCGCGAGAAGCTTGGCAAAAGCACCGGACGTACCGTTCACCAGTGCTGCGCCGAATGTTACGAAGTTGCCTGTCACATGCGCTGTAAAGAGCCCCTGCAGTGCCAGGAAGCCGGCGGTATCGACATAGCCGCCGTTAAGACTGAGCAGGAATGACGTGCCCTGTTTCAATTGCTGGTTCCTTTTTTCCGACGGCTGCGGAACACCCCCATGCGCTTGTCGGAAGGGCTTCGCGTCGTTGCGGCCTTTGCTGCGGGATCAGAATGAAATTGCTGCCCAGGCCGCGGCGAACGATCCGGACTTTCCGCCCGCCTGCCGTATCCTCTTTCCGGGTGTGTAGTTTACATAGGTGCCGCCGAAGGTCAGATGCTTGGTTGGTGTCCAGGTAAGGGTCGTGGAAACTTGCTGACCCATATACCGGCCGGTGCCGCCCGCCGTGGATGCGACCGGGGTAATGGCCGGCCCGTAGAAGGCATCGGCCGTCGCTTCCTTCCAGAGCGGATTCCAGCCGACGTTCAACACCACGTTCTTCACCACAGTCAGCGTCAGATTGGGCTGGATGTCGATGAGGTTGGCGGGGCCGACCAGATTCGCTTCGGAGAAATAGGGCAGCTTCGGGAACAGCGGATTGAAGGTCCCAAGCGTGCCGTTGCGCAGATTGTGGTCGCCACTGATCACATCGGCGTTGAGGCCGATCCGAGGCGAGAACGGCGCGTCCTGGAGCGTGTAGCCAAGCTCGGCCGAGACGGTCCAGGCACTGATATCGGCGGTGCCGAAACGGCCGAATTGATAGGCACCTTCCAGATCCCAATCGAAATTGTCAGCCTTGCCGAACAGGCGTGCACCAACAGTGTGCCGATGTTCATTGCCGGTGCCGCGCGCGAACTTCGCATCGTCCCGGTTGAGGCCGAAATAGTAGAGATCGGCCTTTAATGCAGGGATGCCGGGAACGGGACTCGTAGCATAGACGCCCCAGAAGACCTGGCTGGTGTCCGATTTGTCGTCGAACACGCCGGAGAGCAGCGAAACCGGGCGCATGAGGAAGGCGTCGATACGTGTGTCCGGCGACGCTATCCAGGCGGCGCGGACACCATCGAAGGCGCGGCGGATGTTGGGGCTTTCGCGCACGGAGACGAGGCGCGAAGAGCCGAAGCTCATCTCCTGCCGCCCGGCCCGGACCATAAAACTTCCAGCAGCTGACGGAAGCGTCAACTCGCCATAGCCTTGCATGAGATCGAAGCGATCAAACTGCGTTGCCGGAGCCGTTCCGTTCCAGGAAGGGGCCAGCCCGCTGCCCAATTGGACAAAGGTTCTCAAATAAGGCCCGAAATGAACGTCCGCCGAGAGCAAAGAGCGGATGAGCAGGACGTCATTGTGTTCGGGCTTTGCCAAGCCGAAGACCGGGTGGTTCGAGGACTCTCCGCGAAGCCGCAACTGTCCCCCGAAATCGACATAGACGCTGCCATCCGAGGAGAGCGGGATGTTCTTCAGCGCGTCGAAGGGATCCTTGTCGGCCACGCCATTGGAATTGGTCTCCTGCGCCATTGCGGCGCCGCCAAATATCAGGCCGCACAGGGCAAGTGCGACACAAGATAGACGCGCCATGGGCAACTTCCTTTCTTTTGGCGTGAGGAGCCAAGTGGCCGATCAAGGCGCACGGCTGGATCTGTGGGCGACAGCCGGCCTAACGCTGCCCGTCACGCGCGGTGTCTTTCGTCTTGGTCAGATCGTCGATGGCCACGAGAACAAATCCGCCGATGAGGCCGAGATGCTCGAAGAAGGCGTTCATCGCCATCATTCGCCCCTGCCCGGCCGGGATTTCCCAAAAGCGCAGGGCGACGAAGGTCGCGATCAGCGTGAACCCTGCCAAAGCGAGGGCCGCGAGCCAGCGCCAGAGGCCGAACAGCACCATCGCACTGGCCACGAGCTCGAAGGCGATCACCGCCACCGCGAATGGCGGTGCCGGCGATAGTCCGAAATGCGTCATCTCCGCGATCGCGCCGTCGAAATCGAGGATCTTGGTGACAGGGCCCTGGATGTAGGCCGCGCAGAGGCCGAGATAGGCAAGACTTCGCATGGTGGCCGATCCGAAGACCGGACGCGCGGCCGTGGCCAACCTCGCCATGACGGTCGTTGGAGCGTTCGATGAAGAGGCCACGTCACACCGCCCAGCAGGAGCATCCGAGCGCTCCCCAGAAGCTCTTGAGGTCGGAGATCGGTAGCTTCGATCCCCAGGCGCTGGCATGGTCGTGACCATGCACGCCGCAGGACGATTGACACCCGCACAAGGCGATCGCCATGCGCTGCAGCGAATTCTTGCCTGCACCCTCCGGTTCGCCCCAGGCCGCATAGCCCTTGAAGCTGCGTACCGGCGACCAGTTTGGCATCGCCGGCGGGACAGGATTCTCGTCGAGCTTGGAGAAATCCCCGGCGCCGTAGACGATCTTGCCGCCCACCATCGTCAGGTCCGAGGTGAGGAAGGAGATTTCGTCGTCGGGGCAGGTGAAGAAGTCCTTGTTGGGCACGCATGCGTCCGCGAACTGGCCCTTCTCGATCCGCCCCCGCTTGCCTTCGTCGTTGGAGAACCAGGTGACGTTTTCGGTCCACATCCGCAGGGCGGTCTCGCGATCGAGGCAATTGCGTTGCGGATAGAGGCGCAGGCCGCCGACCGTCTTGCCGGTGATCATCCAGCTGAGCGAGACCCAGGGGTTGTAGGACGCTACGCGTGTCGCATCCGTACCCGCCGAGACCTTCACGCCCTTTTCGAGCATGCGGGCGACCGGCGGCGTCGCCTCGGCCGCGCCGGCACCATAGCGCTCGACGAAATATTCGCCCTGATAGGCCATGCGATGCTGGACGGCGATGCCACCGCCAAGTGCCGAGATGCGATCGATGGACTTTTCCGAAATCGTCTCGGCGTGGTCGAAGAACCAGTTCAAGCCCTGGAGCGGGATATCCCTGTTGACCTTCTCGAACACGTCGAGCGAGCGCGAGATCGTCTCGTCATAGGTCGCATGCAAACGCCAGGGCCAGCGGTTCTGCGCCAGCACGCGCACGACCTCCTCGAGTTCGCCCTCCATCTCCGGCGGCATGTCGGGCCGTGGCTGGCGGAAGTCCTCGAAATCCGCTGCCGAGAACACCAGCATTTCGCCGGCGCCGTTGTGGCGGAAATAGTCGTCGCCCTGCTTGTATTTTACCGAGGAGGTCCAGTTGAGGAAGTCTTCCTTTTCCTGCTTCGGCTTCTGGGTGAACAGATTGTAGGCGAGACGGACGGTCAGCTGGTTGTCGTTCGAGAGCTTCTGGATGACGGCATAGTCTTCCGGATAGTTCTGGAATCCGCCGCCGGCGTCGATGGCGCCGGTCACGCCGAGGCGGTTGAGCTCGCGCATGAAGTGGCGGGTGGAATTGACCTGATAGTCGAAGGGGAGCCTTGGGCCCTTGGCCAGCGTCGCATAGAGAATGGCGGCGTTCGGCTTGGCGAGCAGGAGACCGGTCGGATTGCCGTTGGCGTCACGCGTGATTTCGCCGCCGGGCGGCTCGGGCGTGTCCCTGGTATAGCCGACCGCGCGCACCGCCGCTGCATTGAGCAGGGCGCGATCATAGAGATGCAGCAGGAAGACCGGCGTGTCGGGCGCTGCGGCGTTGATCTCCTCGATCGTCGGCAGGCGCTTTTCAGCGAATTGATGCTCGGTGAAGCCGCCGACGACACGGACCCATTGCGGAGCGGGGGTCACCGCGACCTGGCGCTTCAGCATGTCCATCGCGTCGGCCAGCGAGCGAACGCCGTCCCAGCGCAGCTCCATGTTGAAGTTCAGCCCGCCACGGATGATGTGGAGATGGTTGTCGATCAGGCCGGGCAGCAGGCGCCGGCCCTTGAGGTCGATTTTCCTGGTCTTGTCGTCCGCAAGTGCGAGTACGTCCTTGTCGCTGCCCACGGCGAGGAACTTGCCATCCTTGATGGCGACGGCACTCGCGACCGGGTTTGTCCGATCAAGCGTGGTGATCTTGGCGTTGTGGATGACGGTATCGGCATTCATCGCGGCATCTCCGTTTGAATTGCTGTCGCCGGCGCGGGCCCGCGAGACGATCGTCGGGAGTGCGAGGCCGGATACCCCGCCGAGAAAGGCGCGACGGGTGGTCTTCATCAGGTCTTTTCCTTCGATGTTTCGGAGGCCTGCGCGATGTGGCGGCCCGGCAGCTGGCCGAAGACATGGGTGACGGCATGGCTCTTGTCGCAGGCGGAGGCGAAGGCCTTGCCGGAGATCAGCTGCTTGCTGACCGGGATGATCTGTTCGCCAACCAGAATGCCCAGGAGACCGACGAGCGCGACGACCGGAGGCGCGGGCGAGCGGACATCCAGAAGGCTGTAGATCAAACCGACCAGCAGGCCGGCGCCCAAAGAGACGAGATAGAGTTTCATCAGATAGCTTCCCTGAGACCGGAGCCGTGCATGAGCCTTGGGCGACGGCGCGGTGCGCGCTCCGTCGCCCATGACCCTCCGACCCTTCCGGATTGCAGCGGGGAGGGGCGGGTGGTTCAGGCCTGCTTTGCGGGATTGGGGCCGATGCGCTCGCCGTGCTTCACGCGCTCGGGCGCCTTGTGCACCATGGTGTAGGCGTAATCGACGCCCATGCCGTAGGCACCGGAATGCTCCTTCACGATGTTCATCACCGCGTCATAGGTGTCCCTGCGCGCCCAGTCGCGCTGCCATTCCAGCAGGACTTGCTGCCATGTCACCGGCACCACGCCCGCCTGGACCAGGCGATCCATGGCGTATTTCTGGGCATCGGCGGAGGTGGCGCCGGAGGCGTCGGCAACCATGTAGATCTCATAGTCGGTGTCACGCATGCAGGAGAGCGCGAAGGTCATGTTGCAGACCTCGGTCCACAGGCCCGAGCAGACGATCTTCTTGCGGCCGTCCTTGGCGTTCTTCGCCAGGGCGTCGCGGACGTTCTGGTCGTCCCAGGAGTTCATCGACGAACGCTCGAGGAGCTGGTTCTCGGGAAATACGGCGAGCAGTTCGGGATAGGTGTTGCCGGAGAAGGACTCGGTCTCGACCGTCGTGATCGTGGTCGGGACCTTGAACGCCTTGGCGGCCTTGGCCAGGCCGACGACATTGTTCTTCAGCACTTGCCGGTCGATCGATTGCACGCCGAACGCCATTTGCGGCTGCTGATCGATGAAAATGACCTGGCTGTTTTGAGGCGTCAGAACTTCGTGAAGTTTGCTCATGTCTAGTCTCCGTTAAAAGCTCGGGATGGGTTGGCCGGCTGCGCGTCGCGCGCCATGAACCGCGGGATCAGGGCGCCGCGACGAGGGCGGACAAGAGCGCACGGACCTGATCGACTTCGTCGTCGTTGATCTCGTGGCCCATGCCCGGATAGATCCTCTCGACGACTTGGCCGCCGAGGGCCGACAACACGCGGCTGCTTTCACGCACCCGTTCAACAGGGATGTGCGGGTCGATGTCGGAGCTGCCCAGAAAGACGGGCGTATCCGCGAGCGAGCCGGCATAGTCCCGAGGCGCCCTGTCCGGGCCGATGAGACCGGCGCTCAGACCGATGACGGCGCCGTAGCGGCGTGCGTTGCGGGCCGCGAACTCCAGCGCCAGGCAACCGCCTTGGGAAAAGCCGAGCAGCGCGATCCGGGCCAGGTCCAGCTTCTTGTCCTGCAGCCATGAGACGGCATTGCCGACCTCGGCGAGAGAACTGGAGAGATGGGGTTCGTTGCGATCGAGCGCGGCCAGGAATGAGTACGGATACCAGGTGCCGCCCGGCGCCTGCGGCGCAAAATAGGCGATATCGGGCTGCTCGAAGATATCGGCCAGACCGAACATGCTCTCGGCGGCGGCGCCGCGCCCATGCAGGAGAATGACAGCCGCTTTGGCCTTGTCCAGCGAGGCCCCCGTCGTTGCAATGGAGTAGTTTTTGCTCATGTTTCTCTCCATCCATCAAACGAAGTGGCTGCGCGTGCGGAAACAGCCGTTATTCGCGGCTGGTCGCGTTCGACGAGATGATTGTCGGTATGTCGTTAGCGGAAGAAAGTTCAGATCGGTGGGCGCAATACGTCACCGTTACTTGAGATCAGCAGAAATCATACTTCTGATCCCAAGCGTATGTGCCGCACCGCCTTGCGAATGCAATCTTCATCTCATGCAGCGGACGATAGTTTCGTTCCGGAGCATTGACAATATCAAATCGTATGGCGTATTTGTCCACGATATGGCGACAAGCTGACGGGCGCCGACCGAGCGCCGATAGTTTGCGCGGCCGGTGTGGCAACCTGCGGAGGCACGCTTGGACAAACTGACCAATATGAAGGCGTTCACAAGGGTCGTGAACCATGGCAGCTTCAGCGAAGCGGCGAGAGAGCTGCGTCTTTCCCGGTCCGCCGTCAGCAAATATGTCATCGATCTTGAGATCGAGCTCGGTGTGCAGCTGCTTAATCGCACCACGCAGAGCGCGGCACCAACCGAAGTCGGGATGCGTTATTACGAGCGCTGCCTGGCCATCCTCGCCGAGATCGAAGACGCCGAAACCTCGCTATCGCAGTTTCAGGTCGAAGCTCGGGGGCTGTTGCGTGTCAATGCGCCGATGTCGTTCGGGACGATGTTTCTGGGACGGTTGATCGGCCAGTTCATGGCCCGGCATCCCGACCTCCAGATCCAGCTGGTCCTGAGCGATCAGCAATTGGATACGGTGCAGGAAGGCTTCGACGTCACGATCCGCTTGACGGATTCGCCGCCGCCCAATCTCGTGACCCATGAAATCGCGTCGGCGCCGCGGATCATATGCGCATCCCCGGCCTATCTGGAAGAGAGGGGTATACCTCAGCATCCAAGGGACCTGCGAGACCATGCTGGTCTGCACTATGGCTATCTCGAAACCGGTGCGCAGTGGAAGCTCACCGGCAAGGACGGTGATCATTGGGTCCCGGTGTCGTGGTGCCTGTGCAGCAACAACGGGGAAGTGTTGCGCGACATCGCCGTCGAAGGGCGCGGCATTGCGCTCCTTCCCAGTTTTATCGTCGACTCCTGCTTGCGCGACGGCACTCTCAGGGAGGTATTGTCGGATTATCATGCGCCTGAAATGTCGATCCACGCGATGTTTCCGCCGACGCGCTACCTGCCGTACAAGCTCAGGGTCTTCATCGATTTCCTCATGAAATCCCTCCCCGACGGTTTCAACTTGCCAACAGGCATCATGCCCGAGCAAGGGCGTAGCGAGCATCCCTGATTGCCGGACGCGCGCTCACTGCGATTGCATGTTCTCCGTTCGCCCGGTTCTGATGGCCCATACGGCGCGCCGTCAGCGCGCATTCGTTCCTGTCCCCTGCATTGCATCCTCACCAATTTCGCTCGCCTGGTGCGATAGTCGAGTATACGTTCGATATTCGAACGAGGGTGCCTATGACGAAAATGGAGAAGGATGGCGACATGATGGGGGGCTTCGCCAAGGGGCTCTCGGTCATCGAAGCTTTCGACGAAGACCATGAAGCCCTTTCGATCGCCGATGTCAGCCGCCTGACCGGACTCGACAGGGCAACGGCGCGTCGCTGCCTTCTTACCCTGCTCAAGGGGGGCTATGCCAGCACGGATGGCCGCTTGTTCGCCTTGACGCCGCGCGTGCTGCGCCTGGGCTATGCCTATCTTTCCGCCGCGCCATTGCCAAGGCGCCTGCAGCCCTTCCTCGAAAGGCTATCCGAAACCACGCAGGAAAGCGCTTCCGCCGCCATCATGGACGGGAGCGACGTAGTCTATGTCGCGCGTGCTGCCCAAAAGCGGGTGATGTCTGTCGCCCTCAATATCGGCAGCCGCTTGCCGGCCTATTGTTCATCCATGGGCCGGGTCCTGCTCGCCGCCCTGCCACCCGAAGAAGCGCGGGCCTTGCTCGAGGGCAGCGAACGGCCGGCGATGACGCCAAGGACACTGACCGATGTCGACGATCTCATGGCCGAGCTCGGAAAAGTACGCCGGTGCGGCTACGCCCTCGTGGATCAGGAGCTCGAACTCGGCCTGCGCTCGATCGCCGTGCCGATCGTCACGACGGGCGGGCGGGTTGTCGCGGCCCTGAACACCGGCGCCCAGGCCGCCCGGGCCTCCACTGCGCGCCTGAAGGCGGAAGTCCTGCCGCTCCTGCTCGATGTGCAGGCGCAATTGCGGCAGGTGTTGGCCTGACTGGCGCGGCAGCAAGTCCCGTGTTCACGTTCGCGCGCGTTCGCGCCATGCCAACGGCGTCAGCCCCAGCCGCCGGCTGAAGGCACTCGTCATGTGCTGCTGGGAGGCAAAGCCGCAACTGGCGGCGATCTCCCGCAGCGGCGCTGAGGTCGCGGTGAGCTGATGCTGCGCGATCTGCACGCGCCGCTCCAGGACGAACTGGTGCAGGGGCAGGCCGGCTTTGCGCTGGAAGCGACGCCGCAATGTGATCACCGGCAGGTCGAGCAGATCGGACAGCTCGACCAGGCTCAGCCGTTCGGCGATATTGGCGTCGATGTGCTCGCGAAGACGGGCATATTCGCGGTCCGAAAGTGGACCACATGCCGTCCTGCTGGCAAATGCGCGCAGCGAGCGGAAGACATCCACCAGGGCAAGTTGCGAAACGGCCTCCACGGCGATGCTGTCGGGCTGCGACGAGGCATTGAACAGGGTGCGCGCATAGGCCACCAGGCCGGCAATCGATGGGGAGGCGATGTTGTCGATGCTGGTGGGGATGGGGGCGAGGCGATAGTCCGCGCCCAGCAGTTTGTGCTGGAGTTCGGGCGCAAAGCGGAAGGCGGCAAAGCCCGCGGACACGGCGCTGGCCTCGACCGCCACGCGGCCGCCGGCGGGATGGAAGGCAGCCGTCAGGGCATCGAAACGCATCGCGGATGGGCTGCGCCCGTCATAGCCCGTCTTCGCCTCGATCGCGCCGAGCAGGAGGCAGACCACATCGGCCTCGTTCTCGAATGACAACCGATAGGGCTTGGCGGGCTCCAGATGCCAGAGCGCGCATTCTGCTTGGGCGCCGCCGGTGTTCATCGTGGCGGCGAGGCATTGCGGGGTGTCCATGGCGTCCCCCATCCGGCGTGCCCTCGCGGGCGCACCTGCGTTTCGAGCGCTTCCCGGCAGCCATCCGATCTTGATGCCGGACCGGCTACATTCAAACGCGCGGATACTGCCAGGAAATTGCGCCGGGTGCAATATTCGCACCTTTGTACGATATTCGCACATTTGTCTTTTCGTTGACCTGATCAGTTTTTGTAACGCCCCGATCGTGAAAGACGTCGGCGCCCGATTTCCGGCAGCCTGTACGCAACGGTCGAGCGGCTTGTCCGCGACAGACCTCGATGTTCGGCGGCCCAGCGCTTCAAGCGGGCCGGGAGAGGGGAGGACGCGCATGACTGCATCCATGAAACTGCCGGCCCGTGCCAGCGCCAAGCCGGTGACCGCGGCCGATTTCGATATCGAAACCGATATCGTGGTGGTCGGCGGCGGTGCCGGCGGGCTCGCTTCCGCGCTCTTCGCGCGCTGGGAGGGCAATGAGGTCGTCCTGCTCGAAAAGGCGCCGGAACTCGGTGGCACTACGCGCAAGGCGGCCTTCTGGTACTGGGTGCCCAACAACAAGGCGATGCAGGCGCTCGGCATTGCCGACCCCAAACCCGATTGCATCCGCTACATGGCGCGCCTGGCGCGGCCGGAGCGCTATGTCGCCGGTCATCCGACCTTCGGCCTCGACCCATGGGAATACGCCATGTGCGAGGCCTTCTACGACAACGCCTCGACGGCGACCGAGCTTCTGGCCGAGAAGGGCGCGCTCGAATATCGCCATTGCCCCGACGTGCCGGATTATTGGGCCGAGTTCGGCGAGGACAAGGCGCCGAAAGGCCGGGTGCTGCTGCCCAAGGGCGCCAAGGACAGCATGTCCGACGGCGGCGAGGTCGCGATCCGCACGATGTCCGCTGCAGCCAGGCGCGACGGCATCGAGATCCGCACGGGCATGCGGGTCCAGCGCCTCACCCGAGGCGATGACGGAGCGGTGAACGGCGTGCAGGCAACCGACATCGACGGGCGCCTGACCACCGTGAGGGCTCGCAAGGCCGTGATCTTCGCCAGCGGGGGTTTTACCCATGATGCCGAGATGCGGCGCAATTTCCTCGCCGCCCCGGTTTTCGGCGGCTGCGCCGCCGTTTCCAACGAGGGCGATTTCGTCCGGATCGGCGCGGCGGCGGGCGGGCAGTTGCGCAACATGAACTATGCCTGGATGTGCCCGATCGTGCTGGAAAAGGCGCTCAATCGTGATCCTGGCCTGATCGGCACCTTCTCGCCCTCGGGAGACTCGATGATCTATGTCGACCGGCAGGGCCGGCGCGTCACCAATGAGAAGCTGGCCTACAACGAATCCGCCCAGGCCTTCTTCCAATGGGATGCCGCCAAGGGCGAATATCCCAATCTCGTGCTGTTCGCGATCTGGGACCAGCGCAGCCAGGACCACAGCGCCAGCGACGAATATGGCCGCTTCATCGTGCCGCCCGGTGCCGATGATGCCCATGTCGTCAAGGCCGATACGCTGGAAGGGCTCTCAGCCGGCATCGCCGAGCGCTTGGCCCGCCACGCCGACAATATTGGCGGCCTTGCCCTCTCCGCTGATTTCGCCGCCACGCTGAGCGCCACCATCGACCGCTTCAACGGCTTTGCCGAGAGCGGCCGGGATCTCGACTTCCGGCGCGGGGAGCGGCCGGTCGAGCAGCTCTTCAACGGCCCGGTGGCCGAGCCGGCCGGCAAGAACCCGACCATGTATCCGATTGCCAAATCGGGTCCGTTCTATGCGGCGCTGCTGAGCGGCGGCAATCTCGATACCAAGGGTGGGCCGAAGACCTCGCCGCAGGGGCAGGTACTCGACGACGAGGACCAGCCGATCCCCGGCCTTTACGGCGTCGGCAATTGCGTCGCCTCGGCCTCGGCGCGGGCCTATTGGGCCGGCGGCGGCACGCTCGGCCCGATCCTGGCCTACGCCTATCTTGCCGCAAGGCGAGCCCATCTCGAACCGATCAAGACGGCGGTCGGCAAGATCGCAGCCGAATGAAGCATCGACAAGGGAGAAAACGCCGATGGCCCTGACCCGGCAGACCATGACCGACGAGCAGCGCAAATCAGTCGCTCTCGAATATCTCAAGGCCTTCGACAAGGCCGGCGTGACCTCGGATGGCGGCTCCATCCTCGACCTCTTCGCCGAGGATGCGCAGGTCTATTTCCCCAAATGGGGCCTCGCCGACGGCAAGGAGGCAATCGGACGCCTGTTCGGCGATGTCGGCGGCACGCTGAAGAGCATCGTCCACCATTATGCCGCCTTCAACTGGGTGTTTTCGGGCGGCGACGTCATCGTCTGTGAGGGCACCAGCCACGGCGAGCACACAGACGGCCCCTGGCGAGCTGGCGTGCCCGATTGGGGTGCGGGGCGCTGGTGCGACGTCTTCGAGATCCGCGACTGGAAGATCCAGCGCTGCTTCATCTATCTCGATCCCGATTACGCCGGGAAGGACAGTGCCCGCTACCCCTGGCTTGGCCGGTAGCGTCGGACGTCTACTTTTGGACTTAACGATCAAATTTAGGAGGAAGGGCCATGCGGCTCAAGGACAAGGTCGCCCTGGTTTCGGGTGCAGCCCGCGGCATGGGCTATGAGATTGCCACGCTCTTCGCCCGCGAGGGCGCAATCACCTATGCCGGCGACATCGCCGGCCCCGATCACCCGCACGCCGCCGGCGTGGAAAACGTGCGCCTCGATGTCAGCCGCGAGGAAGATTGGGCCGGCACCGTCGATACGATCCTCGCCAGGCACGGCCGCATCGACGTCCTGGTCAACAATGCCGGCATCATCGCCTATGAGCCCTTGGACGAACTCGATCTTGCCGCCTGGCAGCGCGTCATCGCCGTCAACCAGACGGGAGTGTTTCTCGGCATGCGCGCGGTGGTGCCGGCCATGCGCCGGCAGAAAAGCGGCTCGATCGTGAACTTCTCCTCGATCTGGGGCAATGCCGCCGTCGGTGGTGCCCATGCCTATCACGCCACCAAGGGCGCCGTGCGCAACATGACCAAGAATGCGGCGATGAGCTATGTCGCCGACGGCATCAGGGTGAATTCCGTTCATCCCGGTTTCATCGACACGCCACTCACCCAGGCGCAGGCCTCCGACATCAATGCCTTCGTCATCGCCTCTACCCCGATGAAGCGGGCCGGCAAGCCGATCGAGGTGGCGAACGGCGTGCTGTTCCTCGCCAGCGACGAAGCGAGCTACATGACCGGGGCGGAACTGGTGATCGATGGCGGCTATCTCGCCCAATAGTCCGCTCTGACAGGCGGCCGATCCCGTGCCGATCCAGACCTTTAGCTAACAAAGATCGAAAGCAGAGCGCGTTCAGTCATGAGCGCGCTCTTTCCTTTCATGCCGATGGCATTGATGCCTGACCGATCAAGCACTGTCATTGCAAAACGATGCAGTGACGCCTGGATCAAACATCGTAGCCGTTGGCGATAAACATTTGTTTTGTATATGATTCTACTCGAAGAAGCTGCGCGGGGTGGTTGCTCACTCCGTCAAGGTCGGCACTGCCCCTCACCCTTACCCTCTCCCCGCAAGAGGCGGGGCGAGGGGGACTTCAGCCGCTTGTTTCATTCCTAAAACGGTCATCTCGCCCACCGATCGAGCAAGATGACGGCCCCGAGGTGGATCGCGACGCTTGCCGCCCCCTCGCCCCGCCTCTTGCGGGGAGAGGGTAAGGGTGAGGGGCGGCACCACGTAAGCAATTATGGCGCGGGCAGTGGCTTGCGATCGGAAGGGGTGAGCAATATACCCGTGCGGCTTTTTGCTCCCTTCGATCCATCCTCCTCAGGCTCCGGCCGTGTCGGGCGCCATGATGAAGTCGAAAGGTGAGCGCCACAGCGTCTTTTCGCCTTCGAGCCTGTCGAACGGTGCGATCAGCGATTTCTTCACGCCGAATACGGCATCGGATTCGAGATATTCATCGCCGCCCACGAAGGTATGGGTGACGATTGTCTTGAACCCGGGCGCCGTTACCAGATAGTGCATATGGGCTGGGCGATAGGGGTGGCGCCCCACTGCCGCCAGCATCTTGCCGACCGGGCCGTCGTCCGGGATCGGATAGGAAACCGGCTTGATGCCGATAAAGCTGTATTTGCCGTCCGGCCCGGTGATGAAGATGCCGCGATTATTGCCTTTGGGTTGAATGCCGGGCTGCTGCACATCGTAGTAGCCGTCGGCATTGTCGGACCAGACATCGACGCGCGCTCCCTCGATGGGGTTGCCCTCCAGATCCAGCACGCGGCCCTCGAACAGGCAGCTCTCGCCCTTGCCGTCGAGCGTGATGGTCGCCCCCATCTCGCGCACCGGGGCATCGGCGACATGGAACGGCCCGTAGACCGTATTCTCCGTGGCGCCCGAGGGGCGGCGATTGTTGATGGTGTCGACCAGCATGGACAGGCCCAGCGTATCGGACAGCAGAATGAATTCCTGCCGTTCGCCCGAACAGATCTGTCCCGTGCGGGTGAGGAAATCGATGCCGAAATTCCACTCCTCCTGCGTCAGCTCGACCTCCTTGGCGAAGGCGTGCAGATGCTTGACGAGGGCTGACATCACTATGGCGAGACGCGGGTCGATATCCCGGCCCATGCGGCCATTGACCGTTTCTATGGAATGGTCTTCGGAAAAATAGCTCACGGCTTACCTCGTTCGAGCTTGCGATCACCGAGCTGGCCCGGTGTCGATAAGGGGAGGGTGGCGCGCTCGGGCCACCCGACCGGAATTGACGGGACGGTGTCAGGCCAGCGCCAGGACGTCCTTCAGCACGCGGCGCAATTCCGCGTCCGGTTTGGTCGGCAAGGTCTTGGCGCGCCAGGCGACATGATGATCGGGGCGCACCAGGACGGCGCCGTTCTCCTCGATCTCGCTGACCCGCGCCCATTCGCCGGCCAGGTCCTGCCATTTCTGGCGGGGCCCGATGACGTGAACCGCGATGTCGAGGCCGAGTTCCTGCCCGACGGCCTGGGCTTCCTTCACCCAGTCCTGCCCGCGAATACCGGTCAGGATGGTGAACTTGCCATGACCGGTGAGGTCGAGCGTCGAGGTCTTTTCGCCGCGTGCCCCGAACAGCCAGGCATGCGGGAGACGGGCGCCGGGCCATGTCGTCTGCTGGAAATGCAGTTCGGCATCCCGCTGGAAGGACGGCTCCTCCTGCCCGTCCGGCTGGACGGCCTTCGACCGGTAGCGCTGGTTCATCTCCACGCCATGGGCGTCGAACTCATAGACCTTGGCGGCAATTGCCTCGCGGATGGCCTTGCGCTGGGCCTCGCCCGCCTCGTTCGGATTGCAGCGGGCGTCCATGTTTTCCTGCATCTTCACCGGATCGATCGAGTCGAGCAGGCCGAGCGCCTTGAAGATCGGTCCGAATTCCTCGATCGACTTGTTGGCGCGGGTCACGATCTGCCTGGCGACGGGCGCGCGTTCGGCCTGATAGCTGTCGAGCAACTCCTTGCCCGCCTGGCCTTTCAGCACGAAAGCGAGCTTCCAGGCCAGGTTGAATGCGTCCTGAATGGAGGTGTTGGAGCCGAGGCCATTCGATGGTGGGTGGCGGTGGATGGCGTCGCCCATGCAATAGACCCGGCCGTTCGATACCGTCTCCGCATACATGTTGTTGACCGTCCAGGTGGAGACCTGATCGATCTCGACATCCAGCTCAGGATCGCCGACGAGTTCACGCACGACCTTGGTGGCGAAAGCTTCGTCGACCTTGGGCGCGGGCTGGTTGATGTCATAGCCCCAGACGATCAGCCATTCGTTCCAGGGGCGCACCATACGCACCAGGCCCATGCCGATGCCACCGACATCGGCGCCCGGCTGCACCACCCAGTAGAGCACCGAGGGACGGTGCGCGACATATCGGGACAGGTCGGCCTTGAACAGGATGTTGATCGAGCCGCCGAGACCCATCTTGCCGCCATATGTCAGGCCGGCATGCTCCGCCACCTTGGAGTTGGAGCCGTCGGCGCCGATCAGATATTTCGAGCGGATGGTGAACTGCTTGCCGGTGAGCCGGTCGAGACAGGTGGTGGTGACGCCGTCCTCGTCCTGCACATGCGCTATATATTCGGTCGACAGCCGCGCCTGGGTGCCGCGCGAGCAGGCGGTCTTGAACAACAGCGGCTCCATGAAGGTCTGCGGCAGGTCGTTCATCAAAGTCGGCGAAGACAACAGGTGCTCGGCCTTGGAATGCGGGCTGGTGCCCCAGCTCTTCATGCGGCCGATCTCCTCGCCGGTCAGCGAGGTGCAGAACACGTTCTCGCCCATCAGCTCCTGATGCGCCGCGAACAGATAGGCCTCATCCTCCACCTCACGACCGAGATCGCGCAGCACTTCCATCGTGCGCTGATTGGTGATGTGAGCCCGCGGCGTGTTGGCCAGCCAGCGATAGCGATTGATCGCGATGTTCTCGATGCCATAGTTCGAGAGCAGTGCTGCAGTGGCGGATCCTGCCGGTCCGGTGCCGATGACGAGAACGTCTGTGGTGATGTCGGCCATGTTCCCTCTCCCTGTCTAGTTGTCGGATTGTCTGGGCGTGAGTATGCGGCGAACCGGGAAGAGCTGAATGCCGGTCCGTTCGGTAAACAGTCCCCACAGGCCGCGTGGGGCGAACAGCATGACGATGATGCCGATCAGGCCCAGGACGAGCAGATACCAGGAGCCGAAATCGGCCAGCAGGCTCTGCAGGATGTAGAGGACGATGACGCCGACGATCGGTCCTTCGATCGACCCGATGCCGCCGATGACGACGATGAAGATCACATAGGCGGTCCAGTCGGTCACGGCGAAGGCCGCATCGGGCGAGATGCGCGCCTTCTGCACGTAGATCAGGGCGCCGGCGAGGCCGGTGATGAAGGCGACGATGACATAGGTCGCTGCCTTGACCTTCAGCGCATCGACGCCGACGGCACGGGCCGCCTGGGCGTTGTCGCGCACCGCTGCAAGACCGAGGCCCTGTCGCGAGCGCAGCAGGCGATAGATGAAGACGATCGAAGCGACGGCGAGGGCCAGCGCGAGCCAGTAGCACAGAATATCGATGGCCTGGGCCGAGCGCACGCCGAAGAGGTTCTGAACCAGATTGACGCCGACCATGTCGCGGGGCGCGCGCGAGGGCAACGAGGTCCCGGTGCCGCCACCGAGTGTCTTCACTTGCGCCATCGCAAGGCGCACGACCTCGGCGATGACCCAGGTGCCGATGGCAAAATAGGCGCCCTGCAGGCGGAACACGAAGAACCCGGTGGGAATGGCGAGCAGGAAGGCGGCCAGCCCGCCGGCGACGACGCCGACCAGCGGGTCGAGGCCGAACAGGATGACGACGGCGAACATGGCATAGGCGCCAAGGCCGACGAAAGCTTGCTGGCCCACCGAAACCAGGCCGGCATAGCCCGCCAAGAGGTTCCAGCATTGCGCCAGCACCAGCATGGTCAGGATGAAGAACAGGTCCTGTATGCCGCTGCGCGGCAGAAACAGGGGTGCGGCGAAACCGAGCGCCACGACCAGGAGCGCGGCGAGGAAGAAGATCGAGGAGGCGCGGGTGCGCGTCTCGACTTTCCAGGCGGTTGGGGCTTGCAGGTTCATCTCGGCTCCCCTCAGTCGACGGCTCTGGGGAACAGGCCACGCGGCCTGAACAGCAGCACGGCCAGGAAGGCGATATGGCCGGCCAGGATCTGCCATTCCGGATTGAGGCTGGCGCCGAGCGCCTGCGCCACGCCGATGACGCAGCCGCCGGCGAGCGTGCCCCAGAAGGAGCCGAGCCCGCCGATGATGACCGCCTCGAAAGCGTAGATCAGGCGTGCCGGGCCGATGGTCGGGTCGAAATTGGCGCGGGCACCGAGATAGAGCGCGGCGATGGTGGCGACCACCAGTGCCAACCCTGTCGCGACGGCGAAGATGGCGTCGGGGCGAATGCCCATCAGGCCGGCCGTGACGCGATCATCCGAGGTGGCGCGGAAGGCGCGGCCGAGCGACGTGCGATAGAAGATGAGGTTCAAGGCCAGGATCACGCCGACCGCCGAGAGAAAGGTGACGAGGGGCATCACGCCGATGGTGGTGAAGCCCAGGTTGAGCGAGGCGGTTTCGATCGAGCCGAGTGCGATCCGGCGGCTGTCGGCAGAGAAGGTCTCGAGCAGCCCGTTCTGGATGACGATGGAGAGCCCGAAGGTGACCAGCAGCGGCGGCAGGATGTCTGGCCCCAATGTCCGGTTGAGCACGAAATATTGCAGGGCCCAGCCAATGGCAAACATCAGCGGCATGGCGATCAGCGCCGCCAGGAACGGGTTCAGGCCCAGCGATGAGACCAGGAACAGGATCGCGAATGCGGCCATGACGATGAGGTCGCCATGCGCCAGGTTGACGAGGCGCATGATGCCGAAGACCAGCGCCAGGCCGGCCGCGAACAGGGCGTACAGGCCGCCCAGCAACACGCCTTGAATGATCGTGTCGATGAGGTTCATGCATGCGCTCCGAAATAGGCGGCGTGGATCTGGTCCCGGCTGATGTCCGAGGGCTTGCCCGACAGCGTGATGCGGCCTTCCATCATGCAGTAGACATGGTCGGCCACTTTCAGCGCCTGGCCGATATCCTGCTCGACGATGACGATGGATGCGCCGCTGTCGCGGATTTTCGGGAAGGCGGCGTAGATGTCCTTGATCACGACCGGGGCAAGGCCGAGGCTCAACTCGTCGCACAGCAGCACGCGCGGATTGGACATCAGGGCGCGGCCGATGGCGACCATCTGCTGCTGTCCGCCCGAGAGGGCGGTGCCGGGATTGTGGCGGCGCTCCTTCAGGATCGGAAACATCTCGTAGATCGCATCGAGCGACCAGAAGCCCTCGGCCGCGCGCCCATATTTGCCGATCAGCAGGTTTTCCTCGACGCTCAGCGAGGGAAAGAGCTTGCGGCCCTCCGGGACCATGGCGATGCCCAAGGCCAGCATATCCGGTGCGGCCCGATCGCCGATCGGGCGTCCGTCGAACCTGATCTGGTCGGCCGCGTTCCTGAGCACGCCGGCGATCGAGCGCATCAGCGTCGTCTTGCCAGCCCCGTTTGCGCCGATGATGGCGACGGTCTGTCCTTCGGCCAGCGCCATGTCGACGCCGAACAGTGCCTGGAAGTCGCCATAGAAGGCCGTGAGGGATCTTGTTTCGAGCAGGGCCATCACACGTCGATCCCGAGATAGATTTCGCGCACGGCCTTGGAGGCCATGATCTCGTCGGGCTGGCCGATGCCGATGACCTTGCCGAAATCCAGCACCAGCAGGCGGCCGACGACAGCGGTCAGGGCATGCAGCACATGCTCGATCCAGACGATGGAGATGCCTGTCTCGTGCACCGCGCGGATCGTGTCGACGAGCTGGCCGCATTCGCCTTCGGTGAGGCCGCCGGCGATCTCGTCGAGCAGCAGCAGCGTGGGCCGGGTGGCGAGGGCACGGGCAAGTTCGAGCCGCTTGCGTTGCAGGAGGCTGAGGCCACCTGCCATGTCGTTGGCCCGGGGCGAAAGCCCGGTTCGCCACAGAATGTCGGCGCAGCGGTCGGTGGCTTCGCTCTCCGACTGGCTTGCGCCGAAGGTGCCGGCGACCAGCAGGTTTTCGAACACCGTGAGCTTGTCGAAGGGCTGCGGGATTTGGAAGGTGCGGCCGACGCCGGCTAGGCACCGCGCCATCGGCGGCGTGCTGGTGACGTCACGGCCCTCAAAGATGATGCGGCCGCCGCCGACGTCCACATTGCCGGTAATGAGGTTGAACAGCGTCGATTTGCCGGCGCCGTTCGGGCCGATGATGCCCAGGGCTTCGCCCTTCTCCAGCGCGAAGGAGACGTCCTGCGTCACCTTCAAGGCGCCGTAGCTCTTCGAGACGTTTTGCAGGGCAAGGATCGTCATGATCTTCTCCTGTCCCTCTCCGCGTCGACGGGGAGGAGGGAGCCGCGATGGCACCGGATAAGGAATGGCCTCTAGGCGATCGCTTCCATCTTGCCGCCGGTCGGGATGTTCGGCGCGGTCTGGTTATCGGTGATGACGAGATCGTAGCCGCCGCCATCCCTAAGCCGCCACTGGCCGCCGACCAGCGGCGTCTTGGCGACGTTCTTCGCCGCGAAGGGCGGGAGGTTGGCACCGTCCCAGGCGACCCTGCCGACGATGGTGTCGAGCCTGGTGGCGGCGATGGCTGCGATCACCGCCTCGGCATTGGTGGGATCGGCGCGTTTCATCACGTCGGCGGCCAGTTCGAACAGGGCATGTACGAAGCCGATGGGCTGGGTCCACGGACGGTTCGTCGCCTTGGTGAAGCCCGCCGCCAGGGCCGCCGAGCTGTCGCCGGTCAAGGAAGACTTGAACGGATGGTTGGGCGTCCACCACACCTCGGACGACAGGTTGTGCCCGGCCTTGCCCAAGGCTTCGACGGCCTGCGGGAACAGGATAGCCTTGCCGATCGAGGCGATTTTCGGCTTGAAGCCCTGCTGCTGCGCCTGGTTCCAGAAGGTGGTGAAATCCGGCGGGATCATCACGCCGGTGATGATCTCCGCCTTGGCTGTCTTGAAGGCGTTGATCTGGGCGGAGAAGTCGTCGGTCAGGTTCTGGTAGCGGCCCGGATCGGTGAGGGTGAGGCCCTTCTTCTCGAGCACCGGTGGAAAGCCGACTTTCGGATCCCCCCAGGCATTGCCGTCGCCGTCATTGGGGAACAGGCCGCCGACCTTCTTGTTGGTTTCGAGCTGGCCCCACATGTTGGTGAAGACGGCGATGACGTCTTCCAGGCCCCAGAAGAAATGGAAGACGCTCTCGAACGGCTTCCAGGAATCCGGCGCGCCGGGATTGCCCTGCTGGCCGATGAACCAGGGTTGCCAGGGCGCCACGGTCGAGATGCAGGGCATGCCCTCGGCCTCGCAGATCGTCGCCACCGGATTGGTCGTCTCGGGCGTCGAGGCGACCAGCATCAGGTTCACCTGGGAATCGACCACCAGTTCCTTGGCGACTTCGGCGGCACGGTTCGGATTGGACTGGCTGTCCTTGACGATGACCTCGAAGTTCGCGCCCGCGGCCTTGGTCGCCGCGAGGAAGCCGTCGATGATGAACTTGTCGGCTTCGGCGAAGGCTGCCAGCGGCCCGGTCTGCGGGCTGACATAGCCGAGCTTGATCGCGGCGCCTGCCGCGATGGCCGGGCTGGCGACCCCGCCGAAGGCGGCGGTCGTGCCGAGCATGGCGGAAGTCTTCAGGAAATGGCGACGCGTGATCATTGCTTTCCTCCCCAGGAAGATCGTCGTGAAACCAGAGAAAAGTGCGACTTCTACGGATCGCATCTTTTTCTCTAACCCATTGTTTTGGTACGTTTTCTTACCCGGAAGCTATCGGGCCTAAAGTGGCGGTCGGCTTCCCTCCCAGGCATCCTGGAGCAGGGCGCGGATGGAAGCGCGGTCGATGGGTCGAGGGTTGGCGTAGGGGTTTCTGGTCGCAATCTCGGCGGCACGGTCGAGATCGATTTCTTTCAGGCCGAAATCCTTCAGCGCCATCGGTGATCCGACGGACCTGGCGAAATCGTAGAGTGCCTGGCCGGGCGTGCCGCCAAAGATGTCGGAAACCGGTTGCAGCTCTTTTCCAGCGGCGCCTGCGTTGAAGCCGATGGTGTGCGGCAGCATGATGGCATGGGTTTCGGCATGGGGCGTGTCGAAGCTGCCGCCCAGCGTGTGGCAGATCTTGTGGTGCAGCGACATCGCGACCTGGCCCAGCACCGAGCCGCAGAGCCAGGCCCCGTAAAGCGCATCGGTGCGAGCCGGCCTGTCCCTGGCCGAGGCGGTGATGACCGGCAGCGCCTGCCGGATGGCACGCATGCCTTCGGCGGCCATCAGCGCGGTGATCGGGTTGCCGTCCGGCGCATAGAGCGCTTCGGCGGCGTGGGCAATGGCATTCAGGCCGCTGGTCACGCTCATGCCCACCGGCAGGCCCAGCGTCAGATCGGGATCGTAGATCACCACCTCGGGCAGGACTTTCGGGCTGCGCAGCGTGGTCTTCTCGCCGCCTTCGGTCTGGCCGAGAATGGGCGTCACCTCCGAGCCGGCATAGGTGGTGGGCACCACGATCTGTGGCAGATCGGTGCGATAGGCGATTGCCTTGCCGAGGCCCGTGGTCGAGCCGCCGCCGAGCGCCACGACCATGTCGGCCTTCAAGTCCAGAACACGTGCAACGGCCGCTTCGGTCACATCGACCGGGGTGTGCATCGTGGCGTTGTCATAGGTTCCGACCGCAAGCCCGCCAAGGGCCGTGGCCATGGCCTCGCCCTCGGCTTTCTGGTGCGGCGTGGTCAGCACGAGCGCCCTGCTGGCACCGAGCTTTTCAACCCACTCGCCGACATGCCTGGACGAACCTTCGCCGAAGACGATATGCGCGGGGCTGCCTTGATAGACGAATGAGAGGTTCATGCTGCACGCCTTTCCTGCCTGGCCCGGGCCATGACGAACGTGAAGTCGAGCGCCCAGCCATCGCCGTCGCGCCTGATGTCTCCGATGAGCTCGGGCTTGACGCCGAACAGGGCATCCTGCCCCAGGCCTGGATCGCTACCGTCGAAGACATGCGTGGAGATGGTCTCGAAGCCGTCGGCGCTGATGATGAAGTGCAGATGTGCCGGCCGCCGCAGCGAGACACCGAGGCCCGCCAGCATCCGGCCGACGGGGCCGTCGGTCGGTGTCGCATACCCGGCGGGGCGCACCGTGCGGTAGAGAAAACCGCCATGGCCGTCGGTTTTCAGGATGCCGCGCAGGTTGAATTCCGGCTGCCGATCGGGCTGCTGGTTCTCGTAATATCCGTCGGCATTGGCCTGCCAAGTCTCGACAACGGCGCCCGGGATGGCCACGCTGTCAAGGTCGACGACACGGCCACGAACCAGAAGGGCCTCGCCGGCACCATCGAGCGAGATCGATCCGCCATTGGCAATGGCGGGTGCGTCCGGACGATAGAACGGCCCGCGCACCGTATTGGGCGTGGCGCCCTTGTGGCGCTGGGCATTGATCTCTTCGACGAGGGCGGTGACACCCAGCAGATCCGAGGCCAACACCCACTCCTGGCGCCGGTCATCGGTGGCGTGACCAATGTCGGTCAAAAGCTGCATGGCGGAGCGCCACTGGTCCCTGGTCGGCCGGGTTTCGCGCACAAAGGCATGCAAATGCCTCACCAGCGAATTGAGGAATGAAGCGGAGGTTTCCTTTACGCCGGGGCCGACGCGCTCCATCACGACATCAGCCGAGTTCTGTGCGTTCAACGACCTGATAGCCACCGGCTGTTCCTCCCGAGGAGCAACATACCCGGCACCAGCCTGCATATTGATCATTTCTCAATTAAACAATATAGCAAATTGCTATGAAGCTTGACGAGCGCCACCTGGTCCAACTTGCCGCCGTGGTCCAGGCCGGCGGCGTGACGGAGGCTGCGATCCTGCTCGGCATGACGCAGCCGGCCGTGTCACGAACGATTGCGATGATGGAGCAGCGTATCGGCGAGCCTCTTTTCGTCAAAGGGCGGCGGCCCCTGCAACCGACGGCCTTGGGACAGGCGCTGGCGAGCCACGGCCAGACCATGCTTGCGGCTTCGCGCAAGGCATCGGCCCTCGTCGCCGGATTTCAGAAAGGCGCGTTTGGGGTCGTCAGGGTGGGCGGTTCTCCCTTCTTCTCCGACGCACTGATCTCGGGCATGATCGCCGAATTCCAGGACAGGCGTCCCGATGTCCGTGTCGAGCAGAGCTATGGCTATCTGGGGCAATTGCGGGCGGCGCTGGACGCGGACCGCATCGATATTGCGATCTGCCCCATCGACGTGCTGAAGGAAGGATCGGGCCTGCGTTTCGACGTGGTGTTGCCCGGACGCAATGTCGTCGCCTGCCGCACGACTCACCCCTTGCTGATGAAGCGCCGTCTCGATCCGGCAAGCCTGCTCGACTATCCCTGGGTCGGTCCGCCGGAGGGCAGTCCCCTCTATGCCGACCTCAATAGCATGGCGCTGTCACTGGGGGCCACGGAAATCAAGATCCGCTATTCCGGCGGCTCGCTGTCCAGCGCCATCAACTACCTGAAATCAAGCGATGCGCTCACCGTGCTGCCCCACAGCGTGGTCTTCGCCTATCGCAACGAGAAATCGATCACGGCGCTGCCGGTCAGAATTCCCCACCCCGAGCGCGCCTTGGGCATATTGCAGCAGAGCAACGCGACGCGAGCTCCGGCCGTGGATGCTTTCGTCGCTCATGTCACCAAGCGCTTCAAGGATCTGGCGCTGCTGATAGAACGCCATGAGAAGGCCATCGTGTGGGGCCTATAGCCATTTGGTCGTCACCTTGCGTATCGTGGGCATGCAAGCAAGAGAACCCATCTCTTCACTTGTTCGTTTGGAGATGCGCGATCACTGGTTTCGACAGACTGTACCAATTGGGCTGCAGTACGAAATAACCCGCCGGAACCGTCGACGCGCATAATTTGTAGCATGCCGTGACGTGTCTGTGATGACCGCCAATAATGATCAAATCCTGCCACCACAACCAGTTCTGGCATAGATCAACTGCCGTCCTGGTCTGATCGGCAGGACGGTCTTTGCATTTTATAGCCGGGATTCGGAGGAGTTTGGCCGCACTGCGTCCGGCGGGCACAAAATTGGATGACGAGCCGACATCTCAACTTTTGCGTTGGCGATAAAATGCCTCCAAAAGGCAGTCTTGGACCACCACCCCGTCATGCCATCAGAGCTTGTTCACAAAACCTAGTCCATCATCAGATCGCGCAGTAACCCTTTGAGAGTTTCCGCTTTGTCACCCCGCAGGCGATCGATGATATGACGCTGTTGGTCACCGACGATCTCGTCGAGCTTGATGTGCAGAGCCGTGCCCTTGCTTGCGAGATAGATGAGAACCTTGCGGCGGTCGTTCGGATCCGGGCCCCGATATACCAGCGCGTCAGCCACCATGCGATCGATGATCTTTGTCAGGGTGGTCGCATCGACCAGCACCAGCTCGGCGAGATGGCCCATCGACAGGCCGCTCCGCGCCGCCAAGGCAGTCAGGATGCGGAACTGCTCGATCGGAATGCCCTCGGGCCTCAGCCTGTCCTCTAGATCCTCCTCAAGCTGGCGGTTCACGCTCGCAATGAGATAGGCTAGTTGATCTTCCATCTTGTCGGAGCGTGCCAAGCCGAACTTCTCATCTTCAATATTCGCAATTTCAGATAATTACCCTACTCGGCCCGTGCCGTTCAAGCGTCCAAACCAAAATTGTCGTCATGATGGTTCGGTCATACCGCGCATAGCCTTCGCAGTTGTTTCTGCGATGAGAAATCCACCAATTGCCCAAGAATACGGCGTTGGACCAGCGCGCTCGACAGCATCCTGCTTTTGCACATCGCGGCTCTCGGCAGTTTGGGGACGAAAACACGGTCCGCTACCGGTGGCATGGTTTGTGCATGCGGATCCGGTGACTTGGATGGACCTCAGACGGCTGTAATGTCCGAACGTCGACCGAGATGATCAAGATTGGCTTGCTCACGCCGCGGCAGGGTCCCGCCGGCATTTGGTCCGCGTCCGCCGAAGCGAGCGCAATTCTCGCGGTTGCCGAAATCAACGTCGCGGGAGGCCTGATCGGTCAGGAACTTGAACTGGTTCTCGCCGATGCCGGCACGACCGGGCGCTCGGCCGCGCTGGCGGCGGCAGACATCGTCGATATCGATGAAGTCGATGCGGTCGTCGCCCTTGTGCCCAGCTATGCGCGCAGGGCCATCTCCCACGCTGTCGCCGGTCGCGTACCCTATATCTACACGCCGCAATTCGAAGGCCATGAAAGCGATCGCGGTGTGGTCACGGTCGGTGAAACTTCGAAGGAATTGTTGCATCCGGGCATTGCATGGCTGGCAAACAAGAAGGCGGTGCGACGCTATTACCTGGTCGGCAACGACTATGTCTGGCCGCGTGCCACCTTCGAAGAGGCGCGGCACATCATCCAGTCGGCAGGCGGCATCGTCGTGGGTGAAACGATCTTGCCTTTCGGCTTTGACGACTATGAACCGCTGCTCGACAAGATACGTCGCGCGCAGCCGGATGTGGTCATGCCCTACCTGCTCGGCTATGAGGCAATCGGCTTTAACCGCGCCTTTTCAGAGGCCGGCCTGGCGAGGAAGATCTTGCGCTTCTCCTCGGCGATCGACGAGACCATCCTTTATGGCCTGGGTGCCGACTGCACCGAGAACCTTTTTGTGACCTCGGCTTATTTCTCGGCTCTGCGCTCTCGCAACAACGATGCGTTCCTCGAGCGCTATCACAGTTGCTTCGGTGAGACGCCGCCGCCGATGAACGGGTTCGGCCAGTCCTGCTACGAAGGGATTCATTGTCTCGCCTGCCTTGTCGCGTCGGCTGGGGGGCTGCGTCCGGGAGATCTGCGCCGCAGGGTGGGCCGCGCCATGCAGGTGCGGACAGCACGTGGCTTCAAGGCACGGATCGTTGCCGGGGGCAGCCAGCCCGTCCATTTCGCCGAGGTCGACGGCCATGAGTTTCGTGTCAGGGACCCGTGGTGAAGTCTTCCATATTGCGGTGCAAAAAGTTATTGCAATTTCATATATTGTAATTTCATATAACTCTCATGGGCGGCCGAACACGCCCTTGAGGGGACCAATCTATGCCGACGTCGCGCCGCAGCTTTCTCAAGACGACCCTTTCCGCATCCGTTGCCGCCATCGCAGCACCGGCCCTGATTTCCAGAAGTGCTTTCGGCGCGGAGGCGCCGATCCTGGTCGGCAGCCTGCACGACCAGTCGGGGCCCATCGCCGCTTCGGGCGTTCCGATGGTCGACAGCCTCAACGTTGCTATCGACGAGGTGAACGCCTCCGGCGGACTGCTCGGCCGGCCGCTGAAGCTGGTGCATTACGACACCCAGTCGAATATCCAGATGTATTCACAATATGCCCAGGCTCTGGCGCTCAAGGACAAGGTTGCGGTCGTCCATGGCGGGATTACTTCCGCCTCGCGCGAGGCGGTCCGGCCGACCTTCGATCGCTTCAAGATCCTCTACTTCTACAACACGCTTTACGAGGGTGGCGTCTGCGATCGCAATACCTTCTGCACCGGCACGACTCCGGCGCAAACGGTGGAGAAACTCGTCCCCTATGCGATGAAGAAATGGGGCAAGAAGGCCTACATCATCGCCGCCGACTATAATTACGGCCAGATCACCGCAAAGTGGATGACGAAATATGTCAAGGACAATGGCGGAGAAGTCCTGTCGATCGATTTCTTCCCGCTGGACGTCACCAATTTCGGTCCGACCATCAGCAAGATCCAGGCCGCCAAGCCGGACATCGTGCTGTCGGCGCTCGTTGGCGGCAACCACACCTCCTTCTACCGGCAATGGACCTCGTCCGGCATGAAGGGGCAGATCCCGATCGCCTCCACCACGTTCGGCCTGGTCAACGAGCCGACGACACTGGACGCAACCGAAAGCGAGGGAGTGCTGGGAGCTTATGGCTATTTCGAGGAGCTGACGACGACCGCCAGCACAACCTACGTCAAGAAACTCAAGGATAAGTATGCTGATATTCCCTATATCAGCGAGCTCGCTGCGGCGACCTATGAGGGCTTCTATTTGTGGATCGCGGGGGTCAAGGCCGCCGGTTCGATCGATCGCATGAAGGTGATCGCTGCCCTCGAAAGCGGCGTGTCCTTCGACGGCCCGAGCGGCAAGGTCGTTCTCGACCACGCCACCCATCATGCTATGCGCAACGCCTATCTGGCCGATGTGAAGGCTAAGAAATGGTCTGTACTCGAAACCTATGAGCAGCAAAAACCGCTGGATACGGCCGGCGTCTGTGATCTGATCAAAACCCCGGCCGACAACCAGCAATACGTCATCAAGATCTGAAGACGGCGCCATTGCCTCGGTGCCGCGACCTGGCGTGGCACCGCCTTTCCGTTTGACGAACCCGGCGGAGCCTGCCCCATTCATGGAACTTGTAATCATTCTCGCACTCGATGTGCTGAACGGAGCGGCGTCCCTCGTCCTGCTCTGCCTCGGGCTGGCGATCATCTTCGGGATGATGAAGATCATCAACCTCGCTCATGGCGAGTTCGTGATGCTCGGTGCCTATGCCACCGTCATCTCCGCCAATGCCGGTGTGAACATCTGGATTGCCATGCTGATCGTCGCGCCGGTTTTCGTCGGTCTGGTCGGCATCATCGTCGAACGTTGTCTGATCCGCTTCCTCTATGGTCGCCTGGTGGACACGATGCTGGCGACCTGGGGATTGAGCCTGTTCATTGTCGGCCTGGTCACCACGATCTACGGCAATACCATCAAGGGGGTTCCAACTCCCCTCGGCGGCTTTTCGATCGGGGAGTACAAGTCGAGCTACTATACGTTGTTCCTGGTTGCTGTGGCGCTGATCATGCTGGCGCTGATCTTCGGCATGCTGCGTTACACGCGTTTTGGCCTGGTTTCCCGTGCCACGATGCAGAATCCCGGCATGGCTGCGGCGCTCGGTGTCAATCCGAGCCGGATCTACATGACGACCTTCGGCATCGGCGCAGCCATTACGGGCCTGGCAGGCGGCGTATTGGCTCCGGTCTCCGGCGTGGTGCCGACCATGGGCGCCGCCTATGTTGCCAAGGCCTTCATCACGGTGGTCGGCGGGGGGAGTGCCATTCTGGCGGGGACTGCCTCGGCCTCGGGGCTCTTCGGCCTGATCAACCAGATGGGTTCCTACCTGACCACGCCGGTCTTCGGTGAGGTCATCCTGTTCATATCGGCCATCATCCTCATCCGCCTGCTGCCCCAGGGCATCTCCGGCCGCTTCTTCAAGGGAAGGCTGTGATGTCGGCAAAAGCCAAGCTATTCCTCCAATTCATCGCCTTGGCCGCCGCCATTGCAGCAACGGCGATGGCGCCACAAATATTCGAGGTCTTCGATCTCATGCAGCTGACGCTGTTTGCGGCGATGGGTGTCCTGGCACTCAGCCTCGGCTTCATCTGGGGCTTCGGCGGTATTCTGTCCTTCGGGCAGACCGCCTTCTTCGGCCTCGGCGGTTATGCCTATGCGGTTGCTGCAATCAACTATGGCGACTCCACCGGTGCCATCCTGCTGGCCATGATCGTGCCGGCAATCTTTGCCACGGTCCTGGGCTATTTCGTTTTCTATGGGCGCATCAGCGACGTCTATCTTGGCGTCATTACGCTGACCGTCACGCTGATCCTGTTCAACGTCGTCAATTCGACGGCGGGCGACGAATACCGCATCGGCACGGCTCCACTGGGCGGCTTCAACGGCATGCCGTCGGTACCGACCTTCAACATGCCATTCGATCCTGAGACAGTGCTCGATCCCGTCCAGGGCTGGTATGCCACGGGTGGGGGGCTCATCCTGGTCTATATGTTCCTGCGCCTGCTGTTGTGGAGCCCGTTCGGGCGTGTCGCCGTCGCTGTCCGGGAAAACGAGGTTCGCGCCTCGCTGCTGGGTTATGATCCGCGCCTGATCAAGCTTGCCGTCTTTGTCGTCGGCAGTGCCATTGCCGGTCTCGCCGGCGCTCTTTACGTCAATTGGGGTGCGTTCGTCAGCCCGACGATCTTCGCCCTGTCCCTTTCAGCCGAGATCATCATCTGGGTGACGGTCGGTGGCCTTGGCACACTGATCGGGCCGGTGGTCGGCTGCTTCCTGATTCAATATCTCGTGGCACAGATCGGATCGCAGCAGACATTCAACTCCAACCTCATCCTCGGCGTGATCCTGATCGCCTTTGTGCTGCTGCTCCCCAAGGGGCTGATCCCGGCGGTGCGCGATCTCCTGCTGCAGGTGCTGCGAGCCTTGCCACGCCGTGCGGCGTCTATCCGCGACGCCGATCAACCCGTGGAGGCCGAGTGATGGCAGATCTCGTTCCGCTGCTGCGCACGCAAGGCCTGACCATGCGCTTCGGCGGTGTGGTGGCCGTCAACACGGTCGACTTCACCCTCGGGGAGGTGGAGTTGCGCTGCCTGATCGGACCCAACGGTGCCGGCAAGAGCACATTCTTCAAGATGCTGACCGGCCAGCTGACGCCCACGTCCGGTCGTATAGCGTTTCGCGGCAGTCCCATTGCCGGCGCGCCCTCGCATGAAATCGCGCGCCTCGGCGTCGGCATCAAGACACAGGTCCCGAACGTGTTCAACGGACTGTCCGTGCGGGAGAACATCTGGCTGGCGGCACGTCGGCGCAACCCGCCAATGCGTACCAAGGCACTGGTGGAGGAAGTGTTGGACAAGATTCATCTTGCCAGGCGCGCCGATGACATCGTGGGCCAGCTCTCGCATGGCCAGCGGCAATGGGTTGAAATCGGCACGGTGCTGGCGGGCGAACCCGAGCTGATCCTGCTCGATGAGCCGGCAGCCGGCATGACGGACGAGGAAACTGTCCGCACAGCCGAGATCATCCGCGAAATCAACCTCACGCGTGCGCTCATCGTGGTGGAGCATGACATGCAGTTCATCAAGATGATCGCCAAGACCGTCACGGTCTTTCATCAAGGCCAAATCCTGATGGAGGACACAATCGATGTCGTCATGCGAGACCCGCGTGTACGCGACGTCTATCTCGGCAAGAAGGTGGCCGCCTGATGCTCGTCGTCAAGAACCTGCACGCCGCCTATGGCCGCATTCCCATCCTGACAGGCGTCAGCTTCGCGCTCGAGCCCGGCGAATATCTCGGCATCCTCGGTCACAACGGCATGGGCAAGACGACGTTGATGCGCGCTCTCATGGGCTCTCTGCCGACCACCGCCGGCTCCGTCACCTTCGACAATCGCGATGTAACGCGACTGGCGGCCCATGCCCGCTCACGGCTCGGAATCGGCTTGGTACCGCAGGGGCGCGAGATCTTTCCCAGCCTCACGGTCATGGAAAACCTGCGGATGGGCCTGGCCAGCGCCAAGCGGGAAGATCCAGTCGTCATCGACGACGTTCTGAGTGAATTTCCAAGGCTGGTACGCCTGCTCGACCGGCGCGGTGGCGCACTGTCCGGGGGCGAGCAGCAATTGCTCGCCCTTGCCCGCTGCCTGTGCACACGTCCGCGCCTTGTTTTGCTCGATGAACCGACCGAGGGCATTCAGCCCTCGATCATCGAGGAGATCATCGAGACGCTGCTCCGTCTCAAGCACAAGCACAGCATCGCCATGATCCTGGTCGAGCAGAATCTCGACTTCATCACTTCGCTTTCGCAGCGCGTCCTCACCATCCAGAAAGGGCGGATTACTGGAGAGATCAATCCCAATGATCTCAAGGACAGCGAGGCCGTCGCCAGTTACGTCGGTATGACCATGAGCTAGCGACCGCGGTCTTGCGAGGCCACTGTCGGCGGCCTCTCCCCCAATACACTCCAAACTTCTTGATTTCCCTTGCTTGCGAGAAAGGAAAGACGATGGCTATTACCCGACCGACCGCCCTGCAGATTGTCGAGGTTGCTGCAGAGCTCGGCATGACCCTGTCGGCAGAACAGGCGGCCGGCTATCTGACGTTGATGCAGCCCAATTTCGACGCGTACGATATCATCGACGCCATGCCCGACAACGTGCCGGCTGTGAAATATCCGCGTACCCCCGGTTATCGCCCCGGTCCGGACGAAAACACCTATGGCGCCTGGTACTACAAGAGCGTGGTCAAGGGGGCCGCCCGCGGCAAGCTTGCCGGCAAAACGGTCGTGCTGAAGGACAATGTCAGCCTGGCTGGCGTACCAATGATGAATGGCGCGTCCACGCTCGAAGGCTTCGTGCCGAGTGTCGATGCTACCATCGTGACCCGCATGCTCGATGCCGGTGCTACCATTCTCGGCAAGGCCACCTGTGAGCATTTCTGCCTGTCCGGAGGCAGTCACACCTCGGATCCAGCTCCCGTCCACAACCCCCATAAGCCCGGCTATTCGGCCGGCGGCTCATCGTCGGGCAGTGCCGCGCTGGTTGCAGCCGGCGAAGTCGACATGGCGATCGGTGGCGACCAGGGCGGATCGATCCGTATTCCCGCATCCTATTGCGGCATCTATGGCATGAAACCGACACACGGGCTGGTGCCCTACACCGGTGTCATGCCGATCGAGACCACAATCGATCACACCGGCCCAATGACGGCGAACGTCAAGGACAACGCCTTGCTGCTCGAAGTTCTCGCCGGGGCGGACGGGCTCGATCCACGCCAATACGCGCCCAAAAAAGCGCCCTATACCAGGGCTCTCGACAGGGGCGTAAAGGGCCTGAAGATCGGGGTCCTGAAGGAGGGCTTCTCGACCGCCGGCATGCAGGCCGATGTCGTCGACAAGGTCAAGGCGGGGGCCGAGCGGTTCCGCGAACTTGGCGCTACGGTGGAGGAAATCTCCATTCCCGAGCATCCTCTCACGGCGGCGGTATGGCAACCGATCGGCCTGGAAGGCCTGACCGCCCAGATGATGTTGGGCAATGGCATGGGCTTCAACTGGAAGGGCCTGTACGATGTCAGTCTGATCGACGCCCATTCGGCCTGGCGCGAACGTGCAGACGATCTGTCCCCAACTCTCAAACTGTCCATGATCGTCGGCCAGTATTTCCTCACGCATTATCGTGGGCGTTACTACGGCAAGGCCCAGAATATCGCCCGCCGCATGAAAGCGGCTTATGACAGCGCCTTCGCCTCCTACGACTTGCTGCTGATGCCCACGCTGCCGATGAAGGCCACCCCTCTTCCGGGACCCGACGCTCCACTGGCCGAGATCGTCGCGCGTGCCTTCGAAATGATCGGGACGACCTCCCAGTTTGACGTAACCGGGCACCCGGCAATGTCGATCCCGTGCGGCTTGAGCGAAGGGCTGCCGATCGGCCTGATGTTGGTGGCCGGAGACTATGGCGAGAGCACCATCTACCAGGCAGCGAGTGCCTTCGAATCGCTTGGCGACTGGAAGACGATGTGAGGTGTCGCCATGGTAACGATCACGGCGATCATTCAGGTCCGCAAGGGCTCGGAGGCGGCGATGCGGCAGGCGCTTCTGGAGGTTGCTGCCCATGTCGAGGCACACGAGCCGCGAACCGTCAGCTTTTTCGTCTCACAAGATAGCAGCGATCCCGCCCTGTTCACGACCTATGAACGTTTCGTTGACCGGGCCGCGATGGACACCCACAACGGTTCCGCGGTCGTTGCCCGCTTCTTCGCCACGGCCGATCCCCTCCTGGAGGGAAAGGTCACGCTCGTCATCGCAGACGAAATCTCGGCAAAGGCCTGCGGTGGTGCAAGTGGCGTCACCGGTGGTCCTGGCTTGCTCTGAGGCGGCCTCCAATTTCAAAGACGTCCATTCCCGGCAGAGGAGACCGGCATTGAACCAGGACAGGATCGGTCGCGTCGTCATTGGCGCCATCTTGGGCAATCGCGCCGAGGCTGCCATGGCAGCCCAGCTACATGACATCAGTCATGACGGAGGTCTGGAAACCTTGATGCTCGCCCCTGTCGACCTGCCGCGCCGCCGCTTCCACGCGGTGACACAGACAGGGACGCAGTGCTTCATTCAACTTCCTCGGGATAGCGTGCTGTTCGATGGCGCCGTGATCTACCTGGAGAACAGGCGGGCAATCGTGGTGCATGTCGGCGAGCAGCGGTGGCTGAGACTGCGTCCCGCCGCCGGAGCCGAGCTGGAACTGGGTTATCTCGCCGGCAATCTGCATTGGCGTGTTCGGTTCGAAGGCGGCGTCCTTTTGGTGGCACTCGATGGCCCGACCGAGTCCTACCAAGCGCGGCTGCTGGATTTTTTGGAGCGAGGCAAGGTGACTATCCTTGAGTGAAATCGAGAGACTTCTGACGGCTCTCCAGTTCGGGGACGGGCAATTCCCGGCGGGCGCTTTTGCCTTTTCCTGGGGACTCGAATCCTTGATCGCCGACGGAGCGGTCGCCCGGGCCGACTTTCCCGCCTTTCTGCTGGCTCAATTGGCGTACCGATGGGCCTCGTTCGATCGTATCGTCGTCATCCGAGCCCATGAGGCGGCCCGGGACATCGGGCAATTATGCGAGCTCGACGACTTCGTCGATGCGGCGACCACGGTGGATGCCGGCCGCCTCGGTTCGAAGCGCGCGGGCCGCGCCCTTCTGAGTACCCACCACCGGTTGGGCATTCCCGGTGCGGCTGCCCTCAGACAGGCTGTCACGACAGGCCGGGCTGCAGGTCATCTGGCGGTGGTTCAAGGTTGCGTGCTGGCCGGCCTCAGACTGGACCGCATGACGGCGTTGACGGTTAGCGCCTACTCGACCGCGTCGGCCCTTTCCACCGCGGCCATCCGGCTCGGATTGATTGGCCATCTCGATGCTCAGCGGGCCCTGCTTGCGGCCCACCCCTATCTGTCCGGCGCCATCAAGCGGGACGACGCGGATCTTGACGGCGCCTCGAGCTTTGTACCAACCGCCGACATCGCCATGATGAGGCATGCCCTCCAGACCCAGCGGCTCTTTTCCAACTGACAAGGCAGCGCCATGAATCTGTCCCCGACCGAGATCGAGCGCCTGACCATTTTCATGGCGGCCGAATATGCCCGCAAGCTGCGCACAGCCGGGATAGCTTTGTCGCATCCGGAAGCCGTGGCCCTGATCGCGGACGAGATGCTGTTTTCAGCCCGGCGAGGCCTGACTTACGAAGTCATCGTCGACATGGCGTCCCGGCTCCTCACCACCGACGACGTCGAACCGGGTGTCGCCTCCATGGTGGAATTCGTGGCGGTCGAAGCGAGTTTTTCAGAAGGCACCAAGATGGTGATCGTTTTTCGGCCGATCGAGCAAGGACAGAAGCCGGTGGCCGATCCGCTCGAGCCCGGCGAACTCATCGTGCCGGACGGCGATATCGAGCTCAATGCAGGCCGGGCCGCCATCATGATCGAGGTCCTCAACACTGGCGACCGCGATATCCAGGTCCGAAGCCACAGCCATTTTTTCGAAACCAACAGGGCATTGGACTTCGACCGCGCCGCGGCTTTCGGTTACCGGCTCGATGTCCGATCGGGAGGTGGGGAGCGGTTCGAACCGGGCCTGCGCAAGACTGTCACGCTCGTCCCCATGGCAGGTGCCCGCATTGTGCGTGGCCAAGCCGGATTGACCAATGGCCCGCTGGACGATCCGGACGTGCGGCGACGTGCTTTCGCAGCGGCAAGCAGTTTCGGCTATCGCGGCCTCTAGAGCAAAACGCGTTCAGGCGGAAACGCGGTTTGGCTCTGGCTCATCATTCCGACGCGTCTTTGCGCTTCTCGCGGGTTCGGCAAAGCGCAAGATGCTTCGGGCTTCAACCCACCAGGCGGGACCACCATGGCAAGAATTTCACGGCGTGACTATGCAGATGCCTATGGCCCCACCACGGGCGATATGGTTCGTCTCGGCGACACCACATTGCTGGCCGAGATCGAGCATGACTACACCGTCTATGGTGAGGAACTCACCACCGGCGCCGGCAAGGCGATGCGCGACGGCGAGGGCCTGCAGACCACCGGCACCGCGGCCTCCGGTGCGCTCGATTCCGTCATCCACAACGCAACCATCATCGATGCCGTCCTCGGCATCGTGAAGGCGGATATCGGTATTCGTGACGGTCGTATCGCCGGTGTCGGCAAGGCGGGCAATCCGGACATCATGGCGGGCGTCGATCCTGCCTTGCGCACAGGTCCCAACACGACGATGTATCATGGCGAGCATGTGATCGTGACCGCCGGCGCCATCGAGGCCCATGCGCATTTCCTGTCGCCGGAGCAATGCGAGCATGCGCTGGCCGGCGGAACGACGACCATGATCGGCATGTCGCCGGGACCGCATTTCGACACCAGCTGCGCGGGCCCCAATGTTGTAGGGCAGCTTATCCAGGCGGTCGACCATTCCTGTCTGAATTTCGGTTTCCTGGGACGCGGGGCTTCTGACCCAGGCGCGGTGGAGGAATCGGTAGCGGGCGGCGCTCTGGGCGTGAAGATTCATGAAGATCTGGGTGCCTCGGGCGCCGTGATCGACGGATCGCTGGTCGCGGCCGAACGAAACGATTTCTCGGTCAACGTCCATACCGACACCATCAACGAATTCGGCTTTTGCGAGGATACCCTGCGGGCAATCGCCGGCCGCACGGTGCACATGTTCCATACCGAGGGCGCAGGTGGTGGCCATGCGCCCGATCTGCTCGTGGTCAACGGCCAGTCCAACGTATTGCCCTCCTCCACCAACCCCACCAATCCTTTCACCGCCTATGCCCTCAACGAGGGCGTTCCCATGACCATGCTGGCCCATGCGATGAACTGGCGGCTGGCCGAGGATCTTGCCTTCGCCGAATCCCGTATCCGGCCGCAAAGCATGGCGGCTGAAGATTTCCTGCACGACATGGGTGCGATCTCGATCTTCGCAACCGACAGCCAGGGAATGGGAAGGCTTGCAGAGAATGTCGCAAAATGCTGGCAGCTCGCTTGCGTGATGAAACGGCGGGCCGGACGCTTGCCGGAAGAAACCACGGCCCGCGCCGACAATGAGCGGATCAAGCGCTACATCGCCAAGCTGACCATCAACCCGGCGATCGCCGCAGGCATAGATCCCCATGTCGGTTCGATCGAACCGGGCAAGATGGCCGATCTCGTCTTCTGGTCTCGCGCTTCCTTCGGCATCAAGCCGCGCATGGTGATGAAGAGCGGCTTCGTGGCCTGGGCCGCGATGGGAGACGGCAATGCAAGCCAGATCGACAGCGAACCGATCATACAGCGCCCCATGTGGGGGAGCACCGGCCTGTCACCTCAGCATCTCGGGGTGACCTTCGTGTCCCGCCTCGCTTTGGAAGCGGATGTCCATCGCAAGCTGAAGGTCGCCAAGGCATTCGTGCCGATCCGCTCGGTGCGGGCCCTCACAAAGCGCAACCTTGTGCGCAATGACGCTTTGCCTCGCATCGAGGTGGATCCGAATACATTCGAGGTCCGGGCGGACGGGAAACTCCTGACCTGCGAGCCAACCTCGATCGTGCCGCTCAACCGGAGATATATGCTGCGATGAGTATCAGGGGCGCCGCGAGAGTCGGCATCGGCGGGCCGGTCGGCTCGGGCAAGACGGCGCTGCTGGAGCGCCTGGTTCCTACATTGCTCCGGCGTAGGCTCGAGGTGGCCGTGATCACGAACGATCTCGTCACCCAAGAGGATGCCGAGCGCTTGCGTCGCACGGGTATTTTGGCGCGGGAACGGATCCTGGCCGTGGAGGCCGGGGCTTGTCCGCATACCGTGATCCGCGAGGATCCGACGCTGAACATGGAAGCAGCCGATAGTCTCGATCATGCCTTTCCCGGTCTCGATCTCATTTTGATCGAAAGTGGCGGCGACAACCTCGCTTCCACATTTTCACTCGATCTCGTCGATTATTGGCTGTTTGTCATCGACGTCGCCGGGGGCGACGACATCCCGCGCAAACGCGGTCCGGGGGTGGTGCAATCCGACCTTCTGATCGTCAACAAGGTCGATCTCCACCCCTATGTCGGAGTCGATCTGCCGCGCATGATCGCACAGGCGAGCACTGTGCGTGGTAATCGCCCGGTCCTGTGCACCAACTGCCGCACCGGGGAAGGCATAGATGCTGTTGCCGATGCAATCAGCAACGCTGTGCTGAGCCGCGAGCCTTGAACATCTCCGAACCTCGACCGGTTCAACTCAATCTTGCCTTCGTCCGGGCGATCGACGGGCACACGGTCCTCGCATCCCGGGCTGTGTCCTATCCATATTGCGTCACAGCCCCGCTACGCGCCGCGACGACGAAGACGGCGGCTCGCCTCATCCTGCAGGCATCCTCCGGCGGTCTCTATGCCGGGGAGCGCCTAGCCCAGACGATAACAGCTGGCCCACAGGCCCGTGTCGTCATCGAATGCCCGGCCGCGACCGTCGTACATGGGATGAAACCGCCGACATTGGCCAAGCAGGTCCTAAGCATTGCCGTGAGCCGCGATGGTCAATTGCGCTACCTGTCCCGTCCGCTGATCTTTTTTCCCGATGCCGAGCTGGAGCAACGGGTGATGTTGCGTGCGTCAGCCGATGCGACGATCCTCTATCGTGAGGGCTTTTGCCTGCATGATGCCCGCGGGGGTGACCGGGCATTCCGCCAATTCCGAGGCTCTACACAGGTGCTGGATGAAAATGGCGCCTTGCTGGCGCTCGACCGGACCGTGGTTGAGGGAGCGCAGATTATCGCCGGCATTCCTGGTATGGGCGGAGCTTTTCGTGCCTTCGGATCGATATACCTCGTCCGGTCCGTGGACGAAGCCGAGGTTCTGCAATTCAAGGGCGCGCTCATGGCTCGTTTCGCCGGTTCGCCCTTGATCTATGCGTCGGCCGGTGGGCTACGTCGTGGGTGCGGGCTCCTGGTCCGTGTGGCGGCTCGTGACGGCGGTGCACTTGCCGATGCTCTGGAAGAGATCACGGATCGCCTGGCAAGTGTCTTCCTTGAGCAAGGTTGACCGGGCGAAGCCCAGCTTTCAGCTCTGAGCCATGAGTGCGGTGGGGCGATTCACTCAAAGCTCAAGCAGATCCAGAGCAGCCAGTCGCCCTGTATCGTGGCGATGCAAGCATGCGACGCGAGCATTCCTCCGCAACCAAATTGCAGCACGCCGACCACGTTAAATCTACGCTACTCTACGACGCGCTCTATCCTGTTGGATCGATAGGTTCAAATCAGGTTCGGATCGATCCTGACTGGCAACGGCCCATTGTGCCTCTCCAGGGATGCATTGGACAGCTTGGGGGGCAGTCGCAAATCATTCGTCAGGATGTTGGCTCTGGCCTACCATTGACGAGCAATCACCCTGGGCCATCCCGCGGGGGCAGGTCACTTGTTTCGGCGAGGACCTTGTTGGCGATCTGCGCCCAGACGGGGTTCGAGTCAGCGCTGTACTGGACGCATTCAATGATGGCCCACAGTGCGTACCGATAGCGATCCGAGATCTCCAATGCGTTGTTTAAATGTAGTTTCAACTTGTCGACAGTCGCGTCCCGGCGGGCGATGCCGTCTTCCCTCAATAATCGATTTTCCATTGGTGCAGCGACACGCGCAAACTCATGCTTTGTGACGTCGACATTGTATTCGTAGTCGATTTCGAGCCGAGCATGGCACCGTGCTATCTCCGCGTCCTGGGCACGCAGTGCATGGGCGGCTTCGATCATTGTATTGTTGGCGTCATCGATGTCGAACAGTTCCGTCTCGTTGTCGTCATGCATTCCGCAGGAGGGCACGCCTAGCTCAAGCCGTTCGATCAGGTCATCGTTCATCGTGTCCTCCGTCTGCTCGACGCAAACCGACCGGGTCCAAAAGCGTTGATCGCCTCGGCAAGAAGCTTGAAACGTATCTGGGCATAGCCATGCGAAGCATGCTCAACAATGATCCACCATGCGGATGCTTCCCTTGAGGCAGCGATCTCATCGAAATCAAATGGCATGACCAAAGCGCTTCGCAAACTCGGTTGTATCGAGCCTACCCTATTCATAGTCAAATAATATGGGAGTCCGGCATTGCGCGACACTGCCGGGCTGGCCTCGACAAAGGGCAATTGCGGGGGCGTAGCGGCTCAAATCGCCAATTCGCGAAGGCACCCAGTCCGGTGCATCCGCTTCGAGCCCGCATTGGTCGCGACCTATCGTTCCCGTTTCAGGGATATCTGAAAATAACCCTCACGCATGAGGGCCTTGCCGTCCGGCATTTCCATGTCGGCAGGAAATGCGCCCCTCAGTGAGGGGCGCATTTTGTCTTTCTGCGATGTCTTGAGCGCCGCCATCCGTTCGTTTCAAAGCCGGAGCCTAGAATCTCCAGACGAAATTGCCCCGGACGCTCTGGTCGGCGGCTTTGTTGCCGAATTGACCGTTGTAGGAGACACCGAGGCTGACCGCCTCGGAAAAGGCGACGCTGACGCCGGCATCGACGACCAGGGCATCGCGGGCGATCGGGATTCCGGCGGAAGTGAAGACCGTGCCGTTGGCCAATGCGAGGGCGGCTGTAGGCTTGACGTCGCCATAGGCATGGCGCCAGCCCAGGCTCGCCTGCAGGGTTGCGATGGTGCCCTCGGTCAGATCGAAGCTGGTGGCCACCTTGGTGCCCAGGGTGGTGAAGCCGAGATCGGTGCTGCTGCTACCACCGGCGAGGGCGGCATCGCCGCCGGTTTCCCGAAAGCCGTCGGTGTGCAGATTGAGATAGGCGGCATTGGCGAAGGGCTCGAGGCGGAAGGCTCCGGCATCGATGCGATAGCCGAGCTCGCCGAAGAGTTGGGCGGTGGCGGCATCGTAGGAGGTGGTGAGGCGGTTGACATAGCCGGGCACGGCCACGGTGCGGTCGCTGTCGATGTCATGCCAGGTGTAGGTGGCGCCGAGCCTCAGGGCGAGGGCGTTCCACTGGCGTCCGGCATAGAGGCCAATATGATAGTTGTCGGCCTTGCCGGAGGCGGAGCGGGCATCGACGTCGAAGGTGGAATGGCTGTAGCCGGCGAGCGCGCCCAGGCGCCAGTCCTGCAGGAACGAGCCCTGGACCAGGGTATCGAAGCCGATGAGGAAGCCGCCGGTATCATGGTCGATGCGGGCATTGCGCCCACCGCCGCCCAGATGGCCCCAGGAGCCGAAGCCCTGGGCCCAGAAGCCGGAAAGTGGAGCTGGCGCGGCAGCCGCGTCGAAGGGCGAGGGTCCCTTCATGGACGGGGTCTCGGCATAGGATGTCAGGCCGGCGACGGGAGGGGCAGGGGCGAGAGCCGGCGTATCGGCATTGGCGAGGCGGTTGAGCACGACATCGCGAATGAGGCCGCTATCCTGGATCAGGGCGCTCCTGGCTGAGGCATGCACATCGCCCGACAGGGTGGAAAAGGCCTGGCGTGCGCTGGTGTCGTCCGGCGACAGGGCGACGGCATCATAGAGCTTGTTGCCGAGCGCCAGCGCCTCCACGCTTTGAGCCACCGCACGCTGGTTGGTATCCAGGGCGGCGAGCGAAGCGAAGGAGGCACTGTTGCGCGCGACATTCACATAGATGTTGTTGACATTCTTGGACAGGCTGAAGTCGACGAAGGGGGCGTTGTCGGTAACCTTGTCGAACTGTCCGGTGATGCCGCCATTGGCGGTCAGGATCTTGTAGTGCCGGCCGATCTCGTAGGTGCCCTCGACGGGAACGACATAAACCGTGCCGCCATTGACGGTGGCAGTGCCGGTGGCATGGATGAAATCGCTGTGGCCGGCCGCATCGACATTGACCTGGACTGTGCCGCCATTGTTGACGAAAGTACCGACCGTCAGTGTCGACGGCGTGCCAGGCCGGAAGGCGATCCTGCCGGCATTCGTGACGGTGCCGGTGACGGTGGCCGCGCTACCGCCCGGTATCGCCCACAGGGCACCGGGATCGCTGAGCTGGATCGAAGTGGCATTGTTCGCCGTGCCGATCCAGCGCGATCTGTCCGCAAGGGTCACGCTGCCGAGCGATCCCTTCGCCACCGTCAGATTGCCGCGCCAGAGGGTCGTACCTTCGAGGCGGCCATCGAATTCGTTGGCGCCAGCCTTGCCCGGCGCGTCCACCTGCACGTCTCCGGACAGGGCGGAGTCCTGGGCTCTCAGGGTCAGTTTCCCTATATCGAAAGAATTCGTCGGTGCGAAGTCCACGGCTGCGATGCGTGCGAGCAGGCCGCCCTTGCTGCTGGCGACAGGTGTGATTGCCGACCCATGGGTCAAGGTGACGTTGGCAGAAGCACCCTCCACCAGTATGCCCGAACCGGCCGATTTCAGCGTGATCTGACTGTTGTCGAGCATGAAGGAGGAGGAGCCTCCATTGCCGGTGACGTGAATTCCGTTGATGGGGCCGCCCGTATTGGTTCCCTCGAAGGTGCTGTCGATGACGAAGAAGCGGCTGTTGTCCCAGACACTCGCCAGGAAGTCAGTCCCGTCAGAGTCGTGAGAGACATTCGTGTTGGCGCTGGCCGTCACGCCTCGCATCGAAATCAGGCCGCCGCCCGATGAGAACACCCTGTAAGTCGAACCCGTGGCGGTAACGGTGCCGCCGCCGTTGAAATAGATGTCACCGGCGTCGGCATGGGCGAAGTCGAGCCACACCCCGCTTGCTTTGATCGGACCATTCAGGGTGACCGTGCCCAGACGAGCTTCGATGCCATAGCCGCCACCGCCGCGGGCGGTCATGGTCGTCGTGCCGTCGAGCGTGATCGTACTGTTGTAGTTGACGCCGATTCCGAAGGCTCCGGCATCCATGTCGAATGTCAGGTCATGCCCCGTGATCGTGCCGGGCGTGACCTCCTTAAAGGGATGGCCAGCCCAAAGCCCCCAGGTATCCGTGCCAAGGTGGAAGGTTCCGCCGCCGTCGAGATGAATGGTCCCTCCATTCCAGGCCATGGCTCCGAAGTAAAATGGCCCTTCGGTCGGCCAACTGTTCGGGGTCGTCACGTCAATGGGCGTGCCCGCATTGTTATGCAGCAGCGAACCTGCATCAAAGGACTGGAAGCAGTCTTTGCCGCTGCAGGTTGCCTGCCCTGGCGCTATCTCGACCGTCTGGCCGCCGCTGGCGGTCGCCTGTGCCTGGGCGCCTTGGCAGATCAGAACGGCGCTCGATGCCAGGAGGAAACCCAGGAGCGGACCCCTCGGCAGAGTGGGGCGGGTGGAGGCCCTTCCAGTTGATGACGTCACGGACCTTCTCCTTTCGAATGCCAAGGGCGCCCCGAGTTCCGCGCGACCGGCTGAACCGGCGACGATGGGGGTAAGGCGGGTAGGCGTCCTCCAACACCTGCGGAATAGGAGCGAAGATCGATATTTCCGCAGAATATGGCCCGAAATTATCGAGTCATGACGGAACATTCAAGTTTGTAATTTCAAAAATATAAGGAATATTGATATATGAAATGCTATAGTTTGGAGTTGCGTGTCAATTTGAATTTACGGAACTAAAAATTATGTTAAATACACACACAGCGAAATCATTAAGTTAGAATGTTAAAGTTATATTTTTAAAAAATATTTCATCAATTTCACGATGGATCTTTATAATGCTGGCTCGCTTGTGCTCCAGCCAGTCCTTCGCGACTGTGAGCTTTCCGAGGACGGCAGACATCGGCGCTTTTGCGCTCATATAGGTCCCGGCCCGTGACGATCGAAGCGAGCTTCTTGTGAAACCCGCGTGCCCCGTCCCAGGACAGTTCCCGTGTCAGGGCTCATTGCTTTGGGGACCTGATCTCATGGGCGCGGCACTCGCGTACCGCCGCGCGGACTGAATCACCAGAAGATCCGCCTTTGCGGGAGCTGATGGCGAGTTGCGGATCCGATCACGTTTCCGGCCAGCGAATAGTCTTCGTTCCTCGGCGCTGTGCGCAGCGCCGCGAATCTCCGATTGACAGAGTTGCTCACTCGGGCGTAGGGCGAGTTCCGGTGTCGGGGGCCTGCACCGCCTTCAACCAACCAAGCCCTTCCTCGGTTACACCGGCGGGGCGATATTCGCACCCGACATAGCCCTGATAGCCGATGGCGTCGATCTCGATGAACACCAGCCGGTCATTGAGCTCGCCGGTTGTCGGCTCGTTGCGTGTCGGCACGGCGGCGATTTGGATATGTCCGATCTTCGGTGCCATTCGCCGTAGGGCCATGATGACGTCGCCGTGCAGGATCTGGCGATGGTAGACGTCGAACTGCAGGCGGACATTCGCGTGATCGAGGTCGTCGATGAACTCGAGTGCCCGATCGAAGTCGTTCAGGAAGTATGCCGGCATGTCGCGCGTGTTGATCGGCTCGATAACGAGGCCGATGCCTGCGTCAGCTGTCGCATCCGCGGCTCTGCGCAGATTGTCCTTGTAGGCCGCAATCGACGCAGGGGAATCCCAAGCAGCATTGCCCGCCATCATGTGCAGCAAAGGCGTTCCAATCGTCTTGGCGTAGGACACCGCCAGGCCCAGCCCTTTGAGGAACTCCGCGCGCCTGTCCGGCAGGCTGGCCAGGCCGCGATCGCCCGCTGCCCAATCGCCAGGCGGCATATTGAAGAGCGCCTGTTTCAGACCGGCCGTCGCCAGCGCGTCCGCGACGATTTCCGCGGGATGGTCATAGGGAAACAGATATTCGACGGCACCGAAGCCCGCGTCGGAAGCCGCCTGGAATCTCTCCAGGAAGGGACGCTCGTTGAACATCATCGATAGATTGGCGGCAAATTTGGGCATCTCGATCAAACCTCTTCCGACATGCCGGGCAGGCGAAGGCCGGCGATCTTGGCGAGCAGCCGGGCGACGGAGCTGTCGTCATCCCGGCCCATGCCCGCCGCTTCCGTCATGATGAACAGCTGCAATGCTGCAGCTGTGATCGGGAGCGGAAACTTCACCTTCCTCCCGATGTCGGAAACAATGCCAAGGTCCTTGGTGAAAATGGAAACCGCACTATGGGGGGTGTAGTCTCCGGAAAGGACATGTGGAATACGGTTCTCGAACATCCAGCTATTGCCGGCGGATTTGGTGATCACCTCGAAGACACGCGAAATATCGAGGTCGAGGCTCTTGGCGAATGCAATTGCTTCGCAAGCCGCGGCGATATGGACGCCCGCGAGCAACTGGTTGACGACCTTGAAGGACGAGCCGATGCCCGCTTGATCGCCCAGCTCGTAGACCGTTCCGGCCATCGCATCCAGTGCCGGCCGGGCTGCAGCAAAGGCCTGGGCGGAGCCTGATGCCATGAAGGTCAAATCGCCGGAAGTTGCTTTCTTGGCGCCACCGCTAATCGGGCCGTCGAGATAGAGCAGGCCTGCGGCTTCGGCGCGTGATGCAAATCCCTTCGCCTCCGAAGGGGAGATGGTGGCGCACGAGACGATGACCGCTCCAGGCCGCAAGGCAGACACGACGCCGCCCTCGGCGAAAAGCACAGCTTCTGTCTGGGCTGCGTTCACGACGACGATGACGGCAATGTCGGCGTCGGCAGCCGCCTCCTGCAGGCTGGCGGAGGCTAGACCGCCATCCTGGCTGAACGCCTTCAATGCATCTGCGTTGACGTCATATCCTCTTACAGTCCGTCCGGCCCGGAGCGCCGAGCGCGCCATCCCCAATCCCATCGAGCCCAGACCGATTACGGCAATCGTCGATTGGTCGCTCATCCTGGACGGCGCCTCCCACTTTCCAAATCAAATCAGATTCGCCTATCTCAGCGCTAACACTTGCTAATCACATCCTATTGCAAGGATCAAGCGAATGATGTTAGCGCTTACACATAACGCCCTGACCTTCGCCGTCGGGCGCAGATCCTGCGGTGAGGTCGTCCTTTGACAGCGCTTGAAACGCCAACCCTCGCCCATGTGGCGAGACTGGCCAACGTCAGCGAGAACACAGTCTCAAGGGTCATCCGAGACAAGGGGGCGATTGCACCGGAGACGCGCCGGCGGGTCATCGAAGCCATCGACGCGCTCGGCTATGTGCCAAACCGAGCAGCCGGCTCGCTCGCATCTTCCTCCTCGATGATCGTCGGGGTGATCTTGCCCTCGCTCTCGAACATCGTCTTTCCGGAATTGCTTCGTGGCATTCATGCCGGCCTGGCGGGAACATCGTATCAGCCAATGATTGGTGTGACCGACTATGACCTCGAGAAGGAACAGCAACTGATCTCGTCGCTGCTGGCGTGGCAGCCGGCGGCGATCATCACCACGGGCTTCGATCATACCGATGCAGCGAGGCGGATGTTGGAGGCAAGCAAGGTTCGTGTCGGCGAATTGATGGATATCGACCGCAGGCCGATCGACCTTGCCGTCGGCCTCTCCCACCGCGGGGCGGGGCGTGCCATGGCTCGCCATCTCATGCGCCGCGGATACTCGAAGATCGCCTATGTCGGGCATGATTGGGACGCGGATCGCCGGGCCCATGCGCGCTATCTCGGGCTTTGTGAAGGCTTGGGGGACGTCGGGCTGGCATTGGTCGCGGAGCATAGAGTCGACGGACCAAGCTCGACCTTGAGCGGCCGGCAGGCCCTGGCGGCAATTCTCGCCGATGGGGCCGAGATCGAGGCCGTCGCATTTTCCAACGATGACATGGCCGTTGGCGGATACCTGCACTGTTTGGCCGCTGCCGTTCCAGTGCCCGACAGGCTCGCCCTCATGGGATTCAACGGGTTGGAGATTGGCCAGGCGCTTCCGAAGCCGCTCGCGACGGTGCTTTCCAATCGTTTTGCCATCGGCAAGACGGCGGTGGAGACTCTCCTGAAATCCCCCGACCGCGCGTTCGAGCCGGCAATTATCGACACAGGGTTTTCCATCATTGACGGCGCGACCGCGTAGTCGGGCCGCCTTTTCGCAACAGGAGTAGGGGATGTTACTCGGCGCTATCGCTGACGATCTTACCGGAGCAAGCGACCTTGCCCTCATGCTTTCCCGAGAGGGAATGCGAACCATTCAAACGATTGGCGTCCCGTCGGGAAACGTCGATCTCACTCATATCGACGCAGTCGTGGTTGCTCTCAAATCCAGGACCAACCCGGCCACAGAAGCCGTCGCAATGTCGCTTGAGGCCTTGGCGTGGCTTCGCGCGGCAGGCGCTCGGCAAATCATCTTCAAATATTGCTCGACCTTTGATTCAACGGCAAAGGGCAATATCGGGCCGGTGACCGATGCGCTCCTTGCTGCGCTCGACGTGGATCTCACCATTGTTTGCCCGGCTTTTCCGGCAAATGGCCGAACCGTCTACAAAGGCCATCTCTTCCTTGCCGAGAAGCTCCTCTCAGAGAGCCCGATGCGGAATCATCCGCTGACCCCCATGACGGATTCCTCCCTGGTACGGCTCATGGCCGCGCAGTCGTCCCTCAAGGTAGGGCTCGTTGGACAGGAGATCGTGGCACGGGGCGCAGAGGCCCTGCGTGAGGCCTTTAGGGCGGCGCGCGCGCTTGGCGATCGAGTGCTGGTCGTCGATGCGATATCCGACCAAGACTTGCGGACGATCGGGGAGGCCGTTGCCGATTTTCCGTTGATCACCGGAGGGTCCGGCATCGCGATCGGCTTGCCGGAGAACTTTCGCCGTGCCGGATTGTTATCGGGCAATTCCGAACCCGGCTCCTTTACCGCGCCATGCGGCGGCGCTGCAATCTTGGCTGGCTCATGCTCGGAGGCAACGAGGGGCCAAATACAGGCTGCCATTGCCGCCGGCATGCCCTCCATGCGGATCGATCCGATCGACATAGCGCAGGGGCGCGTCACCGTGGGCGGCGCAGCGGATTGGGCATTGGAGCAGGGGGAGAACACCCCCCTCATTTACTCCAGCGCCGACCCCACCGAAGTTCGTGCCGCGCAGGATGCCCTCGGACGGCAGAAGGCCGGTGAAATCATCGAGCACTTCCTGGCAGAAACCGCGATCATGCTGCGTGCGAATGGTGTTCGACGCCTTATCGTCGCCGGTGGCGAAACGTCCGGGGCGGTGGTTGGCGCCCTTGCACCCGCCGCCCTCTATATCGGACCGGAAATCGACCCCGGAGTTCCCTGGACGCTGACGATGGGGGAGGCGGAGCCGATGGCTCTGGCGCTGAAATCGGGAAACTTCGGTACGGCTGACTTTTTCCTGAAGGCCTGGGAGCTGCTGCAATGACAGCCATCATTTCCGAGACAACCCGCGTTCGAGATGAGATCGTGGCGGTCGGCAAGTCCTTGTTCGAGCGAGGCTTCACTTTTGGGTCGACCGGAAACATCAGCGCAAGGCTCTCGAATGGCGATCTTCTGATGACGCCGACCAACGCCTCCCTTGGAGCGCTTGATCCGGGGCGGCTTTCCAGATTCAGCGCGGAAGGTGTCTTCGTCGATGGCGACAAACCCACGAAAGAAGCGTTTCTGCATCAATGCATGTACTGCGCGCGTCAGGGGGTAGGAGCGGTCGTCCACCTCCATTCGACGCACGCGGTGGCCGTCAGCGTGATCGACGGCCTGGATCCGGAAGATCTCCTGCCCCCACTCACCGCATATTATGTCATGCGAGTTGGGAAGCTGCCGCTGGCGCCCTATTTCGCTCCGGGAGATGTCGCTTTGGCAGAGGCGGTTCGCGAGAGGGCACGCACGAGCCATGCGGTGCTGCTCGCCAATCACGGTCCGGTCGTCGCAGGAAAGTCGCTTCGCGAGGCCCAATACGCAAGTGAGGAACTGGAGGAGACCGCGAGGCTGTTTTTGATGCTGAGAGGAGAAAGGATCAGACCGCTTACCACGGATCAACGCAATGAACTCACGAAGCCTTCAGAATAGAAACTGCTTGGATCGTACCAAGCATTGGGCTCACCGCAGTCGATCGGTGCACTGTCGCGGAAATGCTCAGGTTGGTGGCGTGAAGGCCGCGGCAGTTCGGAATCGCCCGCCGCCGGCGAGCGATCCAAGGGTAGCACCCCTCCGGTATGTGCGTTTTAACACGCCGCCCGAACACCATCTGGCCTATTCAAGCATCGTCGTGGTCAAGCTCAACGGCTCTGTCATATCCGACAAGACTGCCCGGCGTGTAGCGTATCGCTGGGCTTTTCTTTGCCTGCTTGCTTTTTTGCATTGAAACTTTAGGTGCGTTCGTTGCAATGCAATCCTTTTTGACGCTCGCAATCCAGCCTCCGGAACATATGATGATGCGGTGATCCTGGCGCGATATGGGGCTACGCCAGAGGATCTGACGCAGAACAATGTCCACTGTGACGCACTACATCATTTTCCCCTTCGTCCGAGACAGCGAGGGCAACCTTGTCGCCGGACAGGGGCAAAGGGCCTATTCGAATACGATGGCGCGTTTCCGTGCTGCTTTCTGTGTGGGAATCAGGCAAGGCGACGAAACGATCGTCGGGGCCGTTGCGTTCATGCGAACCGGCGATAGTCGGCCGGTGATCCTGGCAAAATATGGCGAAACGCCGAAAGGCCTTGCGGAGATGGAATGATCCGGTTTCTGCCGCCCTTGCGCGCCATAGAGGGGATCCGGCGGGATGCACGATGGCGTATGGTAACTGCCTGCATCCAACAGCGAGGAAGTCTGCTTGGCCGGCCCGTCTTCGGTCGATCGCGGCCATGAAACGCAACCGAAGTGCGGTGCTCGAAACGGCGAGTCCATCGATGATGCCCGTGGCGGCTCGACCTTTCCCTTGATGTTCTCCCTGTCGATCCGTTGGTATGGCTGTGTCCTGCCCGGTCGGGGGCAGGCTCTTTCTGCCAGATCTTCACAGAGGTTTTTAAGGTCCCGTTACATATTGCAGGGTAAATTGCACCCGACCTAACGATTATCAGCGCAGGATAATCAGTTGATTGAGGAAGGGTCTGTCATGGCGAAGTCAATTAGCATCGTAGGAATCATTGCATTTGTTCTTGGTTGTATAATGATCCCAACGGCATCGGGGCTTCTACAGGAATTGGAAGGCGCCGTTGCACTGGGGTTTGGTCTGCTGACCTTTGCGTTGGGCCGAATCCTCGACTCCCTCGTCGAGATCAGAAAGGCGCTCGACAAGAATCCGTCTTCCTGATCGAGCGCAGGACCTTGTCCCGCGTGACCTGGTTTGCGCCATCGTTCACCTGACCTGGAATTCGCGCCGCGCTTCCGGTGACGAACGTGGATCATCGGCAAATCAGGCGTGTCGTTTGCGCATCCCATGAACCAATTCGATGCCGGAGAGCATGATCTCGGCCCTTGCCATGACATGGCGCCTTGTGCAGCCTTGCATGGGATGTTGGCACCGCGCTTTGCCGCCTGATCCGGCACTCAGTGAGGCTGGGCGCGTTTTTCGAGTTGCATGGCCGCAAGATCTTCCTCCAGCCGGTTCAACCGATCATGGATGTCCACGGACCGGTAAGCGTGCTCCTCCAGGATAGAATTGATCAGCACGTTCATCGACATGCCTTTGAAACTTGCCTGGCCTTCGAGAAGTTTCCGCAGTTCGGGGGCCAGGCGGATGACCAGCGGCTTGAAGGATCGGGTAAGACCCCTAGTTGCATTCATGATTGGTAACTACCTCTGTTGGGCATATTGTAGACACCTGCGCTATCCTGCCTATCTATTGTTTCGTGTGACATGGATGTGACTCGGAGAGGCAAACAAAAACACCTGCTTGTTCATCGAAGCTTTTGGCTCCGATGTGCTGGATCAAGATTTGGCCAGGGCTGGCCGTCCATGATCTTGGCGGGGGGACTAGCCTGGGTTGCGGACGCGTTTCTCCAGTTCGAGCGTACGCTTGGCGATATCGTCCAGCTCGAAGCTTTGTGAGATCATGAAGGCGCCGGAGCCGGTGTCGGGATCGCTCGCAAGGCGCCTAGTCTCGCCGAGGTGATGGACAAGCCAGGCTTTTTGTTCTGCCTGCAGCTTTGTCCGTTTGCTGCCGTCTTCTCTGTGCAGCAGGGCTCGGTAGGCGATGTTCAGCCTGGCATCCCACTTGGCAATTTCTGTCTTTCCACATTCAAGCATGTTGGTCGAAACACCATCCGCGCGATCGACGCAGGCGGTCATCTCGTCGGTCGATTGTGCGTTCACGGACTGGGCGGCGAGAAACAACACGCCGGCAAGGGCATATTTCGAGATCATGGGTGGCACCTCCTGCTTTGCACGGGTCATTGCACCGAGACGACGAAGTGGCCTTGGTGAAGGGCGAGCTTGCCTTCCAAAGAGATCATGTCGGCTGAGAAATCGCCTTCGATCTTGCCGGCTTCCATCTTCGTGACGGTCAGTGCGGCCTCTGCATTCGGGCTTTCATCGGTCTTGTAGTGGCTGTCATTGGTGCTGAGTTCGATGCAGGGGGCATTCTTCTGGCAGTTGCGGGTGAGCTTCTGGGTGCCGGTGGCGCTTGCGTCGAACTGCAGTCGCAGTGTCGTCGCATCGATCGTCCTGTCCGGCTTGATGATGGGGGCCGTGTTGACGAGAACGGTGCTGCCCAACTTCACGACGATGAGCGAGGAGCCGCCTGCCGACCAGGTCCTATCCCCGATCTCAGCCGAAACCCGATCGCCCTCCTGCGTGCTGGCGACGATCTTGGGCGGTTGATTTTGAGAGGGCGGGCTCGTTGCGGGTTGCGGCCGAGCCGCGTTTTGTTGAGCGATGCCGGGCATCTGGAGGGTAAAATTGAAGACTTGCCACGCGCCTGCAGCGTTCTTGGTCAATTCTACCCTGGCAGGCAGAGACACGTCCCCGTCCAGCAACAGCGTCCCCGATACGCTGCCCCGGCCGTTCTCGATTTCTCGTTCGGGCCATGACGCGCTCTTGAACCGTCTCAGACCCGCTCGGTTGGCGAGTGCGGCGAAACTGCTTTCGCTCATGGCCTGCTGGAATGCCGGGGAGGCGCTGCGATAGGCATTCTCCGGCCCGCTGGAAGCGATGGTTGCAAAAAAGACGGTGGCTGTGTCGGCGACGCCCTTGGTGAAATAGTAGACGCTCGTGCCGACGGCCGCTCCGATCACGACCACGATTCCTAAAGCCAGCAAAATCTTGCGCATTGTCGACATGTCGGATCTCCACGATCCCAAAAAGGATCAATATGGCTCCTTGTTCTCTACGGCCTCCGCGGGGCCGGCCGGGCGACCGGCTGCCACGCAGTCAGGCCATTTGCCGGGGGCTTGGGCTGCCCGGGGGGCGCCCTTTCTGCCAGGAGCGAAATTCCTCTCATAATGCAATGGTTCGGTGACCGATCTGCCGAGAACGATACCCGCTAAAACGGAGCAACAGCTGAAACGACGGTAACACAAGATGATATCGAATTCGTGCTATCGAAATGCCGATCGATGAGCCATTCCGGCGCCTTCTTCGTGGGGTGGCGGCGTTCCATGTTTTGCCCGATGCCGATATGGGCATCGTCGTTCTCACCAATGGTGCTCAGGTGGGGGCCGCAGAAGCCATCGTCACGGAGTTCATGGACATCGTCCAGTTCGGCGACGTCACGCGCAACACCTGGTACGAGATCGCGCACGATCATTTCATGAATTTCTATAAGGCGTCCGGCGATCTGGCTGGCAATCTTCCGCCTCAAAACCCCAATTTTCCGCATCCGCTCGCCATCTATGAAGGCGTCTACAGCTCGGCCTATTTCGGCGAGGTCGAGGTCTGGGCGAATGGCGATCATCTGATCCTGCAGCTCGGCCCCCGCAAGCTGCAGTTCGTGCTCAAGCGCTGGAACGCAGACATCTTCCAGATGGATCCTGGCCGTGAGTTCACCGCCAAGGGATCCCTTTACTCCGTCAGGTTCGCATTGTCGGGAGGAAGGGTGACGTCGATGACTGCCGCCTATTTCAACGACAATCTCCTCGGCACCTTTCCGTTTGCGAGACCCAGGGGAGGCTGAGGCAAGGTGACGGGAAACTGGAGTCACAGTCGATGCTTGATGCGTCGTCCACCGGTCAACGGTTCCCGGTGGACGCGCGTTGACGCCTCCCCGGATGGCGTCAGAACGACAATTGCACCTTCATCGCGCGGCGGCGGTCATTGGCCAGGGCGAAGGCCGAGACGGCATCGTCGAGCGCGAAGCTGCCGGTGAGCAGGGGACGCAGGTCGATCTTGCCGGTATCGATCAACTGCGTCGCCAGGGCGAATTCGGCGTGGAAACGGAAGGAACCGACGACCGAGAGTTCCTTGGCAACCACGAGGTTCTGGGGGAAGGCGACATCGCCGCCCAGGCCGAGCTGGACGACGATGCCGCGCGGGCGCATCGCCTCCAGGCCCGCGCGCAGCGCCTTCTCGTTGCCGGAGCACTCGAACATCACGTCGACCTGGCCCTTGTCCACCGCCAAGGCGGCGAGGGCCTCGGGTGCCTGCGCCGCATTGATGGTGCGATCGGCGCCGAGCCTGGCCGCAATGGCGAGCGGCTCGTCGACGATATCGGTGACGATGATTTCGGCGGCGCCATGAAACCTGGCCGCAGCCACGACGAGCGCGCCGATCGGCCCGCATCCCGTCACCAGGATACGGCGCCCGAGCAGCGAACCGGCGCGGGAGACGGCGTGCAGGGCAACCGAGAAGGGCTCGACCAAAGCGAGTTCGTCCGCGCCGGCATTGTGCCCGATCTCGCACTGCACGGCATCGCAGACGAGGAGCTGGCGAAAGGCGCCCTGGACGTGCGGCATGCGCATGGCGCTGCCGTAGAAATGCATGTCCATGCAGTGATTGGGCAGGCCCTGCAGGCAATAGCGGCAATGGCCGCAGGGTCGACTCGGATTGACGGCGACCCGGTCGCCGCGTCGCAGCGGGCCGACATCCGCCGCGACCTCGACGATCTCGCCCGAGACCTCATGGCCGAGGATCATCGGCTCCTTGAGCCTGACGACCCCGAAGCCGCCATGGTTGTAATAATGCAGGTCCGAACCGCAGATGCCGCCGGCCTGGACGCGGACCATGACCTGCCCGTTCTGGAGCGGACCGGGGTCGCGTTCCTCCAGGCGCAGGTCCTTGGGGCCGTGGATGACGAGAGCACGCATGGCTACCTCTCAAATGACCGGTGTCAGAAGCGGAAGGCCGGCGAAGTGCGCGGCGAGATTGTCGCGCACCAGCTGGCCCATCGCCCGCCGGGTCTCGATCGTCGCGCTGCCGAGATGGGGCTGCAGCACGACGTTGTCGAGCCTGGCAAAGCGGGGATCGATGCGCGGTTCGTTCCAGAAGACGTCGAGGCCGGCTCCCGCAATCGTCCGGGCCTCCAGCGCCTGCAGCAGGGCTTCCTCGTCGACGGTGGTTCCGCGCGAGACGTTGACGAGATATCCCTCGGGGCCGAGCGCCTGCAGGACCTCCGTGCCGACGATCTTCTGGGTCGCGGCGCCGCCGGGAAGGGTGAGAACGAGCAGGTCCGCCCAGGCCGCGAGCGCCGTCAGATCGTCAAAGAAGCGGTAGGGTGCATCCTCGTGCGGGGAACGGCCGAAATAGCCGATATCCATGTCGAAACCCGAAAAGCGGCGGGCGACGGTCGAGCCGATGCGGCCGAGCCCGGCGATGCCGAGCTTCTTGCCATGAAGCCGCGGCGTCAGCGGCGGATTCCCCTTCGCCCAAGCGCCCGAGCGAACATGGGCGTCCCCGGTTGGAATCCGCCGCATCGCGGCCAAGGCGAGGCCGATCGCGAGGTCGGCGACGTCGCCATTGAGGACCTCGGGGGTGTTGGTGACGCGAATGCCCCTTGCGCGCGCCATGTCGAGATCGATGGCATCGACGCCGACGCCATAGCAGGCGATGATCTCGAGATGAGGGAGGATCTCCAGTGTCCGGGCGTCCACGCCCAGGTCACCGCGCGTGGCGATGGCCCGGATGAGCGGGCGGATCGAGACGGCAGGCCCGTCGGAGCCCTGTTCCCAGAGCTTGTGCAGCCGATAGGCGCTCGACAGGGCCTCCATGTCCCCGTCGGGATAGGAACCCATCATCAGCAGGTCAGGTTTCATCATCCTCGCCTCGGCATATTTTTGTTATCGATATCACAACTGCATAGGGGAGCAAGCCTCTTTCCACGGCCCATCACTTACGAACGAAATGCCGGTCGCGGTCGTCTTCAAGCGCGTTGACAAATTTTGTTATCGATATCAATTTGTCGAGGAAGAGCGCCGATAGCGAACAGGCGCCGGCAAGACAAGGGAGACCGACGTGACGCTGTTCGACCTGACCGGGCGCAGGGCCCTGATAACCGGGGCCAGCAAAGGCATCGGCTATGCGATTGCAGAGGCTCTGGCCGGCGCCGGTGCCAGCGTGGTGCTCAATGCCCGCAATCTCGACCGTCTGGAGGACGCCAGGATGGCGCTCGCGGCCAAGTCGCATACCGTCGATATCGCGCCCTTCGATGCCGCCGATCCCGATGCCGTAGAGGCCGGCATCGCCGAGATCGAGCAAAGGCTCGGGCCGATCGACATTCTCGTCAACAATGCCGGCATGCAGCATCGGGCGCCGCTGGAGACTTTCCCGCTCGACGCCTGGAAGCGCCTGTGCGCCACCAATATCGACAGTGCCTTCCTGGTGGGGCAGGCCGTGGCCCGCCGCATGATTCCGCGCGGCCGGGGCAAGATCATCAACATCTGCTCGGTCCAGAGCGAACTGGCGCGCCCAGGCATCGCGCCCTACACCGCGACCAAGGGCGCCCTGAAGATGCTGACCAAGGGCATGGCCACCGACTGGGCCCGCCATGGACTGCAGGTCAATGCCATCGGTCCGGGCTATTTCAAGACCGAGCTCAATGCCGCCCTGGTCGCCGATGCCGACTTCTCAGCCTGGCTGGAGAAGCGCACGCCGGCGGGCCGCTGGGGCGAGGTGAAGGAACTCGCCGGCGCTGCGATCTTCCTGGCCTCGGACGCCTCCAGCTTCGTCAACGGGCATGTCCTCTATGTCGATGGCGGGATCACCTCGAGCCTGTAGGTTTTCCCGAGGCCGGCGAGAGGAGGGGTGCTGCGCCCTCCTCAGCCTCTTGCGATGGGACGAAGGGGAGAACGGCCGATGACAGAGAGCCAGAAAGCCGCCGTTTCCGTGGTCGGGACCGGCATCATGGGATCGGCGATCGCGACGCGCCTGCTGGCGACGGGACATGCCGTGACCGTCTTCGACCTGGACACGGCCAAGGTCGCGACGCTTGTCGAGAAAGGGGCCAGGGCAGCCGCCAGCGCACGGGAGGCAGCGCAGGCGAGCCGCTTCGTCATCACCAGCCTCAACAGCGCCGCGATTGTGCGGAGCGCCGTGTTCGGCCCAGGCGGCATTGCGGAAGGAGCGGATGCTTCCGGACTCCTGATCGACATGTCCTCGATCGATCCGGCCTCGACACGGGAGCTTGCCGGGCAGTTGGCGGAGACGACGGGCATGCGGTGGGTCGATGCCCCGCTTTCCGGCGGCGCGCCGGGAGCATTGGCCGGCCGCCTTACCGTGATGGCCGGCGGGGCCGCCGAGGATGTGGACCGGGCGCTCGCCATCATGGACAGCCTCTGCGCCAACTACACGCATATGGGTCCGAGCGGCGCGGGGCAGACGACCAAGCTGGTGAACCAGGTGCTCTGCGCGCTGGGCTTCCAGGCGGTCGCAGAGGCGGTCAGGCTGGCGGAGGCGGGGGGCGTCGATGCGGCCCGCCTGGCGGAAGCCCTCAAAGGCGGTCGCGCCGACAGCGCCATCCTGCAGGAATTCGGGCCGAAAATGGCAAGACGCGATTATACGCCGACCGGCCGCATCGACAACATGATGAAGGATCTGGAGGCCGTGCAGGCTTTCTCCGGCAGCCAGCGCCTGCCGCTGCCCGTGACCGGGCTGGTTACCGACCTGCACCGGTCCCTGCTGGCCGCGGGCCTCGGACCCCGCGATACGGCGGCGATCATGCTGCAGTTCACCGGGTTTCGCGAGCAGTCCGATGAAGGCTGATGTCGGGGTCGGTCACCGACGGGTATCTTGACAGGATCATGTTTGTTATCGATAACATATGAAAACCGGCCGTAGAGCCGGGCGGGCTTTGCGGGGCTGGAAGGCCCTCGAAGTTGTGGAGGACGAACGCGATGGCAGGGCAGGAAGCTCTCCGGTTCGAGAATGTCGTCAAGGCCTTCGGTGGCACCCGTGCGCTCAAGGGCGTCAGCCTGGAGGTCGGGCGCGGCGAGGTCGTGGCCCTGCTGGGCGAGAACGGTGCCGGCAAGTCCACCCTCATCAAGATCCTCGGCGGTATCTTCAAGGCCGATGACGGCCAGATCACCATCGGTGGCGAGGTCTATCGCCACCGTGCCAATGCGCGGGGCCAGCGCCAGAGCGTGGCCTTCATCCACCAGGACCTCGGCCTGGTCGAATGGATGACGGTGGCCGAGAATATGGGACTGTCGCAGGGCTTCTCCCGGCGCTGGCTGGGGGGCATCGACTGGCGCGAGGCGGAGCGCAAGGCCGAGACGGCCCTGAAGCTGGTCGGCTGCGACATCGATCCCACCCTGCGCGTGCACAGCCTCAGCCGGACCGAGAAGTCGCTGGTCGCCATTGCCCGGGCCCTGGTGGTGGACTGCGATTTCCTGGTGCTCGACGAGCCGACGGCCAGCCTGCCGGCCGACGAGGTCGAGCGCCTGTTCGAGGCAGTGCGGCGCCTGCGCGAGCGGGGCGTGGGCATGATCTATGTCTCCCATCGCCTCGACGAGATCTTCCGTATCGCCGATCGGGTGGTGGTGATGCGTGACGGCCTCAAGGTCGACGAGAAGCCGGTGGCGGAGACCACGCCCGACGAACTCGTCAGCATGATCGTCGGCCGCTCCACCCTCGAACTCTTCCGCAAGGCCGAATTCCATTCGGGCAAGGCCCGCGTGGTCCTGCGCGATGTGGTGACCCCGGCGGCCGGCCCCGTCAGCTTCGAGGTTCGCCAGGGCGAATTGCTCGGCCTCGTCGGCCTGCGTGGCGCGGGTCAGGAAGATATCGGGCGCAGCCTGTTCGGGGCGGTGCCGCATCGCGGATCGATCACCATCGATGGCCAGGTGCCCGATCTCTCCTCACCGCGGGCGGCTCTGAAGGCCGGTGTGGGGCTGGTTGCCAGGGACCGCATGGAAGAGTCCCTCGCGCCTTCGCTCAGCATCCGCGAAAACGCCTTCCTTAACCCGGAAGCCGCCGGACGGCCGTGGTATGTGCCGCGTTCGCCCGCGATCGAGGCCAGGCTGGCGAGTGAGCTGGGCGAGGCCGTGGGGCTCAGGCCCAACGATCCGGATCTGCCGATCGAGGGGCTGTCAGGCGGCAACCAGCAGAAGGTGGTCGTGGGGCGCTGGCTCGCGACCGGCCGCCGGCTCCTGGTGGCGGAGGATCCGACCGCCGGCGTCGATGTCGGCGCCAAGGCCGAGATCTACCGCCTCATCGCGCGAGCCCTGGAATCCGGCCTCGCCGTGATCGTGGTGTCCACGGATTTCGAGGAAATCGCCCATATCTGCCACCGTGCCCTGGTGTTCAACCGCGGCCGGATCATTGCCGAGCTGGCCGGCCCAGCCCTGACCACGGAGGCGGTGATCTCGGCCGCCTCGGCCTCCGAAGCCGCGTGAGCGCAGACAGGAAAGCTCCATGTCCACCAACTCCATCAAGTCCGACGCCCTCGAGCCGACACGCGGCGAACTCAAGCAGGCCTCGGCGGGCGAACGACTGCTGCGGCGCCTGCCGGTCTACGGCCTACCGATCCTCACGGTCCTCTTGATCGTCCTGTTCTCGCTGATGCTGCCGCAGACCTTTCCGACCATGCTCAACGTCCGCTCCATCATCGCGGACAAGGCGATCATCGCCATGCTCTCGCTGGCGGCCATGATCCCGATGGCGGCCGGCAAGATCGACCTCACTGTCGGCTATGGCATCGTGCTCTGGCACATCCTCGCCATCAGCCTGCAGACGATGTTCGGGCTGCCCTGGCCGGTGGCCGTGGTGGTGGTCGTCCTGTTCGGCGCCCTGATCGGCCTGCTCAACGGCCTGCTGGTCGAAGTGGCGCGCATCGACAGCTTCATCGCTACGCTCGGCACCGGTACCGTGCTCTATGCCGTCGCGCTCTGGCATACGGGGGGACGCCAGGTCGTGGCGAGCCTGCCCCAGGGCTTCCTCTCGCTCAACGGCACCATGGTCTTCGGCCTGCCGATCACAGGCTTCTACGTGCTGGCTCTCGCCCTCGCCCTGTGGTTCATCCTCGAGCACCTGCCTGTTGGCCGCTATCTCTATACGATCGGCGCCAATCCCAAGGCGGCTGCGCTCAACGGCATCCCGGTCCAGCGCTACACCATGGGCGCCTTCGTGGCTTCCGGCGCCCTGACGGCGGTGGCCGGCGTCCTGCTCGCCTCGAAACTGCGTATCGGCCAGGCTAGCGTCGGTCTCGAATATCTGCTGCCGGCCCTCGTCGGCGCCTTTCTGGGCTCGACGACAATCAAGCCCGGCCGCGTCAATGTCTGGGGCACGGTGGTCGGTGTTGCCATCCTCGCGGTCGGCATCGCCGGCATCCAGCAATTCGGCGGCTCGTTCTGGGTCGAGCCCATGTTCAACGGCGTGACCCTGCTGATCGCGATCGGCATCGCCGGTTATGCCCAGCGCCGACGCGGCTCGGCCACCCGAAATTTCAAGAAGACGGGCAACTGACGACCCGTCGCATTCAGGAGGAGATCATGTTGAGACGAAATGTGTTGATGGCGGCTGCCGGCCTGGCGGCCCTGGCCCTGGCGCCCGCTTTGGCGCGGGCGGATGCCTTTGTCGACGAGGCGAAGGCGGTCGTCGCCAAGGCTGCGGCCCGCGCCGACAAATGGGACGGGCCAACCTCCGGTCCCAAGGCCGTGGCCAAGAAGACCGTGGTCTATGTGGCGGGTGACATGCGCAATGGCGGCATCCTGGGCGTGGCCCAGGGCGTCAAGGAAGCGGCCGGCGTGATCGGCTGGACCTATCGCGAGATCGACGGGCAGGGCACGGTATCCGGCCAGGCCGCAGGGCTGAGCCAGGCCGTTGCGCTCAAGCCGGATGCGATCATCGTCGGCGGCAGCGATGCGGTCGAGCAGAAGGCGGCGCTGGAGGAAGCGGCCAAACAGGGCATCACCATTGTCGGCTGGCACTCGGGCCCCAAGCCCGGCCCCCTCGACGGCACGCCTGTCTTCGCCAATGTCACCACCGATGCCATGGAAGTCGCCAAGGTCGCGGCCATGAAGGCGATCGCCGATTCCGACGGCAAGGCCGGCGTGGTGATCTTCGCCGATTCGACCTATGCCATCGCCATCGCCAAGGGACGGGCGATGGAGGAAGTCATCAAGAAATGCCAGGGCTGTGCCGTGTTGTCCTTCCAGGACACGCCGCTTTCGGATGTTTCGACCCGCATCCCCCAGCTGACCACCACACTCCTGCAGCAGCAAGGTGCCAAGTGGACCCATTCCCTGGCGATCAACGATCTCTATTACGATTTCATGCCGCCGTCGCTGGCCGCGGCCGGCATTGCCGGGGATGGCGATCCCCAGAACATCTCGGCCGGTGACGGCTCCGAGGCCGCCTATCAGCGCATCCGCGCCAAGGACCATCAGGCCGCGACGGTGCCGGAGCCCCTGGCCATGCAGGGCTGGCAGCTGGTCGACGAACTGAACCGCGCCTTCGCCGGCGAGAAATGGTCGGGCTACGTTCCCGGCGTGCACCTGGTCACGCCCGACAATATCGGCTTCGACGGCGGCCCCAAGAACGTCTTCGATCCCGACAATGGCTACAGGGATGCCTACAAGAAGATCTGGGGTGTCAACTGACCCGGAGACGTGGCGGGGGCGCGTAGGCGTCCCCGCAATTGTACAGTTAGAACAACAGTTTACAGCGTCCGGTTCGCGCGTTGAAACGGATGCCTCGACTTTCGCTTCACCTCAATGGTAGCTCCGTCATGTATATACGCTGCGCCTTTTTTCGGGGCCAAGTCCGGCCAGGGTCGGAAGAGGCCTTCACGCAATTCGTGCGCGACAGGCTCGTTCCGCTCTGGACCCGCTTCCCGGGGGCCGAAGAGGTGCGTGTGCTGCGCCAGGAAGAGGCCGATGTGCAGGAGCCGCATTACGCCATGGTGCTGGCCATCCGCTACCCCTCGCGTGCCGCCATCGAGGAGGCTCTCGCCTCGGAGGTCAGGACGAAGAGCCGGGCCGTCACCGCCGAACTGATGCCCCTGTTCGACGGCGACATCTTCCACACGATCTTCCGCGCCGACGAGTTCCCGATGTCGCCGGAACGAGGATGAGGGATGAGCGACTACGAGATCCTCGACGAGCGCTTCGCCGCCCTGATCATCGGCCACGCCCGGCTCGAAAAACTCTGGACCGGATGCCGGTGGGCCGAAGGGCCGGTCTATGTGCCGGCCGCAAAATCCGTGTTGTGGTCGGATATCCCCAATGACCGCGTGATGCGCTTCGACGAGACGGATGGATCGGTCAGCGTCTTCGAGAGCCCCTGCGGCTACCATAATGGCCACACGCTGGATCAGGCCGGCCGGGTGATCGCCTGCGAGCATGGCGGACGGCGCTTGACGCGCCTGGAGCCGGACGGGCGCTGGAGCGTGCTGGCCGACAGCCATGGCGGCAGGCGCCTCAACTCCCCCAATGACGTGGTGGTGAAGAGCGATGGCTCGATCTGGTTCACCGACCCGACCTACGGCATAGACAGCAATTACGAGGGCCATGCCGCCGTCTCCGAGATCGGGGCTTCGCATGTCTACCGGGTCGACGCCGCCACCGGCGCGGTCCAGCCCGTCATCACCGATCGCATCAAGCCGAACGGCCTGGCCTTCTCGCCGGACGAAAGCCTGCTCTATGTCGCCGATACCGGCGCCAGCCACGTTCCAGGGTTGCCCCGGGCCATCCACGCCTACGATCTGTCCGCCTCGGGTGAGGCCATCGGTCCGGCACGCACCTTCGCCGTGTGCGAAGCTGGTTTCTTCGATGGGTTTCGGGTTGACCGCGACGGCAATGTCTGGGCTTCCAGCGCCGATTCAGTCCGCATTTATGCCCGGGATGGCAGTCTGATCGGGCGCATCCCGATTCCGGAGATCGTCTCCAATCTGTGCTTCGGAGGCCCGAAGCGCAACCGCCTCTACATCACGGCGCAGAGCTCCCTCTATGCCATCTACGTTAACAATCACCCGCCGGGCTGGTAACGCTCCGGCTATGGCGATTGCGCCAGAACTGCCCTAACGGATTGCTTGATGCCTCGCGACAACGACAGACCGCTCAAAAGCCAGCCGACCATGGCCGATGTCGCCGAGCGGGCGGGGGTGTCGACCATGACGGTTTCGCGCGCCCTGAAGAAGGGGGGCTCGATCTCCGAGAAGACCCGCGGCAAGATCATGGCTGCGGTGGACGAGCTGGGCTATGTGCTCGACCAGATGGCGGGCACGCTTTCCTCCAAGCGCTCCGGTTTCGTGGCTGCACTGGTGCCCTCGATCAACAGCTCCAACTTTGCCGACACCGCCCGCGGCATCACCGAAGCCATCGAGGGCAGCGGCCTGCAACTGCTTCTCGGCTATACCGACTATCAAATCGAGAAGGAGGAACGGCTGGTCGAATCGATGCTGATGCGGCGTCCCGAAGGCATCATCGTCACCGGCGGCCGCCACACCGATCGCACCCGCAAGCTGCTCGAGGCCGCCGGCATCCCGGTGATCGAGACCTGGGACGTGCCAGATAAGCCGATCGAGCACGTCGTCGGTTTCTCCAACGCTGCCGCCATGAATGCGCTCGTGCATCATCTCCATGGCCGTGGCTATCGCAATATCGGTTTCATCGGCGGCACCAGCAATCGCGACACTCGCGGCGCCGATCGTCGCCAGGGCTACATCCAGGCGATCGAGCAACTCGCCCTCCCACGCGGTCGGGTCATTTCCTTCGGCAAGCCGCCGATCTCGATGGAGCAGGGCGCCCAGGCCATCGTGCATCTGGTGTCCCAATGGCCTGACGTCGATGCGGCGGTCTGCGTTTCCGATCTGTCGGCCTTCGGGGCCCTGATGGAGTGCCATCGCCGCGGCTGGGCGGTGCCGGGGCGTATCGCGATCGCCGGCTTCGGCGATTTCGAGGTTGCGCGCTGCGCCTACCCGAGCATCACCACGGTTTCCGTCGATGCCAAGGAGATCGGTCGGGCAGCGGGAAACCTTCTGCTCCGGGCAATAGAAGCCCAGCGGTCGCAGCAGCAAATTCCGCCGGAGATGATGCTGATGCCGTTCGTCGTGATACCGCGTGAAAGCAGCTGACGGATCTTCGCAGTTTCCGTCCGCCGGCACGGCTCAGCTGCAAACCCTGCGCTCCCTGGCTTGGCGCCACGGGACCCACCTCACGGCTTGATCGCCAGTGGCAGGAAAACCAGGCTCGTACTTCCTAAGATTCCGGTCGCTCGGCGAAGGCTTCCTGCATTGCCCGTAGAATGATGAGGGCGGACGCTGCGCCGGGGTCCATATGGCCCAGGGAACGTTCTCCAAGCCGGGCGGCACGCCCTCGGGTTGCGACCATGGACCTTGTCGATTGCGCGCCTTCCGCGCCGGCCTCCACGATATGGCGCCACATCTGCCCGATGGTCAGGCCGTTTGCCTTGGCGTGAACGGCGACCTCCATTGCCGGTATCCATGTGTCGAGCATCGTCTTGTCTCCGCGCTGCCCTTTGCCGCGTAGTTGGATACCCTTGGTAATGGCTTCGACGATGGCGACCTGTTCCGGCAGCTCGAGGGACAGCTGGTTCTTCAAGGCCTTGGCTGCGTTTTGAAAGCCTGTTGCATAAAGGGGACCGGTGGAGGCGCCGACGGCATCGAGAAAGGCGGATGCTGCTGCCGCGAAGACGTCGGAGGGTGATGCCTCATCAAGGTCGAGTTTTGCAAGCGCGCTGGTGACGGCCGAAAACCCCAGCGCCATGCTGATCCCGTGATCGGCGTCGCCGATGGCGCCGTCGAGATCGGACAGATATTCCTTCTCCGCCTTTATCGACAGGGCAATCAGCTGGAACATCCAGCTGAGGCGTCGCGCTGCGGTTTGCGGCATTGCATTGATCTCCCGAACAGCGTGGAATTCTCATTGGGCCGCAGGTAGCGGCCCTTTTTCGGTGATCCGAAGAAAGGCCGTATCGCAGGGATGCGACAGGAGATCGGATAGTTCCTGATCCAGGTGCAGGATGGATATGGATGCACCGTTCATGTCGAGCGACGTGCAGTAATGGCCGACCCAGTTTGCCACGATGACAATCCGCTTGGCGCTGAGGCGCTCTTCCACGCGCTTGAACAGAATGTAGAGCTCCATCAGGGGGGTCGAGCCGAACGAATTGACAAGAACCGCCACCTGGTCGCCCGGGCCGGCCGTCATCTCGGAAAAGACCCTGTCCATGATGCGGTCGACGATTTCATCGGCTTGCATCATCTTCTCGCGGATGACGCCTCGTTCGCCATGAATGCCCATGCCGATTTCCATCTCGTCAGGGCCGATCTCGAAGTTGTGCCGGCGGGTTTGCGGCAAGGAACAGGGTTCCAGTGCGACGCCCATCGTATAGGTGCGCCTGTTGGCCTTGCGTGCAATGGCCTCGCATTCGTCGAGCGACAGCCCGCGATCGCAGGCGGCGCCGGCGATCTTGAAGACAAAGAAATTGCCCGCCACGCCGCGCCGTCCGTCGCGATCCTCTACCGGTGAGGAGGAGATATCGTCAGTCGTCAGCACCGTGCGCGTGGGGATGTTCGCCTCCTGCGCCAGCTCGGCCGCCATTTCGAAGTTCATCACGTCGCCGACATAATTGCCGTAGACGAAAAGGACGCCGGCTCCGCCTGAGGCAGCCTTTGCGCATTCGAAGATTGGAACAGGGGGAGGCGAGGAGAAGATGTTGCCGATCGCTACCGCGTCGGCCAGCCCCTTGCCGACATAACCGAGAAAGCAGGGTTCGTGGCCGGAGCCACCGCCGATGACCAGGCCGACCTTGCCCTTACGCGGACCATTGCGTGCAACCAAGGCACGCTTCGAGCCGTTGATCGGTGCGATATGAGCGGCATGCGCCTTGACCACCCCGTCAAGCATTTCATCGACAACGTCATCGGGGTTGTTGAGAAATTTCTTGATGTGGGTGCGATTGTAGCTGGGCGGGGCAGCCTCGGATTCCTGCCGCAAGCGTTGGGCCGGCTTGTTGTGGATCTGCGCTACGCCATCGGCGTTGAGGATGCCACGCCCGGTCGCCGCATCGGTGATCAACACGCTGACATAGCCGCCTCTCAGCGCCGCCAGAATTGCCGGCACCTTGTCGAAACCGCCGGCAACCGCAACGCGCATGTCGCTATCCCGCAGCCGATCGAGCGAAATGCCGATGGTTCTGTCGTCCAGGGGACCGGAAACGGGGTGGCCATGGGAGTCGATGAAACGGCCTGCAATCACGCCGACTGCATTTCTGGCCAGATAATCCTGTATCGAGACGTCCTCGAAGAATCCGCTGGTATGGATCGTCGAATTCGGCCGAAGGGACGAAATGCCGAAAAGTGCCTTGTTGGCCCGGGTCAGCGCTTGGAATTGCTCGGCAATGACCGGTTCGTCCAAGAAAGCCGATTTGACCTGCGCATTCGACACGATGGCCGGCGCGGTGATGTTGATGAGATGGGCATTCGTGGCTTTGGCGAGCGCTGCCGCGCATAGCTCCGGCGTGTAGGCGAAACCGGCCCGAGTGCCGCCGGTGGCCTGGACGACCGTCACATCCTGCAGATTGGCGATATGCAGGTTTTGGGCAATGGACAGGACGGTGCGCCCCCATGCGACGGCAACCGTATCGCCGGATTTCAGCAGCTTCGCAACGGCTTGCGCGCCGGCGGCTCCAAGGCGGTCGATCAGGGTTCGCGATCCATCATCGTTGGGCACGACGAGGCAGTCGGTCAATCCGAAATGCTGTTTCAGCTCCTGTGCGATTATCAGCGAGCCCAGCCGCGAAGGTTCGATGGAAATGCTGACAATTCCACGGCTGCGCGCTTCGGCAAGGTAGCTGTTGACCGTTGCGCGCGAGATTCCCATTATCTCGGCGATATCGCCCTGTGTGCGCCCGTCCTCGTAATAGAGCCAGCAGGCCCACACATAGGGATCGTCGCCATAACGCAGCGGTATGACATCGGCCAATTCCGCCTGACCGGGCTTGGCCAGAGCGGTTTTATTACTCGGCGCCATCTTGTTTGCCATCGCTCCTGCGTCGGTCGGGAAGGCTTGCAGGACAATGCCTTTGTCTCGTCTTGCGAAAATTCACAACAAAAGGCGGCCCAACTTTCCAAGCATAAAGTGGGGCCGCCATGTTGCGCAAATCGGCTGTCCCTTATTGCAGCTGCTCGCGGGCGCGGAGTGACAATTCCTTGAGAATGATGGCACAGGAGGTTGCCCCGGCGTCCAAGACCCCGCGGGAACGTTCGCCCAGACGGCTGGCGCGTCCGATCCTGGCGACCAGATCTATTGTGGAATCTCGCCCCTTTTCCGCGGCTTCGACGAGCGCATCCAGAGCTTCGGCAAAGGATCTGCCGGCCGTGTTCGCATCGTCGAACGCGGCAAGGGCAGGAACGAACGTGTCGAGAAGCGTCTTGTCGCCTACCTTGGCGGAGCCGATGGATTGAATGCCTTCGAGGCCCGCATGCAGCATGCGGCTGAAGGCGGTGGCATCGATGGCGTCGACACCGTCGATCTTTTCGGCGAATTCCGTAAACATGACGCCATAGAGCGGCCCCATCGAGCCGCCGATTTCGGTCATCAGGACGGTGCCGAGCGTATCGAGCGAGCCTGAAAGGGACGCGTTCTTGCCCTTGAGCCGTTCGGCAGCCAGGTTGAAGCCTTTGGCCATGTTGACGCCGTGATCGCCGTCGCCGATCTTGCCGTCGATTTCGCTGAGATAGGCCCGATTTTCGATAATGCGTTCTGCCATGGCCAAAACGATATTGCCGGCTTCCGCATTGTTCAGGGTTTGCATGGGGCGTTCTCTCTACAAGATTGCAGTGCAGCGCACGTCCGTATCGAGCAGTTCCTTCAGTTCGTCGTCAAGAGCCATGACCGTCAGGGTTGCGCCGATCATTTCCAGAGAGGTGAAGTAATTGCCGATATAGGTGCGATGGATTTTCAGGCCGCGTTTGACGATCTCGGATTCGATCGTATCGTTCAGGATGTAGAGTTCGTTGAGCGGTGTCGCGCCGAGGCCGGAAACCAGTACGGCGACTTCGGTACCTTCGGAAAGATCATGGTCGTCGAGAACGATCCCGCACATGTCGCGGGCGATCTCGGCCGCGGATTTAAGCGGCTCCACGCGGACGCCCGGCTCGCCGTGATGGCCAATGCCGACCTCCATCGTGCCCGGAGCGATCTCGAAATTCGGATGGCCGACAGCAGGCAAGGTACATGGACCGAGGCCCACGCCGATCGAGCGGCAATTGTCGATCGCCCTTTGCGCGGTGGCACGGACGTCTTCGAGCGAGGCGCCCTTTGCCGCCTTGGCGCCGCCAACCTTCCACATGAAGATTTCGCCAGCAACGCCCCGGCGTTTTTCGCGCTCGTCTTGGGGCGCCGAGCAGACATCGTCGTTGGCGACCACGGTCGCCACTTCGATGCCATCCTTGGCGGCAAGCTTGATCGCCATCTTCACGTTCATGTTGTCGCCGGCGTAATTGCCGTAGAGCACGACGACACCTTTACCGCCATCGGCTTCGCGGATGGCGTCATGGAAGCTTTTGGCCGTGGGGGAGGAGAACAGCTCGCCGACAGCCACGGCATCGAGCATGTTCTTGCCGGTATAGCCGATGAAGGCCGGCTCGTGGCCGGAACCGCCACCCGTGATGACACCCACCTTGCCGGCCTGAGGGGCATCCCTGGCGGCGATGACACGGGGATTGTCGGCGAGGCGAACAATATCGGAATGGGCCTTGACGAAACCCTTCACCGTGTCTTCGACGACTTCGTCGGGATTGTTGACGAAACGCTGCATGATTTCTCCTATGGGTTCCTGGAGCGCTTCGGCTCAAAGGATGGTGTAGCCGCCATCGATCAGCAGATCGGCGCCGTTGATCATGTCCGCACCGGCGGAAGCGAGGAAGACGGCAGCGGCCGCGATTTCCTCGGGAAAGGCGAACCGGCCGGCGGGAATGCGTTTTTTGGCGGCGTCGCCCTTTTCTCCCGCCCAGGCCTTCTTGCCCAGTTCGGTGAGTACGATGGTGGGAGAAAGCGTGTTGACGGTGATGCCGTATTTGCCCCATTCGGCCGCAAAGGTCTTGGACATGCCGATCACGCCGAATTTCGAGGCGCAATAGGCCACATGCTCCTCGATGGCGACAGTGCCGGCCTGCGAAGCGAGGTTGATGATCCTGCCGCCCTTGCCGGCGCCGATCATTTCCCGGCCGACAGCCTGCGTGACCAGGAAGCTGCCCTTGAGATTGATGTCGATCGTCCTGGTCCAGTGGTCCAGCGACAGATCCTCGGCCGGAGCCAAGAACACGACCCCGGCGCTGTTGACCGAAATGTCGATGCCGCCAAAAGCAGCCTTCGTACCCGCGATCGCGGCGTTGACGGATGCAGGATCGGTGACATCACACGCGAATGCGTGCGCGCCATTCCCAAGCTCGGCCGCCTTCGCGGCGGCAAGTTCGGCGTTGATGTCGAGAACGGCGACCCGGGCACCCTTGGTGACGAAGGCGGTTGCAACGGCAGCACCGATGCCGGAGGCGGCTCCGGTGACGAGGGCGACCTTGCCGGAGAGGGGGAAGGTCAGGTCGATCTGAGGCGCGATATCGGTCATGTCGATGGGTCCTGGCGGTAGGAGGCGCGGGGTGAAACGCTACCCCGCGCGGAAGAATCACTTGCTGCGGGCAGCGAGCAGCTTGTCGACATTGTCGGCGGTGACGGGAGTCCACGGCACGTTGTATTCCTTGGCCTTACCGTCGTTGAACGGCATGCTGGGATACTGGGCCCAGATATCGGATTGCGGCTTGTAGTTGCCCTTCCTAGCCTGGAAGATGGCAAGGTCCAACGCTCCCTGCGCCTGAGCGCGGGCGTCCTGCAGGATCGAGGTCATCGTGCCCTGCTTGACCGCATGGAGCGCATCGGTGACACCGTCGATGCCGGCAATGGCAAAATCCTTGACGTTCAGCTTGGCCGCCTTGATGGCTTCGATCGCGCCGAGCGCCATCTCGTCATTCTGGCCGATGACGCCGTTGATCTGGCCCGGGTGTGCCGTCAGCCAGTTTTCCATCAGCGTCTGCGCTTCGGCGCGTGACCAGTTGGCCGTCTGGTCTTCGATGACCTTCACATTCGGGCATTCCGCAAGAGCCTTCTTGTTGCCCTCGAGACGGGAGATCTGCGCCGACTGGCCGATCGGGCCTTCGATGATCACGACATTGCCCTTGCAGCCGATCTTGTCGAGCACGCTCTTGGCCTCCAGATAGCCCGAGACCGTGTCGTCGGAGCCGACATAGGACGCCAGCAGGTCGGAGTGGACGCGTGTGTTCGAGCCGACGACGGGAATGCCGGCGTCATGCGCGGCCTGGACGGCAGTGGCGCCGGCCTCGATGTCGATGGGCACGAAGATGATCGCGTCGAATTTCTGCGTGATCATCGTGTTGAACTGTTCCTGCTGCACGAGCGCATCGTAGCGCCCGTCGAACACGGTCAGCTCCACCTCCCCATTCTTGACGGCAGGATGTTCCTTCAGCGCCGCTGTCCAGATCTGCATGAACTCGGCGTTGAGGCCGTAGGGGGCCGCCCCGATCTTGATCTTCTTGTCCTGCGCCAGGGCAGGCGTCACCAGCAACGCCGTGGCCGCGGCCAGGGCGACAAGCAGTTTCCTCATGGTCGTTCTCCTCCGAAAATTGCCGCAGCCATGACGGCACGCGGTTCTGGATCGCGGGCGCGAGCGTCCGGATGGCACGGGCTTACTCGCCCTGGTTTCTCTTCTGATCCAGCATCACGGCACCGACGATCAGGGCGCCCTTGAGGACCTGCTGGTAGTAGGATTGGATGCCCATCAGATCGAGGCCGTTGTTCATCACGCCGATGATCAGGGCGCCGATCAGTGTGCCGGTGATACGGCCGACACCGCCGGACAGGCTGGTGCCGCCGATCACCACGGCGGCGATGGCATCGAGCTCGTAGGCGATGCCGGCTTGCGGCAAGGCGGAACCGGTGCGGGCCGCCAGCATCATGCCCGCCAGGCCTGAAAGTCCGCCGGAGATGACGTAGACGCTGAAACGGATGCGGGCAACGTTGATGCCCGACGTCTTGGCGGCATGCGGGTTGCCGCCCACGGCATAGATGTAGCGGCCGAAGCGCGTACGGTTCAGCACCCACCAGGACAGGGCGAACACCACGGCGAGCAGGACGACCGGCGCAGGAATGCCGAACAGGCTGCCGGTGCCGATCCAGCGGAATTCAGGCGTGAGAGCGGGCACGGGCCGGCCCCCACCATAGATGAGCGTCAGGCCCCGCGCTGCCGAAAGCATGCCGAGCGTGGCCACGAAGGCGGGGACGGCAAAGCGCGAGACGATGATACCGGCCACGGCGCCGCAGGCGATACCGACGAGAAGGCCCGCCGCCAATGCGAGATAGAACGGATAAGGCGCGCCCGGCAGGCCCGCCGTCGACGAGGTGGTGGCGAAGCTGGCGGCAATGATGCCCGTAAGCGCCGCCACCGATCCGACGGACAGATCGATCCCTCGCGTCAGGATGACGAACGTCATACCCACCGCCAGCACGCCGTTGATGGCCGTCTGCAGCAATACGTTGGAGATGTTGCCCGCGGTGAGAAAGTACTGGTTGGAGACCGAAAGGACCAAGGCAAGCAGCAAGAAGGCGATGAAGATGCCGTATTCCTGGATGATGAGCCGACGATGCTCCCTGCCGGGCCAGATGCTGGTGGAAGGATTCTGGTTAGCGGACACGTGGATTTCCTTTTTGTGCCGGGCATATGCCAGGGCGCCGGTCTCAGGTGGACAGATGCACGAGTGACTGCGCGTCGGTTTCTTCACGCCGTTGGATCCCGGCGGACCGTCCCTGCCGCATCACCAGGATGCGGTCGGACATGCCGAGCACCTCGTCTATTTCGGATGAGATCATCACGACCGTGCCGCCTGCTGCCGCGAAGTCGCAGATGATGCGGTAGATCTCGCGCTTGGCGCCGACATCGACGCCGCGCGTGGGTTCGTCCAGCAGGAGAAGCTTGGGCTGGCGCAAGAACCACTTGCCGAGCACGACTTTTTGCTGGTTGCCACCCGACAGGCCGGAAACCGGCATGGTATCGCGCGCAGCCTTGATGCCGAAACGCGCGATCATGTCTGCCGAGGCGGCCCGTTCCTGCCGGCGCTGCATGGTGAAACCCGGACTCAGCTCCGGCAGGCTCGCCAGACAGATGTTGTTGCGCACGCTGTCGGAGAGATTGAGGCCGGTGAGCTTGCGGTCTTCGGTGACGAGCGCGATGCCTGCGCGCATGGCATCGGCGGGACGGGAAATGGCCAGTGGCTGGCCGTCCAAAGTGATGCTGCCGGCCGTCGGCTTGTCCAGGCCAAACAGGCAGTCGAAGATCTCCGTACGCCCCGACCCCATCAGACCGTAAATGCCGAAGATCTCACCCCGTCGCACGGAAAATGAAATGTCGTCGATCTTGCCGGGAGCCGAGAGGCCGTTGACCTCGAAGCTTACCGTCTCCGCGGGGATGTTGGTCTTGACATATTCCTCCCCGAGCTCCCGGCCGACGATCATGCGGATCAGCTCGGGACGGTTGATATCGGCCAAGGCGCCGCTGCCGACATAACTGCCGTCCCGGAAGACGGTGTAGGAGTCGGCGATCTGGAAGATTTCCGACAATCGGTGGGAGACATAGACGACCCCCTTGCCGGCGGCCTTGAGTCGCTCGATGGCCGAGAACAGATGCTGAGCTTCCTTCTCGCCGATGGCGGAGGTCGGCTCGTCCATGAAGATGACCTCGGCATCGTGACTGAGTGCCTTGGCGATCTCCACGAGCTGCATCTGCGCCACCGAGAGATTCATCATGTATTGGCTGGCACGGATGTTGAAGCCGAGCTGGTCGAACAGCGCCTGGGCCTCCCGGTTCATCTTGCGGAAATCGATGCCGCCGAAGCGTGCCGACGGTTCGCGCCCCAGGAAGATGTTCTCGGCCGCCGTCATGTGGGGAACCGGGCTGAGCTCCTGTTCGATGATGGCAATGCCGGAGGCAAGCGCTTCGGCCGGACTGGAGAACTCCACGGCCTTGCCGCGGCGGCGGATCGAGCCGGCGTCTCTGCGATGCAGCCCCATCAGGATCTTCAGGAAGGTGGACTTGCCCGCGCCGTTGCCGCCGCACAAGGCATGGACGGAACCCGCATGGAGCTTGAAGGCGCCATTTCGCAAAGCAGCAACGCCGCCGAAGGACTTTTTGAGCCCTTCCACCTCAAGCAAGAGATCCACGCTTCCTCTCCTCCTATGCGCACGCCGCCTGGCCGGCGGGCACGTCGACGTCACGAGAGCCAAGCTCGAGCGTCGATATTGACAATTGTCAAATAAGGATCGACAAATGTCAAGAACTGCAAAAACGAACAAGAACCATGGCCGTCGGGCAGCCGGCTTGCCTTGGGAGGGAACCACAATGAAGATTGCTCTTGGCGCGGACGGCGCAGGAAAGCCCCTGCTTGATGTCATCGCGCATCATCTGGCCGGTAGGGGTGACATCACGGTTACCGATCTGAGCCGGCCGGGCTACTACGCCGACATCTCGAAGGTCCTCGCCGAAAGCGTGGTCAACGGCGAATATGATCGGGGGCTGTTGTTCTGCGGCACCGGAATCGGCGTGTCGATTTCGGCGAACAAAGTGCCAGGTATCCGCGCCGCCCTGACCCATGACACCTATTCAGCGGAAAGAGCCGCAAGGTCCAACAATGCTCAGATCATTGCCATGGGCGCCCGTGTGATCGGTCCGGAACTGGCTAAAGCCATCGTCGACGTTTTCCTCGCATCCAGCTTCGATCCAAACGGGCCGTCGGCGGACAACGTCAAAGCGATCGATCGTTTGGATGCAGGCAAGGCAAATGCATCCGATGCTTGAGGCTGAACGATGGAGCGCGGCAATGAACTCTTGCGCAACCGACAAAGAAGCTGCCCCGCCGGCGGACCTGGCCGGCCTCGCCGGAAAAACGCAGCCTTCGGAAACGGGAGGAAAAAGTGTCGTCATATAGCCTGAACCGGCAGGCGCCTTTTCTGCTGTTGATCAATTGCGCGGTGCTCGCCGCCGGAGCTCTGTTGGCGGGCTCCAGTTTCATCGACAGCTACAATCTGCAATCCATGGCGTCGCAGGTTCCCGAACTCGGCCTTCTGGCACTCGGCGTCATGCTGGCCATGATCTCGGGCAATGGTGGTATCGATCTGTCGGGTATCGCTTTGGCGAACCTTGCCGGTATCGCCGCCTTTCTGGTGACGAGCCACTTCATCGTCGCCGATGACGCGCCGACCCTGTTTTTCTGGAGTTTCACCGGTCTGGCGCTTCTCGTGGGCCTGGTCGGCGGCTTCGTAAACGGAAGCGTGATCGCCTATGCGCGGCTGACGCCCCTGATCGCGACACTGGGGACGCAGCTCCTGTTTACCGGCATTGCGGTGTTCCTGACCAATGGCTCCGCGATCACCATGGGCTTTATCGAACCGCTGGATGACTTCGGCAACATGCCGGTATTCGGTATTCCCGTGTGCTTTGCGCTGTTTCTGGCGATCGCAGCCGGACTGGCATTTCTTTTGAAATACACGCCCTTCGGCATGAAACTCATGATGCTGGGAAGTAATTCCAAGGCAGCACGGTATGGCGGCATCAATGAAAAGCGTATGCTGCTTGTTACCTATACTCTATGCGGTGTGTTGTCTTCCGTTGCCGGGGTCATTATCGCGGCCCGCAATTCCTCGGTGAAATGGGATTATGGTGGCTCTTATGTGCTGATCGCCATTCTGATTGCCGTTCTGGCCGGCGTTAAGCCCGAAGGCGGATACGGCAAGGTGGTCTGTGTGCTGCTGGCTGCGACGGCGCTGCAGATTCTCTCGAGCCTGTTCAACTTCATGAACATTTCGAATTTCTTCCGCGACCTTGCCTGGGGCGTCCTGCTGTTGGCCCTCCTGGCCTTTTCGCGGGTGCACCTGGGCGTCTGGCTCAAGCCGAAGCGACGATAGCCCGGTTCGCGATCGGCTCGGCACCATCAAGATCCCATAGAACCGGCAATGCCGATCCTAGAAGACGATTTTGCTTAAAATGGAGGAAACTATGAGCAAAATTACCAAACTGGCAGCTTGTACGATGCTGGCAGGCGTGTTGATGGCTGGGGCTTCGTTCGCCCAGGACAAGCCATCCATCGTGACGGTGGTCAAGGTCACCGGCGAAAACTGGTTCATCCGCATGAATGAAGGCGTGGATGCGTTCGGCAAGGACAACCCAAGCTTAAGCGCCAGCCAGATCGGCCCCGCCAAGGCAGACGCGGCGCAGCAGGCCCGCATCATCGAAGATCTCGTCGCCAAGAAAGTATCGGCGATCGCGGTTGTTCCGATGGACCCGTCGGCACTCGAAGGCGTGCTTCGCCGAGCCTCTCAGCGTGGGATCAAGGTCATCACCCATGAGGGGGACAGCCTCAAGAATACCGATGTCGACATCGAAGCCTTCGACAACAAGGCCTTCGGTGCGCGTATCAACGAAAAGCTCTCCGCCTGCATGGGCAAGTCGGGCAAATGGACGTCGTTCGTCGGCTCGCTGGGCAGCTTGACGCATAACCAGTGGGTCGATGCCGGCGCGGAAAACGCCAAGAAATATCCGGGCATGGAACTGGTTGCCGCCAAGAACGAATCCTTCAACGACGCCAATCGCGCCTATGAAAAGGCCAAGGAGATCCTGCGCAAATATCCGGACATCAAGGGCTTCCAGGGCTCCTCTGCCATTGACGTGATCGGTATCGGCCGCGCCGTGGAAGAAGCTGGGCTTCAGGGCAAGGTCTGCGTCTACGGCCTCGGCCTTCCCAAGGATACCGGACCTTATCTGGAAAGCGGCGCCGTCAACCAGATCTTCTTCTGGGATCCCAAGGATGCCGGCTACGTCATGAACAAGGTCTCCGAGATGGTCTTGAAGGGCGAAGAGATCAAGGACGGGGTCAATCTCGGCGTGCCGGGCTACGAAAAGATGACCGTCATCAAGGGACCGGGCAAGGGCATCATCATGCAGGGCCAGGCTTGGGTGGATGTCGACAAGTCCAACTACAAGAAGTTCCCGTTCTGACAACGAGCATCGCTCGCCGATGCGTCTTCCGCCGGGCATCGATCCCGCGCCGGAAGGCGCGTCGGGGAGTTCTAGAGCAAGGCGCGTTCAGGTGTGAACGCTTGTTTGCTCTAACTCTTTGGTTCGACGCGTCTTTGCGATTTGAAGCGATTCAATCAAATCGCAAAACGCTATAGGAATTTGCCATGCACGCGACCGATCCCACGCCGCACTCTGTGCCGCCGTTTCTCGAGGTCAGAAACGTCCGGAAGTCCTTCGGCGGCGTCGTGGCGCTGAAGGATGTCAGCCTCACGATCCACGCGGGGCAGATCTATCACCTGATGGGGGAGAATGGCTGCGGCAAGAGCACGCTGATCAAGATCCTTTCCGGCGCCCAGCCTGCCGATGAGGGGCAAATTCTGATCGACGGCCAGTCGACCGGAAGCCGGGCCGGCGATCTGGGCGCGATCGGGGCGCTGCGGGCCGGCATCGAGACGGTCTATCAGGACCTGTCGCTCCTCCCCAACCTTTCTGTTGCCGAGAACGTCGCGTTTACCGAGCAGCTCGTCGAGGCGTCGGGGCGTCTGGTCCGCAGGCTGAATGTCACGGCGCTGCATGAAACGGCGCGCCGGGCCCTGGCGGAAGTGCATCTTCCGACCAACAGCGATTTTCTCACCCGCCGCACGGACACGCTGCCGCTTGCGACGCGCCAGTTGATCGCCATTGCCCGCGCCGTCGCCTCCGAAGCGCGCCTGGTCATCATGGACGAGCCGACGACATCCCTTACGCGCCAGGAAGTCGAAAATCTGCTGGGCGTTGTCGAGCGGCTGCGCGCCAAGGGCGTCGCGGTTTTGTTCGTCACGCATAAGCTCGACGAGTGCAAATTGCTCGGGGGCCGCGCAATCATCATGCGCGACGGGCTGAAGGTCGCCGAACTCGATGTCGCCGATCACAGCAAGGCTGAATTCAGCCGGTGGATGACGGGCCGCGAGATCGGCGAGACACGCTATCGCACCGACCCGAAACTTGGCGATGTCCTGCTCCAAGTCGAGAATCTCGAGGATGGCCGGGCTTTTCGAAACATCTCGCTGAGCGTGAGAAAGGGCGAGATATTGGGCGTCACGGGGTTGCTGGATTCCGGCCGCAACGAGCTGGCTCTGGCGCTGGCCGGCGTGAAGCCGGCGATTGGCGGCAAGATACGCCTGGCCGGCAAGACGATCGCGCCTCAATCGACGCTGCAAGCCATACAAAACGGCATTGGCTATGTGCCCGAGGATCGCCTTACCGAGGGCTTGTTCCTTGAAAAGTCGATCCAGGACAACATAACGCTGCCGATCCTGGATCGTCTGCGCAATGCGCTCGGCATCGTCAGTTCCCGCAGTGCTCGTCGCACCGCGGAAGCCAGCGTCGCCGACCTGCAGATCGTCGCGCCGGACGTGGCGGTTCCGGTTCAGTCCCTTTCCGGCGGCAACCAGCAAAGGGTGCTCATCGGGCGGTGGCTCACCATCAACCCGAAACTGCTCATCCTGCACGGGCCGACCGTCGGCGTGGATGTGGGGTCGAAAGACACGATCTTCCGGATCATCCAGCGCCTGGCCGATGAAGGCATGGCAGTCATCATCAGCGATGATTTGCCGGAGCTTCTGCAGAACTGCGACCGCATTCTCGTCATGCGCCACGGCGGCATCGTGGCCGCGCACAAGGCCGAAGGGCTGACGGAAGACGCGATCTATCAATCCATGGCCGGCACGTCGAAGGAGATCGCGCAATGACCGAGATGGCATCGCCGACCGCTGCCGACCCCCGGCGCCGCGGCTTCCTGCTCCGCGGGTGGGACTTGATGGGGCGCCGGCCCGAGCTCTTCACCTTGGCGCTGACGATTGCGACCTGCTTGGTCGTGATCGCCGCCAATCCCGACTTCCTCCAGATGAGCAATATCGTCGACATATTGCGTGCGTCGGTGGTGCGCGGGCTGTTTGCGATGGGGGTGCTGGTCGTGCTGGCGTCCGGGGGCATCGACGTGTCGTTCACGGCGATTGCCGCCTTCGTGATGTATGTCCTGACCATGGTCGTCACGAACTGGTTCCCGGGCATGCCGATGATGGTCATCCTGATCCTTGCGGCCCTCGGCGGCGCGGCCTTTGGAATCGTAAACGGGCTGCTCGTGCAAAAACTCCAGGCCCCGTCGCTGATCGTCACGATCGGCACGCAATATGTCATCCGCAGTTTCCTGCTGACCTTCATCGGGACCGCCCTGTTCATGAACATCCCGGCCGCGATGGATGCTTTCGGCAAGGCCTCGCTGTTCACCCATCGCGCCTCGAATGGCGTTGTGTCCGTGTTGCCCGCGACCGTTCTGGTGCTGGCCGTAGCCGCTCTCGTCACATGGTACATCCTGGAGCGCACGCTGATGGGCCGCGCCATCTTCGCCATCGGCGGCAATTCTGCGATTGCCGAACGTCTTGGCATCAATCTGTTTCGCGTGCGGGTGTTCGTGTTTGCCTATGCCGGGCTGCTCGCCGGCATTGCCGGTGTGATCCACGTTTCGAGCAATCGCCTCGCCAATCCGTTCGATCTGGCCGGCATGGAGCTTGAAATCATCGCGGCCGTCGTTCTGGGTGGCGCCCGCATCACGGGCGGCTCCGGATCGGTGATCGGGACGCTGCTTGGCGTGCTCCTGATAACGCTGGTCAGCAACGTGCTGATCTTCGTGGGTATTCCAAGCACGCTACAACTGGCCATCGTCGGCATCTTCATCCTGATCGCGGGCACCATTTTCGCCTTGCGCAATCGTAGCTAGCAGGCGCCTGCAGCGCCGCCAGCCAATCATGTGTCTTATTTGATGAGGTTTCCATGTCTCACGACGTGTCGGTCATTGGGCTTTATATTCTCGACGTGCTCGGACGCCCGGTCGATGCCATTCCAGCCGGCGGCAATGTGGAGTTCATCGACGAAATCAGGCTGACCGTTGCAGGCACCGCCGGTGGAACGGTGGTGGATCTTGCAAAACTTGGGCTGAATTGCCTTGCAGTCGGTGCCGTGGGCGACGACGAGAAGGCAGATTTCGTTCTTGCAACTCTTCAGCGCTTCGGCGTCGATACGGCTCAGATGCAGCGCCTGACAGGTGTGCCGACATCGTCGACCATCTTGAATATCCGGCGCAATGGCGACCGGCCGGCGCTCCATGCCCGAGGGGCCTCCGATCACTTCGAGGTTGCCGAAAGCGCCCTAGATGCGGTGCTGGCTCCGGCGATCATCCACCTGGGTGGTACCGGATTGTTGGCCAGACTCGACGGAGAGCCGAGCCGCAAATTGCTGGCCGAGGCAAAGGCGCGTGGGCGGACGACAACGTTCGACCTGCTCGGGGCCAATGACGGCACGCTCGATCTTATTGCGCCCCTGTTTCCCTATATCGACTATTTCATGCCCTCCATCGAGGAAGCGCGGCAGATCTCCGGCACGTCCGATATCGAGAGTGCGGGCCGGTTCTTCCTCGATCGCGGCGTGAAACATTGCGTATTCACGCTCGGCGGCGATGGCGTGTGCTTCATGGACGCTCACGGCGAGATCGTTCGCCAGCCGGCCTTCCAGATCGAGGTGGTGGACACGACCGGATGCGGCGATGCTTTCGATGCGGGTTTCATCACGGCCCTGCATCGCAGGATGGATCTGAAGACCGCTTTGAATTTTGCCCAGGCATCGGCGGCACTGGTGGCGACGGGTCTCGGCTCCGACGCAGGCATTCGCTCGTTCGATGATACGTTGGCCTTCATGAATACCGTGCCGATCAAGCACTGAACCGGAAGCGTCCCGCAAATCCGGCCCTCATGACCCAAAGGCGGGCGGCAGCCTCGGGCAACGACGCGCTTCGTTCGGCAGAGGAGGCACGTTTGCCGAAAGGCTGGCCGCGAGGCTTGGATCTCTGCGATCCAGGATCTGCAGACCGTCGGCCTCGCGCCTGCTGCGCAGGCGAGGGGATATAGTTCCGCGCCGCTCTGGTCAGCGGCCTGCGTGATCGAAACGGCTTCGCCCCATCCTGCGTTCGACTTGATCAGGGGCCGTTGCCCGGCGCTTCGTGCCCGCCCCACGGCATGCCAGTGCGGCCAGGGAGACGTCAAACGCCGCCGCAAGGCCGCCGATCGAGCCAGACGATCCTTCTCCAGATCCTGCAATTCAAAGACCCGGCCCCCGGCCGTGAGGCGCCCGATGGCTCCCGCGGATGCCTCTATCCATGCGCTCCTATAACTCTTGTAAAAATGAAAATACATGTGTATCGATTGCCGAAGGCGGCCGGAACTGACTGCAGTCAGCCGGTACGCTGCAGGCGGACTTGTTCTGCCTGTCGACCATAGAGGGAGGACTCCATGAATAAGCTCGCGACGCTGATCGCATGTGCCGCTTTTGCTCTGCCCGCTACAGCCCTGGCTCAAAGCGCGCCCGGTACCGTCAAGAAGGACAGCTATCGCTTTGTCATCGTGCCGAAGGTCGTCCATCCCTGGTTCGACAAGGTAAATCAGGGTGCCCAGCAGGCTGCGGCGGCACTGAAGGCGCAAACGGGCGCCAATGTCGAAATCGTCTATTCCGCTCCCCAGTCCGCGGATGTCGTGCAACAGAACCAGATCCTGGACAGCGCGCTCGCCACGCATCCCGATGGCCTGGCGATCGATCTTCTGGATCCTTCGGGCAACCGCGCTTCGCTGGAAGAAGCCCAGGGCCAGAAGATCCCGCTCGTCCTGTTCGATTCCGTGCCGCCCGAGGGCATGTCGATCACCCATATCGGATCGGATTTCTGCGAACAGGCCAAGATTGCTTCGCGCCGCCTCGTCGAACTTCTCGGCGGCAAGGGCGAAGTCGCCATCATGATGGGCGTGCCGACCGCGCCCAACCATGCGATCCGGGCTGATTGCCATCGCAAGGTGTTTGCCGAAAATCCCGGCATCAAGGTTGTGGCCGAAGGGATCGACAACGACAGCATCCAGACCGCTCAGCAGCAGGCCGCCGCCATCATGCAGGCGCATCCCGATCTCAAGGGCTGGGTTGCCTCCGATGCCGCGGGGCCGATCGGCATCGGCCAGGCCATCGTCGAAGCTGGCAAGCAGGGCAAGGTCACGCTTGTCGGCCTCGATAACCTGCCGGAAATGCTCGATATGATCCGCAATGGCGTCGCGGAGAGTTCATCGGCGTCCCAGCCTGAACTGCAGGGTTACTGGTCTGTGATGATGTTGTGGGCAAAGGCGACCGGAGCGCCCGTTCCCGATTTCATCGACACCGGCAACGCCTTCCTGACCAAGCAGAATGTGGGCGGCTGAGCATCTTTCGCAAGTAGTAAACAGGCGCGGGTTCCTTGGCCCGCGCCTTATTCGTCCACAGTGAAAGACTTGGTCCATGGCCTATCTTGAAACCACCGGACTGGGCAGGGACTTTCCCGGCGTGACTGCGCTCAATGGGGTCGATCTCAAGGTCGAGCTCGGGCGCACTCATATCCTGGCCGGCGAGAACGGGGCCGGCAAGTCGACCCTGGTCAAGATTCTCACCGGCACGGAGCTTCCCTCGCGGGGGACCATCAGGATCGATGGCGGCGATCCCACCGAAGAGCCCTCCCTTTATCGAAATATCGCCTATGTGCCTCAGGAACTCACGCTGTTTCCCCAGATGAGCGTTGCTGAGAACCTCTTCATGCCCCTGAACCGCACGGGCCACGGTGGCATGCTGTTCAACCGTCGCGCCCTGATGGCGGAGGCGCAGGCCTATCTCGACCGTTTCGGCATCGAGGCCCGCCCCCAGGATCTCGTGGCCAATATTTCGGTCTCGGATCAGCAACTGCTCCAGATCGCACGCGCTTCCACGAACAAGAATATGAAGGTGCTCATCCTCGATGAGCCGACCTCCGCGCTTACCGGCGTCGAAGTCGAGCGTGTCTTCAAGGTCATGCGCGGCTTCCTCGATCGCAACCACGCGATTATCTTCATCAGCCACAAGATGGATGAGGTTTTTGCCATCGGCGACGACTATACGGTTCTGCGCAATGGCGAGAAGATCGAGAGCGGACAGATCGCCGATATTTCGGAGCCGGATCTCATACGCGCCATGTCCGGTCGTCATGTGGCGCTGGACGAGCATTTCCATCCTGCGGGCAACGCGACCGCTACGATCATGGAAGTCAGGGGCCTGACCGGTCCGCGCTTCAGCGATATTTCATTCGATCTTCGCCGCGGCGAAATCCTTGGGTTCGCCGGCCTTGTCGGGGCAGGGCGCTCCGAAATCATGCAAACCATCTTCGGCTATCGCAAGGCGACCGCCGGCAAGGTCATGGTTGCGGGTAAGGACTGGCAGCTCAACGATACGTCCCGCTCGGTCGAGGCCGGCATGCTCTATCTGTCCGAGGAGCGCAAGCTTCACGGCATATTCCCGCAACTTTCGCTGCGCGAGAATATCGGCATCTCCATCCTGCCGCTCACCGTCGGCCCCTTGGGCATCAGCCAGAAGCGAGAGCGCAGCGCGGTCCAGACCATCATCGACGAGTACGGCATCCGCACCGCCGGCATGGGCAAGCGTATCTCGCATCTGTCGGGCGGCAATCAGCAAAAGGCGATCATCGGTCGCGCTTTGGCCACGCGGCCGCAGATCCTGATTTTCGATGAGCCGACCAAGGGCATCGACATTCGCACCAAGACGGAAATCTACCGGATCATGAAGAGGCTGGCCGAGGAAGGCGTCGGCGTCATCCTCATTTCGTCCGAGATCGCCGAACTGCGCAAATGTGCCAGCCGCATCATAACCATGCATAACGGGCGCCTGACCGGCCAATACGTCACGGCCGACACGGCCACGGAAACGCTGGTGGGCGCCATATTTGGAACCGAGATGAACGCCGATGTCGCCTAAATCACTTGCCACGGTCCTGCGCGATCCGCTCGCGGGAGTCCTTGCGGCCCTTGCGGTCATCTTCGCCTTGTCGGCGATCGTTTCACCTTATTTCCTGACCTCCTACAACATGTCCGTCGTAGCACGCGGCATCGCCTTCGTCGGGCTCATCACCATCGCGCAGTCCATGCTGATGGTGCTGGGCGAACTCGACCTGTCGCTGGGCGTGATAGGCGGCCTCTGCGGGATCGCCTCCGGTGTCCTGATGATGAAGTTCGGCATCGAGCCCTATACGGCAATGCTGCTCGCCATCGCCCTCGGCGCGACCCTGGGGTTTGCCAACGGGCTGCTTGTCACCGGCTTGCGGCTGCACTCGCTCGTCCTGACGATCGGCACAGCAGGCATTTATGGCGGCGCGAATCTGGTCCTGACGCGCGGCGTGGCCATCACCGGTATTCCGCAGCAGATCCAATATCTGGGCCGCGGCGACCTGTTCGGTGTGCCTGTTCCCTTCGTGGCGATGATCGGCGCCCTCCTCGTCGCCACCTTCGTCATGGTGAAAACACCGTTCGGCCGCTACATGTATGCGATCGGCAACAACCGGGGCGCCGCGCGCATGCTCGGGATCCGTGTCGACCTCGTCCGTCTGATCGTGTTCGTGGCGGCCGGCGCTCTCGCGGCGCTGGCGGGTGTCCTCATGGTGGCGCGCCTGGGAACGGCCCAGCCATCCATCGGCGATACCTGGGTGCTGGCCCCCATCGCGGCGTGCGTGATCGGCGGCGTCGCCACCACGGGCGGCGTGGGCAGCCCGATCGGAGCCATTCTCGGCGCCGGTATCATTGCCATCATCGAAAATATCATCGTCCTGTTTGGCGTATCGCCCTACTGGCAGGGCATTGTCTCGGGTGCGATCGTCGTGCTGGCAATCTCCTTTGATGCCATCTCTCGTCGCTATCTGCGCGGCGAAGCAGCTTGAACGGACATGATTGAAGAATTCGCGGAACAAGAAACGATGAACGAACAAGTCTCCACCAAGAAGCTGATCAATGCGCCCGAACAGATCATCCAGGAAATGATCGAGGGCATGACGGGCGCACATCCCGACCTGCTGCGCGTGGAAGGGCAAACAGGCCGCGCCATCGTCGCCGTGGACGGACCGCGCGCCGGCAAGGTCGGCATCGTGATCGGCGGGGGATCCGGCCATGAGCCTGCCTTTGCGGGCTATGTGGGGCGCGGCCTTGCGGATGCCGCTGCGGTAGGCAATGTCTTCGCTTCTCCGTCCCCGGCGCACATCGTCGAAGCGGCGCACGCCGCCGATGGAGGCGCCGGCGTGCTGCTGCTCTATGGCAACTATACCGGCGACGTGCTGAACTTCACCATGGCGGCGGAGGAACTGGCCGGAGAAGGCGTGAATGTGCGCCAGGTCGCCGTGGCAGACGACGTTGCCTCCGCGCCGCCCGAACGCAAGAACGAGCGTCGCGGCATTGCCGGCGATTTCTTCGTTTTCAAGATCGCCGGCGCTGCCGCCGATCTCGGCGAGCCCCTCGCACGGGTGGAAGCGCTGGCCCGCGCGGCGAATGAAGCAACTTGCTCCATGGGCGTGGCGCTCAGTCCCTGCTCCCTGCCGCAAACAGCCAAGCCCAATTTCACCATCGGTGCCGAAGACATGGAAATCGGCATGGGCTTGCATGGCGAGCCGGGCATTCGGCGCCAGAAACTGGCGACGGCCGACGTCGTCACCGACGAACTGATGGACAATCTGGCCAGGGAGCTCGCACTCAAGCAAGGCGACCGGGTCGGCGTCCTGGTCAATGGCCTCGGCGCCACATCGCAAATCGAACTCTATGTGATGTTCCGGCGCGTCAAGCAGCGCCTCGATGCCCTCGATGTGAAGATCCACGCGTCCTGGGTGGGCGAATACGCGACGTCGCTGGAAATGGCAGGCGCTTCGGTGACGCTGATGAAGCTCGATGACAGACTCCAGGCTCTGCTTGACCATCCCTGCCGGACTTTGGCCCTGACCGTCGGCGCAATGGAACCGGTCGTGGAGAAGGGCACGGTGCGGCGCCAGCCGGAACGGACGCCCGATCGTGGCTCGACGACAATGGAAGCCGCTCGTGAACTCATCGCCGATGGCGACATCACGCCCGCCCTGTTCCGGGCCATGATGCAGAATGTCGGCGACCAGATCATCGCGGAGAAGGATTGGCTCTCCGAGCTCGACGGGGTCATTGGCGACGGTGACCACGGCGTCACCATGGAAGTCGGCTGGCGGGCGGTGCAGAAGGCTCTTGACGATGGGCCGGACAATGAGGCGATCGAGGGCATATGCAAGCGCATGGCCAAGGCCTTTCTCGATGCCGTCGGCGCTTCTTCGGGGCCGCTTTACGCGACCGCTTTCCTGCGGGCAGGCACGGCGGTCGGTAATCGTCTCAATCTCGATTCCGAAGCCTTGGCGGCCTGGCTTTCCGCGGCCTGCCAGGGGATCCGCGACCGTGGACGCGCCGAGCCCGGTGACAAGACCATGATCGATGCCTGGGTGCCGGCCGTCTCCGCGGCTCTGGAGCGCGCGCAGGAAAAAGGCTCGACACTCGATATCCTGATTGCCGCAAGGGATGGTGCCAAGGATGGCATGGAGGCTACGGCGGCAATGGAGGCGCGGCGCGGCCGCGCCGCCAAACTCGGGAAGCGCTCCATGGGGCATATCGATCCGGGTGCGGCTTCGACCTATGTCATGTTGAGGGCGATGTCCGAAGCGCGCGAGCGCGCCGTCGGCTGAGCCCGACAAGGCGGCGTGCACGTCCTGGTCAGCTTGGCCGAGGTGTTGAAAGAAACGGGACATTTGTCGCCGCCGGGCCTGCCCCGGCGGCCACGATGTTTGGCCCGCTCGCAAGGACGATGCTTGGTCGGTCAAGCATCGATGCTGTAGGTTATCGTTGTCGCATCGCTTTTGCCGAAAACCGGCATCCACTTTTCGGCACGATGCTCTAGCGTGGCCCCTGCAGAAGGGCTCTGGCAACCGATTCATTGGTTACGAGGCGGTTGACATATCCTGCCCGCAGGATCGCCCGGATAATCGGGATCTTGTCGGTGCCTCCCGAAACCAGCACCGAGATCGGCTTTATCTTGAGCTTGTCAGGCGGCAGGGCGATGGTCGACTCGTTGAGAAAGTGGTCGACGGGGCGGCCCTGGTAATCCAGGAAGCACCCCATGAATTCGCCGACGGCGCCCAGATTGAGAATGGCGTCGAGATGATCCTTCACGACCCGGATCTGCGTGAGCGAAGTGTCATGCGATAGCGGGCCGCAGGAAACGAGGCCGATGTCGGCAATTTCCGTGCGCGCCAGGACATCAGTCAACTCCTCGTTCAGAAGCACCGCGTTGCGGCTTTCTGGATTGGCGCAATAGATCGGCGCCGTCAAATAGTGGCATTCCACGCCGAGGGAGCGGGCGAAGGCCGTCGCCACCTCGAAGGTATTCGTCGAGGAACCGCTGGTGACACCGCCCGTCAGTCCGACCACCCAGCTGGTCGGTCGCAGCTTCGCCGTCAACGCGCGCACGGCGTAGCTGAGCGTGCGGCCCGAACCGATGCCCACGCCCATGTCCTGACCATTGATCAGGGAACTGGCGAGCATGCCGGCCGCCTCGCCGATGACGCGCTTCTGCTCGAGATAGTCCGTCACGTCCGGCACCACGACCGACTCGACCAGGCCGTATCGTGCCGAAACCCTCTCCGCGAGATCGATGCAGTCACTCAGCGGCAAGCTGACCCGGATCTGCACCTTGCCTGTATCCCGGACCTGGCCGATGATCTTGTTCACCTTCAGCCGGGTGATGTTCATGCGCTCGGCGATTTCCTGCTGGGTCTGGCCTCCCACGAAATAGAGCCAGGCCACGCGGGCGCGCTCGAGTTCCTCGGCAAGATTCGCCCCGGCTGGCATGGTATCTTCTAACTCGCTGCTGGGCACGGGGTGATCCTGTAGAATGGGGCATCCGGTATAGCCGTGCGGCGTAAGCCGTTGCAAACCTTGTCACAGGTGATCCGGTGCCGAAACAGGGTTTTCCTCCCTTTCTGCCGAGAGTTGCGCCCGGCTCGGCGCATCGTTTTCCGTCAGCTCATGCTGCCCTGCGCAACGCGTTCGGCGCGGAACGCCGCGTCCCGGGGAAAGACCGCCGATCGGGCCGCGAGTGCGGGATCCGCGATCTTTGCGTCAGAGCTGCAGCACATTCGCGCCGATCGACGGATCGAGCGCCCGCTCCAGTCGCGTCGGAAAGACCGACACATGGATCTCCAGCGAGCCACGACCGACCTCGAGCGCAAGCAGGTGGCCGCCGAAGGTTTGGAAGGTGCTGTCCGCCGCCACGCCGTGGGCGTGAATCGCGGGCTCGCCATCCTTCCAGGCCAGGGTGCCGGTCATGTTGGCGAGCTCCAGATTCTCGATGGTTTTCGGGCGATAGGCCTTGTTGTCGAAATCGAAGAACCCGAAGGTCGCTTGCCGTAGAAATCCGAAGCCGACAAAGCCGGCAGCCGGCACCGCTTCCTCCTTCATCAGGGCTTCAAGCCGCGCGAAGACGTCGTCGCCCTGCCGCAGGACCATGAAATAGCCGTCCGGCGTTTGAATGTAGCGCCTGTGCTCGAGCATTCCAGGCCTCCTGGACCGTTGCTGCAGGCCTGGTTGCGCCGTCGGCACCAGGCCTGCCACCCTTATGATGCAGCGAGCGGCCGCAGGCTGCCTTCCAGGCGGAAGAACGTGCCATCCGGCGTCGTGAAAAAGGCGAGCGAGCGCCCGGCCTCGAAGTCGTCGATATGGACGACCGTGGAGCCGTCGGCCTCCTGCCAGGAGATGGCATAGGACTGTCCGGCCAGATGCCGCCATTCGAAGCCGACAGTCGCCTTGTTGCCGGTCAGCGGTCCCTTGGTGATCTCATAGCGGAGTGAGGGGCCATCCGATGCATAGGCATTGGTGGCGACGAGGTCGCCGTAGTCGACCTCGAACTGCTGTCCGGCCAGAGGAAATGCGATAGGATTCATGTTCGTTTCACCTTTGCGATCGTTGGCTCAGGCCTGGCAGGCGAGGGCAGTCCGTGTCCGGCCGAGCCACACCAGCGCCAGGCCGGCTGCGGCAAGCGCACCGCCGGCCACGGGAACCGCCGCGTAGCCCCAGCCAAGGCTGATGACCCCGCCGCCGACAGCCGCACCGACCGCATTGCCGAGATTGAAGGCGCCGACATTGATCGAGGAGGCCAGGCCGGGTGCTTCCGCCGCCGCCTGCATCACCCGCATCTGTACCGGCGGGACGATGGCGAAGGTTGCAGCACCCCAGGCGAGCAGCCCGATCGCCGCCCCGACATGGCTCGTCAACACCAAGGGCAACAGCACCATGATAAGCGCGAGGGCGGCGAGGAAGATCTTGGTGGCGCCGTCGAGAGACCAGTCGGCGAGGCGGCCTCCCAGGCCGTTGCCGAGGGTGAAGCCGACGCCGATCAGCACCAGCGCGAGCGTGACGAAGGTGTCCGAGGCGCCGGTGAGGTCCGCCAGCACCGGAGCGACATAGGTGTAGAGCGTGAACATGGCGCCGGCACCCATCACGGTCGTCGCCATTGCCAGCAGGACGGCCGGGCGGATGAGGACGCCGAGCTCGCGCTTGACGTTCGGCACCTTGCCGGGCTCTCCCTTCGGCAGCGCCAGCCACAGCGAGGCGATGGCGAGGAGGCCGAGCACGGCCGTACCGGCGAAGGCCATGCGCCAACCGATCTGCTGGCCGATCCAGGTGGCTGCGGGTACGCCGCCGATATTGGCGATCGTCAAGCCCATGAACATGGTCGCGACCGCGCTGGCCTGCTTCTCCTTGGGCACGACACTGGCGGCAACCACGGCGCCGAGACCGAAGAAGGCGCCGTGGTTGAGGCTGGTGACCAGCCGCGCGAGCAGCAGGGTGGCATATCCCGGCGCGAGCGCCGACAGGATGTTGCCGACGGTGAAAATGCCCATCAGCAGCATCAGGGCGGCGCGCTTGCCGAAACGACTGAAGGCGAGCGTCATGATCGGGGCGCCCAGCATCACGCCGATCGCATAGGCACTGACGAGCATGCCGGCCGTCGGGATCGTGACACCCACGCCGTCGGCGATGACCGGCAGCAGGCCCATGGGCGTGAATTCGGTCGTCCCGATGCCGAAGGCGCCGATGGCCAAGGCGAGCAGGGGCCAGTTGAACCCCTGCCGAAGCTCGTCGCCGGAAGCGACACCGTTCGTGCTCATCATCGATCCTCCTCAGGCGTCCCAGGCCGGGGCGAGACCCGGAGGGTTGACGAGGCGTCCATCCGGACGGGCGAGCGCGCCGATCACCGCCATGTCGTCCTCACTCAGGACGAAGTCGAAGATCGCGACATTCTCGGCTACGCGCTCGGGCCTGGCGGTCTTGGACAGTGCCACGAAGCCCTGCTGGACCAGCCAGCGTAGCGCAACCTGCGCGGCGCTCTTGCCGTATTTCGCGCCGATGCGCTGGAGCAGCGGATCGCGGGGCACAGCGCCGTCGGCCATGCCGTAATAGGCGCTGACGACCAGGCCCATGGACTTGGCGGCCGCGGCGAGGGCGCGTTGATCGAGATAGGGGTGAAGCTCGACCTGGTTGGTGACGATGGGCGCCTGGCTCAGTGCTACCGTCTCCTTCATCTGGGCGATATTCTGGTTGCTCACGCCGATGAAGCGGGTCTTGCCGGCGGCCTGGACGGCGTTCAGCATTTCGACCTGATCGGCGATGGCGACCTTGTCGCCCGGCCAATGCAGCAGCAGGAGGTCGACCTGGTCGACCTTCAGCCTGTCGAGGCTTTCATCGACCGAGGCCGCGAACCTGGCCCGGCTGTAGTTGTCGACCCAGACCTTGGTGGTCAGGAACAGCTCCTCGCGCCGGGCGCCGGCGGCCTGGAGGGCGCGGCCGAGCGCGGCCTCGTTCTGATAGATCTGGGCTGTATCGAAATGGCGGAAGCCGGCTTCGAGGGCAGCGGGAACGACGCGCTCCACTTCGGCATCCGACATGCGGAACACGCCGAAACCGAGGGTGGGGATTACAGCGCCATGGACACTGATGGTCTGCATTTTCGTCTCCTGGGATCGTCAGGCGGCCAGCGCCGCGGGTTTCCTGGTCAGCATCGGCATGACGTCCGATGCGAGTTCATCGAGGACTTCGGCAGGCGGGCGGGCCGACTGCCGTAGATTGATGGCGACGTGATCGACACCCGCCGCCGCCAAAGCGCGGAAATGCGCGACAAGGCCCTTGCGGCCGACACGGGCGCCGAAGCGGATCGGCGTCGCCGGTGCGTCGGCCTGGTCGAGCAGATCGAGGTGGAAAGCGCTGATGAAAGCGCCGTGCCCGGCCGTCGCATCGGTCCAGCCGCGCGCCTGCCGGGCGGTCTTGTCGAGGCTGCCCGGATAGACGAAGCGACCGTCCATATGGGCGGCGAGCCAGGCGTCGTCCTGCCGGGCCTGGCCGGCCACCACCAGGGGAATCGTCGGCTGCACCGGCCTCGGCAGCAGGTCCAGCGCCGGCGCACGCTCGCCATTCACCGGCAGGCCGCCGGGCTGCCAGGCCGCACGCAGATAGGTGACCGCCTCCCGGAAGGCCTCGCCGCGGGCCTCGAAATCAAGGCCGAGCAGTGGATATTCGACCGGCCGGTCGCCCGAGGCCACGCCGAGGATCAGGCGGCCGCCGGAGAGGGCGTCCACCGAGGCCGCCGCCTTGGCCGTCATCAGGGGATGGCGGATCGGCAGGACGACCGCGGCGGTACCGAGGGCCACCCTGCGGGTCACGCCGGCGAGAAAACCGAGCAGGGTGAAGACATCGTAGACCGAGCCGGCATCGCCCATGTTCACCTGGTCGAAGACAGGCACGTCGCGCATCCAGATCGCCGAGAAACCGAGGTCGTCGGCCCTGCGGACAAGATCGGTCTGCGCGCTGAGATCGGGAACGCCGCGCGGGCGCCCTTGCGCCGCTCGCCGGGCCTCGCCGGCGGGCGACCAGTCATTGTCGAGCGGCAATTCGATGCCGAGGGTCATGTGATCCGGCTTGCGGATCAGTTCCAATGCGGAATTCTTTTTCATGAATGGCTAGATATATGTTTGGATCCGGCTTGATAATCGGCTCACTTTCCACATTATCTGTGAAGTCAGTTCACAGATTGGGCGTCGCATGGACAATCGCGTCGGCGAAATGCAGGTCTTCCTGCGCGTGGTGGAGAGCGGGAGCTTCTCCGAGGCGGCCCGGTTGCTGTTGATGACGCCCTCCACGGTCAGCAAGCTGATCGGTCGTATCGAGGAGCGCCTGGGCGTGCGCCTGCTCGAGCGCTCTACGCGCCGGCTGTCGCTGACGGCCGAGGGCCAGATCTTCTATGAGAAGAGCCTCGCCTTGCTGGCGGAACTGGACGAGATCGAGCGCGGCCTGTCCCAGGGCGCGGCCAGTGCCGGCGGCACCGTCCGGGTCAACGCCTCGGTCGCTTTCGGCGTGCTGGGCCTGGAGCCCTTGCTGCCGGCGTTCTGGGAGGCTCATCCCAACATCGTCGTCGATGTCTCCCTCTCCGACGAGATCGTCGACCTCTATCTCGACCGTACCGATGTCGCCCTCCGGGTGGGCGCGCTGCAGGATTCCGCCATGATCGCACGCCGCATCGGCGTGGCCAGGCGCAAGATCGTCGCTGCTCCGCGCTATATCGAGCGCCGGGGGGAGCCAAGGACCGTGGAGGACCTCGCCGGGCACAATTGCCTCGGCTTCAATTTCCGGCGGGCCGCGCCGGTCTGGCCGCTGAGGGAAGGGGGACGCATCGTCGATCGCGTTGTCGGCGGGCCTCTGCTTGCCAATAATGGCGAGACCGTCCGGCGGATGGCGGTGGCGGGAGCCGGGTTGGCGCGGCTCGGCGAATACCATGTCCGGGCCGATATCGCAGCGGGCCGCCTGGTCGAGGTGCTGTCGGAGGCGGTCGAGGGGGACGAGGAACAGATCCATGCCCTCTATCTGGGCGGCCCGCATCTGCCCTATCGCGTCAGGGCCTTCCTCGATTTCGTCTGTCCTCGCCTGACGGCTTTCATCATGGGCAGACAGACGGCCGTGGCATGACGAAGAGGCGGCTAGGGATGCGCAAATACCCTTGATCGCCAGGCGCGGGATGAAGCTTCATCTCGGCGGGGGCTAAAGGCGCGTTACCCGACCAAGCCGAATGTAGCGATCCACGAGGGTCTTTTCGGCAGAAAAAGGGTGCCACTCCCACCCCTGATGGGTAAAGCCGACGAGAATGATGGGAAGGTGGGCGAAACGCTGGAGAACATAGTGGAGCGCCAGCATTCCGCTGCTTGGTACCACATAGGGCGGAGCCGCAAGATCAGCGAGGTTACGATCGACTTCGTCGTGGAGCTTGCGATCGAAAACCAGAAAGTCCTTGCCGACGACAGCGCAATAGGTGGCGAATCTCGACGTGTGATCATCGCAAAAATCGGTGAGGTCGGGCCACATATCGATGATGGCCGCCCTCAGGTCCAGAAACTTGGCTGGGTTGCGTACGCACCATAGTTCGCCGGCTTCGCGGATCGCCGAATGAGATCGCCACTTGGTGGAGGTCGCCATCGCATAGCCAGGCCGACCCGTGTTGCAGATGGCCACGGCATGCGTAGGGCCCGGCAGGTCGGCATAGGACCGGCAGTCGTTGAAGCGGACAACGAAGCTGGCCTGATCGGCAAGGGACACTGCGTCAGGAGAGATGGGACCGTTGCCAACCAGCAGGATCATGCAGCAGCCAATCGAGACTGGAGAGTCCAACGGTCGGGAACACGACAATGCAAATTCACAGCTTCCCGAAATTACGCATTTGAGGGAGCTTTTAGCATGGGCATGGACCTATGGAACAGCGGGTTGCCGTTTGGCACGATGGGCCATCTGCGAGACGATCGGGGCTGTCGCCAAGTGGATTTCGGCCTTGGCCACGTCGGTCCAGCCTGGCTGCCTGGATGCGAAACCTCCTTTGCTGCTGCAATGCGCTGGCGTGCCGGCAGCCCGGACGACGGAGCGCTGACGACCGGCTGTGATCAAATCTGATCAAGACTCCTCGTTCAATCCGATGAATTTTCTCGCACATTTCGCGACGGAACGGAGACGCCATTGCGTCGCCGGTGAAGACGGAATGGAAACCATGAGCGAGCATATGGTCATAATCGGTGCGGGCGAGGCCGGGAGCAGGGCTGCCTTTGCATTGCGCGAGCTTGGCTTTGCGGGCTCGGTGACACTCATCGGCGAGGAGATGCATCTTCCCTATGAACGGCCGCCCTTGTCCAAGGACGCGCTGACCACTGAGGATGCGCCCGGTCCGAAGACCATCGCCACCGTCGCACGCTTCGAGGCTTCTGCAATCACATGCCTGACCGGTATCAAGGTGCACGGCATCGACCGCGTGGCAAAGCGGGTGCATCTGTCCGATGGCCGGACGCTTGCCTATCACAGGCTCCTGCTCGCTACAGGTGCGAGTGCGCGGCGCATAATCCTTCCCGGGGACGGCGACGATCGCCACTGCGTAACATTGCGTCGTTTCGAGGACGTGGCGCGCCTGCGCAGCCATTTTCGTCCTGGCGCCAGGATCGCCATCATCGGCGGCGGTTTCATCGGGCTGGAGGTTGCAGCCAGTGCAATCCAGCGCGGCGCGGGCGTAACGCTGATCGAGGTCCAGCAACACATCCTGAGCCGGGGCGTGCCCGAAGAGATTGCTCGTATGGTGGAGGCACGCCATCTGGCGTCCGGCGTCGAACTGGTGTGCGGGATCCCCATCCTGTCCTTGCAGGACAGGGGAGGGCAGGCCGTGCTGCATTTGGCGAATGGACAGGAAATCGCCGCCGATCTCGTGGTGGCCGGTGTCGGCGCGGTGCCGTCGACGGCGCTTGCCGAAGCAGCCGGGCTGGCGATCGAAAACGGGATAGCCGTCGATGCCCAGCTTCGCACCAGCGACCCGTCGATCTTCGCCGCCGGCGATTGCTGTTCGTTCCCCCTGCCGGTCTACGACAACAGGCGGGTGAGACTGGAATCCTGGCGCAACGCGCAGGATCACGGCGCGCTGGCGGCCCGCAACATGCTCGGCGCCAATGACATGATTTCCGCCGTGCCCTGGTTCTGGTCGGATCAATACGATCTCAGCCTCCAGGTTGCCGGATTGGTCGATCAGGGATGCTCGATTGTGCGGCGAGACCTCGGACCGCATGCCGTTCTGCAGTTTCATCTGGATGGCACGGGCCGCCTGGTCGCAGCGAGCGGCATCGGGCCTGGCAATGCGGTGGCCCGCGATATCCGCCTGGCGGAGATGTTGATCGCCAGGCGTACCAGGCCCTCGGCGGCCGCCTTGTCGGCACCGAACGTCAATCTCAAGAGCTTGCTTGCGGCGTGAACACACCGGTCAGCCTGCCGGGCCGAGGCGGTGACTTGCGAGCGGGCAGGTCGCCAGCGCTTGATCAATTCTGATCAAGTAATCCGGCGACGGACTCTGGCACGCCGGCTATCATCGATGCAAGAAAAAGGGAGAAAAGGCGATGGACCGTCGGCCGTCGGTTTATGATCTGCGGAGCCAGAAAGGCTTGCGAAAGTGGCTCCAGCTGCATGTCGATACCCCGGCCGAGGCTGCCGCCGCGCAGGCCGCTGGCATCGTGATCCTCTCCTGCGAGCCCGATCATCAGCTCGAAGCCCTGCGCAAGGCCGCGCCCGGAGCCTTCCTGTCGGCAGGGATGCCGCATGGCTCTGTCTCGTCGCCCCAGGAAGCCATCCGGCTCGGCTTCGAGATCCTTCGCCGTGGCGCCGATGCCGTCTATTGTTCGCATTCTCCGTTTTTCATCGAAGCCATGGCGCGCGAAGGCATCCCGGTCACCGGCCATGTCGGCCTCGTGCCAAATCGAGCGACCTGGACGAATTTTCGCGCCATCGGAAAGAAGGCCGAAGAGGCGGTCCAGGTGATGCGCGCCGTCAAGGATATCGAGAATGCAGGAGCGGCTTTCATCGAGGTCGAAGTGGTCCCCGTGCGCCTCGCCGACTTCATCACGCGCTCGACCCCGATGATCACGATGGGCATGGGATGCGGATCGGCCTGCGACACGCAATATCTGTTTTCATCCGATGTGCTGGGGACGAATAGAGGGCATTACCCCCGTCACGCCAAGAAATATGCCGATTTCGCTGTCCTCGAGGCGGAACTGCAGCAAAAGCGCGTGACCGCGTTCCAGGCCTTCGCAGCTGATGTCGAGAATGGCGCCTATCCGCAGGCCGTGCACCAGGTCGACATGGACGACGACGCCTTCGAACGTTTCCTGACCCTTTCCAACAAGCTCTGAAAGGAGGCCGTCATGGACGACCTTTCCTATGGCGCGCGCAACAAGCGCGGCGACTGGGCTCCGAACGAGCCGGCCTCAACGGCGCCCGTCTTCACATTCCCGCCGCAGCCGCTGAAGTTCCTGAAGTGGCTTCCGCACTATTTTCTTCCCTACAACGTCCTGTTCGCGCTCTCGGCCGTTGCCTGGTGGTATTTTGTCCTGCCGGAGCCCGAGGTGATGAAGGCCTTGGCCTGGGGCTGGGTGTTGAAGCTCTTCGCCGCCAACGCCATCGCCGTCTTCCTGTTCTTCGGCGCCTTCGAACTGAAGCTCTATATTCTGCGTTCGCAGGGCAACCGCTTCAAATATAACGGGAAATTTCCGGCCGAGCAGCGTTCGAAAGCCTTCTTCTTCGAGCGCCAGAATGTCGACAACATGCTGCGCACCTTCGGAACCGGGCTGCCGATCTGGACGGGCATCGAGGTGTTCGTGCTCATGGCCTTCGCCAATGGCTGGGTGCCGTGGCTCGCCTTCGCGCAGAACCCGGTCTATCTGTTCGTGCTCGCGCTCCTGGTGCCGATCATTCACGAGACCCATTTCTTCCTGCTGCATCGGGCGATCCATTGGGGACCGCTCTACAAATGGGTGCACTCCGTCCACCACAATTCGGTGAATCCCTCGCCGTGGTCGTCCCTCTCGATGCATCCCGTCGAGCAGTTCTTCTATCTCGGCACCATGTTCTGGCACCTGATCATCCCATCCAACCCGATCATGGCGCTCTACCAGCTGCATTTCGCCGGATTTGGTGCCATTCCCGGCCATGTCGGCTTCGACAAGGTGGAACTGGGCGAGGACACCGCCGTCGATAGCCACGCCTATATCCACTACCTCCACCACAAATATTTCGAGGTGAACTATGGCGACGGGCTGATCCCCTTCGACAAGTGGTTCGGCACGTTCCACGACGGCAGCAAGGAGGGGGAGAAGCAGATGCAGGTCCGCTACGAAAAGAAGAAGGCCCGCCTCAATGCGAAGGCCGAGGCCAAGAAATCCGATGAAACCGACCGGGCGGGAGCATAGAGATGGCCGACTGGATCACCGCCTGCAAGCTGGCCGACATCGAAACCGAGGGTGTCATTCGCTTCGACCATGGCGGCAGGACCTACGCGATCTATCGCTCGCCCAGTGACGAGGTCTTCTGCACCGACGGGCTCTGCACCCATGAGGCCATTCATCTGGCCGATGGCCTGGTCATGGACTACGAGATCGAATGTCCGAAGCATTCGGGCGCCTTCGACTATCGAACCGGCGAGGCGTTGCGCATGCCGCCCTGCGTCAATCTCAAGACATACCGGGCCGAGACGGATGGCACCGATGTGAGGGTGTGCCTGTAGGGTCGGCAGCGCCTCGCACCTTTCCGTCGAACGATGACGGGCCGGCACCTTGCGTGACCGGCCCTTTTCAATGGCGCCGTCCCTTGCCCGCCGTCGGAACCTCCGGCAGTCATCCGGGCAAGATCAAATTTGATCAAATCATGCGTTGAGCAGCCTTGGAGCCCCTCTAAACTGAACAACAGAGCGCGGCTCCACACGGAACACAAGGCGAGCCGGCTGATCCAAGGGAGGGTTCAATGAAGGCATGGCTCAAGGCCACTCTCGGCGCTTGCGCGCTGTTGATGTCGACCGCATCCGGTTTTGCCGCGGAACGGATCGTGTTCGTCGGCCACTGGTCGGAATCGGATTCGTTCTTCAACGTCATCCGGAACTCGGCCCAGCTGGCCGCGGATCAGCTCGGTGTGAAGATCGAGTTTCGCAATCCGACCGGCGGCGATCTCTCCGAAATGGGGCGGCTGATCGATCAGGCGGCGGCATCGAAGCCGACGGCCATCATCGCCACGGTTCCCGACGAGAATATCGTCAACGATCCGCTTTCCAATGCCGTTGCGGCCGGCATTCCCGTGGTGATCGTGAATTCCGGCTCGGCCGAGATCGCCAAGAAGATCGGTGCGCTGCGCTATATCGGCCAGGCCGAATATGACGCGGGCAAGGCTGCCGGCGAGCAGGCCAAGGCCGCGCAGGTCAAGAGCTTCCTGTGCGTGAACCATTTCTACCAGCACCCGGTCTCGCACCAGCGCTGCAAGGGCTTCGCAGACGGGCTCGGCGTGCCGCTGGGCGACCAGGAGATCGATTCCGGCACCGATCCCAACGATGTCGTCAATCGTTCGGCGGCCTTCCTCAAGGCACATCCCGACACCCAGGCCATCCTGACACTCGGCCCGACCAGTGCCGATCCGATGATCAAATGGGTGAAGGACCAGGGCGCCGGCGACAAGTATTTCTTCGCAAGCTTCGATCTCAGCAAGGACATCGTCGCGGCCATGAAGGATGGCACGGTCAAGGTCGCCATCGACCAGCAACCCTTCCTGCAGGGCTATGATGCGGTCACCGTGCTGACCAACTATGCGCGCTATGGCGTGCTGCAGGCGAACGACGTCGCCTCGGGCCCCGGCCTGATCACCAAGGCCAATATCGACCAGGTCCTGGCGCTGGCCGGCAAGTATCGCTGACAAGCCATCGCTGACAAGCCATCGCTGACAAACCATCGCGCAAAGAGCGGGGGCGCGTGATGCCCCCGTTTGATTTCGACCTCGCTCCACGCCTGGCGCTAAAGGTTCTCGGCAGTGATCGTATAGAAGCGCACGGGTTCGGAGCTGACCTCGACCGTGATGAAGCCGATCTTCCTCAGGACCGTATCGATGGCGCGCCGGGCCTGCGTCTCCGGGGCCTGATCCAGGACGATATCCATCAAGCCCGATCGCAGCCAAAGCCGGGATTCATCCGTCAGCTCATGGCCGACCCACATCAGGGGTTGGCCGGATTTGCGCCGTTCCAGGACGGAGGCCACGCCGGCATTGGCGCCGCCCGCATTGTAGAGGCCGATGATCCCAGGATCGCGCTTCAACGCCGTATCGAGAACCTCGGCCGATCGCTGGTCCTGGTCGAGCCCGAACAGCGTCTGCGAGAACAGCAGGCCATCTCCCGCATGCTCGGCAAGGTAGTCCGAGAAACCGCGGATGCGCTCCCGGTGCACTTCGTAGACGCCGCTGTGGCAAAGCGCGGCCAAATGCCCGGACGCGCCTCTCAGCATTCTCGCCATCAGCATGGCGGCCGTCCGGCCCGCCGCATAATTGTCGATGCCGACGAAGGCATCGTGGGAGCCGTCGATCCGGGACACGATCTGGACGATGGCGACGCCCTTTTCGCGCTCCTGGGCGAGCCTGGCCCTGACCTCGGGATGGTCGGGAGCGACGATGATCAGCCCGACCCGGCGAAAGCCGGGCTCGGCGATCCGCTGGGCCACGCTGGCAGGGGCGTTCTCGTCCACGAAGGTGCGGTGTAGCAGGATGCTCGGATCGAGCGACTCCGAGATGCGGATGAAAGCTTCGTTCAACCGCGTGAAGAAGGGCGTTTCGCGACGCACCATCAGGACCTCGACACGCAGGACACCGCTATATTTCTGCGGGAGGGCCCGGGTGCTGCCGAGCTGGCGCATGGCCTGCACGACTTTTTCAATGGTGGCAGGCGTGACATTGCCGCGCGAGTTCAGGACGCGCTCGACCGTCGCGGTTCCGACCCCGGCTTCGCGCGCAATGTCCGCCAACGTCGCCTTTTTCATCGCAGCTCCCGGATTGACGGGCTGTTCCGTGTCTCTTGATCAAATATGATCATAATTGTTGTCGCCTGGGAAGGGGCCTCTCCCTACCATGATCCCATGCCCGGACAGGAAGATCTCAGCAGGCAAACTGCAGCGAACCGGGCATCCATGGTGGGATGCGAGGATCCTGGAAGATGTTTCGGGCTGACGTTCCGTACAGCTCCAAAGCAAACTCGACTGATTACAGCCGAACGCCGTTCCGACCGGCAAAAATTACAAGGCTGAACTTTCGAAGGTTCAGACGGCTCGTCCGCCTGACGGATCAGGGAGGAAGGAATGAACGACCCCAAGGGGGCCACGCCGCTCATGGCCGATGCCCGACTGCGTCGCGTCTCGCCATTTCGCAGGGCCTTGATCAGGCCCGAACTCGGAGCGATCTGCGGCACGATCGCCGTGTTCTTGTTCTTTCTGATTCTCGCGCCTGCCTCCGGAATGTTCTCCCTGGAAGGGGTGATGAATTGGGGCACGGTCTCGGCTCAGTTCATGATCATTGCCGTCGGCGCTTGTCTCTTGATGATTGCGGGCGAGTTCGATCTTTCCGTCGGCTCGATGATCGGCTTCTCTGGCATCGTGATCGCCTTGCTGTCGACCTCGTTCGGCTTTCCGATGTGGCTGGCAATTCTCGCGGCCTTCGCCGTTTCGCTGGCGATCGGGGCGCTCAACGGCTTCCTGATCCTGCGCACGGGACTGCCCTCCTTCATCGTCACCCTGGCAGCACTTTTCATCCTGCGCGGCCTGACGACCTACATCCCGATCCTGACCAACGGCTCGACCATCATCGGCGGGCTCAAGGCCGCATCCGCCGGCGACTGGCTGGCGCCGGTCTTCGGAGGCAAGATCTTGCAAGGCCTGTTTGTTTGGCTGGCCGAGCATGGCGCGATCGGCACCTTCAAGGCAGGCCCCAAGGCCGGCCAACCGATCGTTGACGGCATCCCGATGCTGATGGTCTGGGCGCTTGGCCTGGCCATCGTCGCCCATGTCGTTCTCACCCGCACCGTGTTCGGAAGCTGGATCTTTGCCGCCGGCGGTGATGCCAATGCCGCGCGCAATGTCGGTGTTCCCGTCGGGCGCGTGAAGATCTGCATGTTCATGCTCACGGCCTTCTGCGCCACGGTTCTGGCGGCCTGCCAGGTGCTCGAATTCGGGTCCGCGGCGGCCGATCGCGGGCTTCTCAAGGAATTCGAGGCCATCATCGCCGCAGTGATCGGCGGCACGCTGCTGACAGGTGGCTACGGCACCGTGGCCGGTGCGGCCCTGGGCGCCATCATCTTCGGCGTCGTTCAGCAGGGGCTTTTCTTTGCGGGCGTCGAAAGCTCCCTGTTCCGGGTTTTCCTGGGGCTCATCCTGTTGGTGGCGGTCGTCCTCAACACCTATATCCGCCGCATCATCACCGGGGAGCGCTGAATATGGCGAACACGATCCTCGAGCTGAAGAACATCGAGAAGCATTTCGGTATGGTGATCGCGCTGGCCGGTGTCAGCATCGCCATCAAGGAAGGCGAGGTGCATTGCCTGCTCGGCGACAATGGCGCAGGCAAATCGACACTGATCAAGACGATGTCCGGCGTGCACAGGCCGACAAAGGGAGAGATCCTGCTCGACGGCAAGTCCGTTGCCTTCGCCGGTGCCCGCGATGCCATCGATGGGGGCATTGCCACCGTTTTCCAGGACCTGGCGATGATCCCCCTGATGTCCGTGACCCGCAATTTCTTCCTGGGCCGGGAACCCAGGAAGAGGTTCGGCCCGTTTCGCTTCTATGATTTCGAGACGGCCAATCGCGTCACCATGGAGGAAATGACGCGGATGGGCATTCGTCTGCGCGAGCCGGGGCAGGCGGTCGGGACGCTCTCGGGAGGCGAACGGCAATCGGTTGCAATCGCCAGGGCGGTCTATTTCGGTGCCCGTGTCCTGATCCTGGACGAGCCCACCTCCGCATTGGGCGTAAGGCAGACCGCGAACGTCCTGGCGACCATCGACAGGGTGCGGTCCAAGGGGGTGGGCGTGGTGTTCATCACCCATAACGTCCGCCATGCCCTGGCGATCGGCGACCGCTTTACGGTGCTCAATCACGGCAAGACCTTGGGTACCGCCCTTCGCGGCGAGGTCAGCCACGACGAATTGCAGAACCTGATGGCCGGGGGGCAGGAACTCGTCGAGCTCGAGAGCTCCCTGCGGGGCCGCGTCTGAGCGGGATCGATGTCGCTGCGCTTCCCTCGATCGCAAGCAAATAGCCAATTCGCGGGGCAGGACATGGAACGACCTGAGCATCCAAGAGACCTTGCCGAACTGTGCCAGCGGTTTGCGGAGATGCGCGTCGGGTTGAAACCCTGGGCGCAAACGGCCATGGACTATGCCCTCGACAATCGCCTTCAGGTCGCCTTGGGGTCGGCGTGCGACATGGCAAAGGCTTGCGGCATCCCGACCTCGGCCGTCAGCCGCTTGGTGAAACTGTTCGGATTCCGCTGCTTTGCGGATTTCCGCGACGTCTTCAAGCAGGAGATCCGCTTCCATCTCCGTCTTCGACGCCGATGTTTTGTCGAACGTTCCTGATCAGTCTCCGTCCGTCGACATCGATGGCCGGCAGGAGAATGCGTAAACAGGTACTTGGGTCGAGTTTGGGTGCCGGTGATGGCGTGCCCGCTTCGTTGCCGCTGCTCAGACCGCTCGACCTCCGCCGTCTAGGCCCGTGTTTCTGCTGCCAGGGGAAAGTCTCTCGGGCCTCGCCAGCGCAGCGCTTCGATAAAAAGGGTAAAAGCAGCCGAGTGTTGCCGCCGGCTCGGATAATAAAGGTGATAGCCGGGAAAGGGAGGACACCAGTCTTCGAGGACCCGGATAAGCTGTCCGGCACAGATGGGGTCTTTCACCATGTCATCCGGCAGGCAGGCAAGCCCAAGCCCATTCGATGCTGCGTTGATGATCAACAGAACGTCGTTACAGGTGAATTGCCCCTCCACCCTGACATTGAGCGGCCTGCCATTCTTTTCGAATTCCCAGGCATAGAGCCCGCCTTTGGTGGGCAAGCGCAGGTTGATGCAGTTGTGGCCGGTCAGGTCATGGGGTGTTTTGGGTTTGGGGTGCACCTCAAAATAACCCGGCGACCCCACGACCGCCATCCGCAAGTCCGGCGAGATCCGCACGGCAATCATGTCCTTCTCGACCTGCTCGCCCAGGCGGATGCCGGCATCGAAACCGTCCCCGACAATGTCCGTCAGCCTTTGGTCGATTGAAATCTCGATGTTGAGGTCGGGGTAATCCGCCATCAGCTTGCGCGCCGCAGGCATCAGGATGGCATCGGAGGCACTTCGACTCGAGGTGATGCGGATCGTGCCGGCCGGCTTCTCACGCAATTCGTCCAAGGCGGCCAAGCTGCCGCGAATATCGTCGAAGGCGGGAGCCAATGCGGCATATAGCTTGGCCCCGGCCTCGGTCATCGAAATATTCCGGGTGGTTCGACTGAGGAGGCGCAGCCCCAGCCGTTCCTCCAAGCGCCGAACGGTATGGCTCAGCGCAGACTGGGACGTGCCCAATTGTGCAGCCGCGCGAGTGAAACTGCCTTCCTCGGCGACGGTCAGGAAAGCGGCAAGATCGCCGTATTCGCTGCGATGCATTCATGAAAATCCGATATAGACCTATGCACAATTTTGCATCTAACGGAGGCAATGCACCAGTCCTATTCTTGGAGAAACGGGAACGTGCTTCCACCTGCTGGCGCCGAGCGGGCTCTTGCCATCGCGGCGGCCGAGCGCGGGCCAATGGCGCGTTCCCTTTCGAAAAGGAGAAAAGACATGCAAAAGCGGATGCTTGGCAAAAGCGGCCTTGAGGTTTCGGCTCTCGGCTATGGCTGCATGGGGTTGGATTTCGGCTACGCCCACAAGCTCGGCAAGCAGGAGGGCATCACCTTGATCCGCCAGGCGGTGGATCGCGGCGTCACCTTCTTCGACACGGCGGAGGTTTACGGACCATTCACAAACGAGGAAATGGTCGGCGAAGCGCTGCGTGCGGTTCGCGACCAGGTCGTGATCGCCACGAAGTTCGGCTTCAACATCGTCGATGGCAAGCAGTCGGGGCTGAACAGCAGGCCCGACCACATCAAGGCGGTCGCCGATGCATCCCTCAAGCGACTTGGCGTCGAACAGATCGACCTCTTCTACCAGCATCGGGTCGATCCGGGCGTGCCGATCGAAGACGTGGCGGGCGCGGTGAAGGAACTGATCGCAGCCGGCAAGGTGAAGCACTTCGGACTGTCGGAACCGGGTGCGCAGACGGCTCGTCGCGCCCATGCGGTTCAGCCTGTGAGCGCCTTGCAGAACGAATATTCCCTCTGGACGCGGGGCGTCGAAACGAACGGCATCCTGGAGATCTGCCAGGAGTTGGGGATTGGCCTCGTGCCCTATAGCCCGCTCGGCAAGGGCTTCCTGACGGGAGCGATGGATAAGGACACCAAGCTCGCTGATGGCGATTTTCGCAGTATTTTGCCGCGCTTCACGCCCGATGCGATGGCAAAGAACCAAGCTTTGGTGGATCTTCTGAAACGGATCGCAGCCGACAAGAACGCCACGCCCGCGCAGGTTGCGCTTTCGTGGCTGCTGGCACAAAGGCCCTGGATCGTGCCGATCCCCGGTACCACCAAGCTCAATCGTCTCGAAGAGAATCTCGGTGCTGTCGATGTCGATCTGACGGCGGCAGACCTTTCCGAAATCCAGGCTGCCGCAGCCGCAATCCGGATCGAAGGCGAGCGCTATCCCGAGCAGCTTCTCAAGACGACGGGTCTTTGAGGGGCACCCTGCACAATCGAGCGGAGAACGGTCGTCGTCATCACGGGCGCTGCGAGCGGCCTTGGGAACAAGACCGCGCTCCACCCGCCAGGGCGGGCGTCGAGGTCGGCGTAGCCGGTACTCCGCATTGGATAACAACGAGGTCCTTCCATGAAGAAGATCGCCGCATCCATCGCAATTTCAACGCTGGCCGCGACCGGTGCCGAGGCCCAGGAACCTCGTCGTGAGCGTGTTGCACCTGCAGCCGTTTACGAGGTCGCCCCAGGCCTTGGTCATTTCACGGACGACGTGTTGTTCGGCGAGGTCTGGAAACGTGGCGAACTGCCCCCGCGTGATCGTAGCCTGATTACGGTCGCGGCCCTGGTTTCGACTGGGAAGGCGGCGCAGATCGGCAGCCATGTCGCTCGCGCGCTGGACAATGGCGTGAAGCCGGAGGAGATCGGCGAACTCATCACCCAGCTCGCCTTCTATTCCGGCTGGCCGAATGCGATATCGGCCGTCGGCGAGGCAAAGAAGGTTTTCGACGCGCGCGGGATCGGCGCTGTCGCCAACAGCCACGCCGCACGGATTGAGCTCGATGCAGCGGCGGAAGCGGCTCGTGTCGGCACGGTGAACAGCGCGGTGGGACCGACGTCTCCAATCTTGGCTGAGTTGACCAACCGCGTCCTGTTCGGCGATCTGTGGCGGCGGCCCGATCTATCGCCGCGCGATCGCAGCCTCGTCACCATTGCCGCGCTCATCGCCATCGGGCAACCCGAACAGCTTCCCTTCCACGCCAATCGCGCCATGGACAATGGCCTGACACAGGCGGAAACCGCCGAGATACCTGCGCATCTCGGTTTCTACGCTGGCTGGCCTCGCGCCATGTCAGCCATTCCCGTGCTGGAAAAGGTGTTTGCTTCCCGCCGGAAAGAGCAGCGCTGAGCGGCAGGGAAGGGCCTGCCGCATTTTGCCGGACAGGCGGGATGCCGGATCTCATCGAGGCCGCAGGCCTGCGATATCTGCCCTGCCTCCCTTGATATCGCCGCCGACACGGGCGTGCCGCAAAAATAATCCGCATTGCTTGTTGACAATCTGTATTTTTTGCAATGATCATTGCAAAAAATCAGGGAGGATTTCCGTGCTCAGGATTGCCGTATTGGGATGCGGGCGTATCGGACGGATGCATGCTGCCAACATCGGGGCTCATCCCCGGACCCGGCTCGCCGGTGTCTTCGACGTTTCGAGAGAAGCTGCCGCCGAGGTCGGAGCCCGAGAGGCGACGCCCGTCTTCGCGACCGATGAGGAGGTCTTCGCCTCCAGGGAAGTCGACGCCGTGCTCATCGCCAGTTCCACCAGCACGCATGCCGACTATATCGAAAAGGCCGTGGCGGCCGGCAAGCCGGTGTTGTGCGAGAAGCCGATCGACCTGAGCCTGGAAAGGGTCGATCGCTGTGCCAGCACGATCGGCAAGACGTCCCTGCCCATCATGCTCGGCTTCGTCAGGCGTTTCGACCCCACGCACAGGGCGACCAAGGCTGCCATCGCGAATGGCGATATCGGTGACGTACACCAGATCGTCATCACCTCCCGCGACCCGGGAATGGCGCCGGCCGCCTATATGGAGGTGTCGGGCGGTATTTTCCGCGACATGACGATCCACGATTTCGACATGGCCCGCTTCCTGCTGGGCGAGGAACCGCAAACGGTGAGCGCGGTCGGAAGCCGGCTGGTCAATCCGGCTCTGATGGCCCGCTGCGAGGACTGGGATACCGTCTCGGTGGTTCTGACCACGCCGTCGGGGAAGCAGTGCGTGATCTTGAATTCCAGGCAGGCTGCCTATGGCTACGACCAACGCGTCGAGGTGTTCGGCAACAGGGGCATGGCCATCTCGGAAAACCGCAGGACGCATGACTGCGTGCGTTTTGCCGCGGAGTTCACATCCCGCGGGGCGCCTTACCTCAATTTCTTCATCGAACGCTATGCGGAGGCCTTCAACGCCGAGATCGGCGCCTTCGTCGACGCGGTCGAAAACGGCACGACGCCGGAGGTCGGCTTTGCCGATGGCCGTGCGGCCCTGGTCCTGGCCGAAGCGGCCGGCCGGTCGATCCGCGAAGGACGGCCGGTAAACGCCGGCGAGGTCGGGTGAGCATGTATCAGGATTTCGGCCTTTTCATCGACGGCCAATGGCGCCAGGCCTCCGACAAGGGCAGCTCTCCAGTCATCAGCCCCGTGCACGAGCGCGCGCTGGGTGAAGTCCCGCTGGCGACCCTCGCCGATACGGAAGAGGCCCTGGACAGCGCCGCCAAGGGTTTTGCGCTGTGGCGATCGAAGACGGCATTCGAGCGCGCAGATGCCCTGCATCGGATCGCCGATGAGATGCGCCGCCGCAAGGACGATGCCGTTCGCATGATCTCGAGCGAAACCGGAAAGCCCCTTGGGCAGGCCGAGCGTGAATGGGGCCTCGCCACCGACCAGTTCCGCTGGTACGCCGAAGAGGCGCGCCGCATCTATGGCCGCATCATCGAGAGTCGGGTCCCTGGTGGACGCTTCGAGGTTCTGCACGAGCCTGTCGGCATCGCTGCCGCCTTCACGGCCTGGAACTTCCCGGCGGCCCTGGTCGCGCGCAAGGCCGCACCGGCACTTGCCGCTGGCTGTTCGATCATCGTCAGGCCTTCCAGCCAGACGCCGGGGACGGCCATGCTCATGGTCGACTGCACCCGGGCGGCGGGTATCCCCGCCGGCGTGGTGAGCCTCGTCGTCGGCCCGACCGCCACGACCTATGGTCCGATCATGGCCTCCTCGGCGGTGCGCAAGGTCTCGCTGACGGGCTCGACGCGCGTCGGGCAGCAGATGATCAGGGATGCCGCCGAAACGGTGAAGAAGGTCTCGATGGAGCTCGGCGGCAACGCACCCCTGATCATCTATGAGGATGCCGACCTCGAACTGGCCCTCAACACCTCGGTGCCGACCAAATACGCCAATGCTGGCCAGGTCTGCGTGACTCCCGATCGCTTCTTCGTCCATGAAAGCCTGCATGATGCCTTTGTGCGGGGCTTCGTGGCCAGGGCGAGTGCCCTCAGGCTCGGCGACGGTCTCGACGGCGAGACGCAGATGGGGCCGCTCATCAATGCAAGGCGTCGTGGCGAGATCGAGGCCATCGTCGCCGAGGCCGAGAAGGCCGGCGCCAGGCTGGTTTGCGGCGGGCGCGCGCCTCCTTCCTTCAACGCCGGCTTTTTCTTCGAGCCGACGGTGCTTACCGAGGTCGAGGACGGCATGCGCGTGTTCGCCGAGGAGAATTTCGGGCCGATCGCCGCCATAGCCTCGTTTGCCACCGATGACGAGGTTATTGCGCGGGCCAATGCCAGCGACATGGGATTGTCCGCCTATGCCTTCACGCGCAGCCCTGCGCGCGCCAGGCGGACCGTCGCCGAGCTGAAGGCGGGCATGGTCGGTATCAACAGCTTCGCCCTGGCCGCCGCCGAGGCCCCTTTTGGCGGCACCCGGTATTCGGGCATGGGCCGCGAGGGGGGCACCGAGGGCATTGCCGATTATCTCGATACCAAGCTGGCCCAGATCGTATTTTGAGGAGGCGCCGTTGATCAGGAACAAGCTGAAGCAGAGCTGGGCCGAAGGGCGGCCCACCATCAACGGATGGCTCTCGATCGGCAACCCGTTCACTGCGGAAATCATGGCGGCGCAAGGCTATGACAGCCTTACGGTGGACGTGCAGCACGGGGCTCTCGACTATTCCATGCTGCTGCCGATGCTGCAGGCCATGCGCGCATCGGGTGTCGTGCCGATGGCGCGCGTGCCCTGGCTCGAACCCGGCATCATCATGAAGGCGCTGGACGCCGGCGCCTATGGCATCATCTGCCCGATGGTGAACACGGCCGAACAGGCGGCCGAGTTCGTCAGCTATATCCGCTATCCACCGCACGGCCAGCGCAGCTTCGGCCCGACGCGGGCCAACTTCTCGGCCGGCGCCAACTATGCGGCCGAAGCCAATGACGAGATCCTCGGTTTCGCCATGGTCGAAACCGCCCAGGCCATGGCCAATCTTGAGGCGATCGCCGCCACGCCCGGACTGGACGGTATCTATGTCGGGCCGGCCGATCTCACCTTCAGCCTGCACCAGGGGCGCCTGGCGCCGGGTTTCGACCGCGAGGAGCCGGAGATGATCGAGGCGCTGCAGGCGATCGTCGCGGCATGCAAGAAATCGGGCAAGATCGCCGCCCTGCATTGCGGCACGCCCGACTATGCCACGCGCGCCATCGCCTGGGGCTTCGACATGACCACGGTGTCGGGCGATTCCAGGCTGCTCGCCGCTGCCGCGCAGGCCAGCGTCTCCCGCTTTCGCGAGCTCAACGGCAAACCGGCCACGGCATCCCCGGCGGTGAAATCGGCCTATTGATCGCGTGCCTGCAAAGGTCTCATGCCAGGGCACATAAAGGCTGACCCCTCATTGCGAGCGAAGCGAAGCAATCCAGGGACTTGAAGGCACAAAGTCTACGGCCCTTGGATTGCTTCGCTTCGCTCGCAATGACAGAGGTGGTGAGCGAGGCTCTATGCAAGTTGGTATCAGCCATAGAGGCCGGGCATGGGCGTAGTGGATATCTCTTCCCGACGCCCGGATCCGAGCGACCGCAGTCCCGCCTCGGCCACGAGGGTGGCGGCATATCCGTCCCAGGCACTCGCACCGGTGGGCTTGCCGTCCCTGATGCCGTCGATCCACCCCTGCGCCTGCAGGCGATAGGCATCCTGGAAGCGCGGGCGCCAGTCCAGCGGATAGCTCGCCCCCTGCGACAAGGCGTGGTTGACGAGCGCATGCACCGGCCGCTGCAGCTCGATCGTGCCCTTCTCGCACACGAGTTCGCCCCTGACGTCGTAGCCATAGACGGCATCGTTGAAGACCTCGATGGTCGCCAGGGTGCCACCCGGCCCGTCCAGCACCAGAAAGACGGGCGCGCCGGGCGTTTGGGTGGAAACTTCGCCGGGCCGGAACACCGAAATGGCGGTCAGGTCGCCGGCAAGCATCCAGCGTATGATGTCGAATTCGTGCACGGCCGAATTGGCAAGGGCCATGCCGCCATCGAACCAGGGTGGCGCGGCGACATTGCGATGGATGCAATGAAACAGCAGAGGCTTGCCGAGCCTGCCCGCCAGGAGTTGCTCCTTCATCGCGACATAGGCGGGATCGAACCGGCGCATATAGCCCACCTGGACCAGACGCACGCCTGCCGCTATCTCGGCATCGATCAGTTCGAGGCATTCCTGCGAGGTCGAGGCCAGAGGCTTTTCGCACAGCACCGGCTTGCGGGCCATGATGCAGGCAAGGGACAGCTCCTTGTGGGTGCTGTCCGGCGAGGCGATCAGCACGGCATCGACCTGAGGATCGCCAATGAGACGGAGAGGGTCGCCGGCAACATCGGTAGCGCCGACCTCGTCGGCAATCTGCCTGGCGCGCTCGGCATTGGCATCGTAGATGCTGCGAATGCTGGCGCCGGCCACCTGCGATGCGATCGTGCGGGCATGATCGGCGCCCATCACGCCAACGCCGACGATCCCCAATTTGACGCTCATTTCTTCCTCCCGATTTTCGATAGCAGGGCGCTAGGTCAGCCAGCACGGCGTCCAGACACCGCCCTTTTCATGGGATTCCACCGCGGCCTGAATGAAGTTCACGCCGCGCGCGCCATCCTGCACTGTAGGAAATTCGAGCATGCCCGCCGGCAGGGAACGCCTGGCGGCTCTCGCTTCGATCGCCACGGCGAATTCGGTGTAGAGATTGGCCCAGGCATTGCTGAGCGCCTCGCCATGCCCGCTCGGCAGCGTGGACATTTTCCCGACGCCAGGCAGCATCACGCCTTTCTTGCCGCGGACGATCACCTCGTCCGGTTGCCCGAGATAACTGACCCGAAGATATTCGGGCTTTTCCTGGTCCCATTCGATGCCGCCGCGCTCGCCATAGACCCGCAAGCGCAGGGCGCAATAATTGCCGGGCGCGACCTGCGTGACCAGGAGCGTGCCGGGGGCGCCGCCGGCAAGGCGGATATTGATGAAGGCTGTGTCCTCCAGGCCGCGCGCGGGGCCGCAGACATGCAGATCTGCTCTCAGCTCGACGATCGGTTCGGCCGTGACATAGCTCGCCAGATGAAAGGCGTGCGTACCGATGTCGCTGATCGCCGACGCCTTGCCGACCCTTGCCGGATCCTGGCGCCAGGGCAGCTCTCCGCCAGCCGGCTTTTCTTCCAGGCAGGACCATTCCTGGAAATACTCGACATGGACCTGGCGGACCCGCCCGATCCGGCCTGCGAGGATCATGTGCCGCGCCTGCCGTACCATGGCGTGAAACGCGAAGGCATAAGTCACGCCGAAGACCAATCCCGTATCCCTCTCGAGGGTCATCAGGGCCTTGGCTTCGTCCAGGCTCGTCGTCAGGGGCTTGTCGCAGATGACGTTGACGCCCGCCTCGAGGAAGGCACGGGCGATCTCGTAGTGGGTGTGGTTGGGCGTACAGATCGAAACTGCATCGATGCCATCAGGGCGGGCGGCTTCGTGCCGCGCCATGATGCGATAATCGTCGTAGATGCGGTCGTCGGCCAGGAACCAGTCCCGGCCCGATGCCCGGGCCGTGGCCGGATCGGCCGAGAGCGCTCCTGCGACGATGTCCCACCGGTTGGAGAGACGAGCGCCGGCGGCGTGCCAAGCGCCGACCTGGCCACCGCGCCCGCCGCCGACGAAGCCAAGCCTCAGTCGACGATCGGCCCTGGGATAGGCCTCCATCCGAGATTGCCTGGCTGTCATGACTTCCTCTCCCTGCACCTACCGGTGCGATTTTTTGCAATGATTATTGATAAAAATAATTTTAGTCAATTATCATTTCAATAGCCCTTGACGGCCGCGCCGGCTTTGCAATAATTGTTGCAATCACAATGAAAATGAAATAGAAATTGCAAAAAAGAAGCAAGCACCAGCGGCAGGACGGGGAAATTCGCAATGCGTGCCAGGCGTCACGAAAGCATCCTTGCTTGCAGCAGGATCGCCGGGCGACGGATCTTTCGATCCCAATGAAGTCGATGCTCTTCCAGCGCGGGCGGCCGCCTTTTTTCCGGTGGCATCTGCCGGCTGATGCGTCATGAATAGAGCAACAAGAAAAGAAAGAGGGAGCGAGGCATGACATTGCTGCAGCTGAAGTCAGTCTCAAAGAGCTTCGGCGCCATCAAGGCATTGACAGACGTCGAATTGACGATTGGCAGGGCCGAGATCGTCGGCTTGATGGGCGACAACGGCGCCGGCAAATCCACCTTGGTCAAACTGATCGCCGGCAACTTCCCTCCCACTTCCGGTGAAATCAAGCTCGACGACGAGGTGGTGCATTTCCACAAGCCGGTGGAGGCCCGGGCCAAGGGGATCGAGGTCGTCTATCAGGACCTTGCCCTGTGCAACAACCTCTCGGCCGCCGCCAACGTATTCCTCGGCCGCGAGATCAAGAAGGGCGTCGGTCCTTTGCGCTGGCTCGATCACGGGGCGATGATCAAGAAGGCCGGTGAGCTCTTCGCCGAGCTCAAATCGGAAACCCGCCCCCGCGACCTGGTCCGACAGATGTCGGGAGGGCAGCGCCAGGCGGTGGCCATTGCACGCACGCGCCTGTCGCAGGCCAAGATCGTGTTGATGGACGAACCCACCGCCGCCATCAGCGTGCGGCAGGTTGCCGAGGTCCTGGGGCTGATCCATCGCCTGCGCGACGCCGGCATTTCGGTGGTGCTGATTTCCCATCGCATGCCCGACGTCTTCGAAGTCTGCGACCGCGTCGTCGTCATGCGGCGCGGCCATAAAGTGGCGGACAAGCCCATAGCCGCAACCTCGCCCGAAGAGGTTACGGGTCTCATCACCGGCGCAATCCAGGCAGCGTGAGGTTGCGATGACGGATGCTTCCAACCATTCCAAGCAGGCCAATGCGCCTGTGTCCGCCAATGTTTCCATCGAGTCGGTCCTGACGACGAAGGAAAAATCATTGTGGCAGTCGCTCGTCTCCAGCCAGGCCTTCTGGGTGACGGTCGCACTGCTCGTCATCTGCATCGTGATGTCGATCCGCGAGCCGCGCTTCGCCACCGAGGACAATTTCTACAACATCACCCGCAACTTCGCCTTTATCGGCATCATGGCGCTCGGTGCCACCGCCGTGATCGTCACCGGCGGTATCGATTTGTCCGTCGGCTCGATCATGGGCCTGGTCGCAGTCGTCTGCGGATTGACGCTGGAGGCGGGTAATCCCTGGTATGCGGCCGTGCTGGCCGGCCTCGTCGCCGGCGGCATAGCCGGTGCCGTGAATGGCGGGCTCATCGCCTATGTCGGCCTGTCCCCCTTCGTGGTGACGCTCGGCATGCTCTCGGCCGCCCGCTCGGTCGCCGTCGTCCTGTCCGGCAACAAGATGCTCTACAATTTCGGTCCCGGCGGCCCGACCTTCAAGGCCATCGGCGCCGGCGCGATTTTCGGTATCGCCAATCCCGTCTGGGTGCTGCTCGTACTCACTTTCGCGCTCTTCGTGGTCATGCGCATGACGACATGGGGCCGGCATCTGATCGCCATAGGCGGCAATGAACAGGCCGCCAACCTTACAGGCGTCCCGGTCAAGCGCATCAAGCTGCAGGCCTATGTCGTTTCCGGCGTCAGCGGTGCCATCGCCGCGATTCTGAGCGTCGGCTGGGCCGGTTCGGCCATCAACTCCCTGGGCACGGGTTATGAACTGCGCGCCATCGCCTCCACGGTGATCGGCGGCGCCAATCTCATGGGCGGGGAGGGCGGTGCCTTCGGTGCGCTGATCGGCTCGGCTTTGCTCGAAGTGATCCGCAATTCCCTGCTCATGGCCGGCGTCGATTCCAACTGGCAGGGCGTTTTCGTCGGCAGCTTCCTGGTTCTTGCGGTCCTGCTCGAGCGGATCCGCGGCAAGAGACGCGAATGACCGGTCGAACCGGCATCGTGTGAACGCCCCAAGGGCGTGTCGCGGACACGTCCCGGAGGGCACAACATCCGGAGGAGACAATGCTCAAATATCTGCTGACCTCGGCGGCCCTTGCCGTTGGTCTTGCCGCGACGGCCGGTGGCGCCCATGCCGCCGACAAGCTGACCTTCGCGCTCGTCCCCAAGAACACCAACAATCCCTTCTTCGACCAGGCGCAGGCCGGCTGCAAGAAGGCGGAGAAGGAACTCAACGGCGCCATCGAATGCCTCTATGTCGGCCCGGGCGAACATGGCGGCGGCGACGAACAGGCGCAGATGGTGCAGGACCTCATCACCAAGGGCGTCGACGGCATCGCCGTCTCGGTGGCCAATGCACCGGCGATCGCCGCTGCGCTGCAGGGCGCGGCCGGGGCCAAGATTCCGGTGCTGACCTGGGACTCCGACTTGCTTCCCGACGCCAAGGGCGAGCGTGTCGCCTATGTCGGTACGCACAATTACGAGATCGGCGTGAATCTCGCCAAGATTGCCATGAAGATCAAGCCGAAGGGCGGCAAGATCTGCATCCAGTCCGGCGGTGCGGCAGCCGCCAACCACAATGAACGCATGCAGGGAATTCGCGATACTCTTGCCGGCAAGCCGAGCGCCCAGTCGCCGGGCGATCGCCTGACCGGCCAGAACGGCTGGACCGAAGTCGACGGGTGCCCGCTCTATACCGATGACGATTTCCCGAAATCGGTGCAGCAGCTCGAAGACACGCTCGGCAAATATCCCGATCTCGATGCGTTCATCCCGACGGGCGGCTTCCCCGAATTCCTGCCCGACGCCTATCGGCAGGTGGCGACCAAATATAAGAGCAAGATCGCCTCCGGCGCCCTTGCCCTGGTGGTTGCCGATACGCTGCCCGTGCAGATCGACCTTCTCAAGGAAGGCCTGGCTTCCGGCAATGTCGGCCAGCGTCCCTTCGAGATGGGCTATAAGGCGATGTATTTCCTCAAGGACATCAAGGACGGCAAGGCCCCGCCCAAGGATCCCAGCTATACCGGCCTGGACGTCTGCACACCCGAAAACGTCGCCACCTGCATCGGCGGTGGCAACTGACGGAGCCAGGTCGCTCCATACAGCCTGCAAGGCCCGTCGATCTTCCGGGCCATCCTGCGGGCAGTCCGGACATGCCGCGTGGCTAACGCTGCGCGGCATACCTGTGATAAAGCGCGATTTGCATGCGGCATTTTCCCAAGCTGCCGGTGATTGGAGAAGGATATATTCATGGGCGCCGACAGTGTCCCGCAAGACTACGAGGACCTAATTCGGGTCATCCACGACAAGTATGACGGGATGAGCAAGGCCTATCAGAATATAGCCGTTTACCTGACCCAAAATCCCAATGATGTCGCGGTGATGTCGCTCAACGCCATCGCGGACACCTGCGGCATCCATGCCTCCAGTTTCGTTCGTTTCGCCCAGATGCTGGGCTATAAGGGCTTCAAGGAGGTGCAGGCGGTCTTCCAGCGACGCCTGTCGACGGCCGCCCCTGGCTTCCAGGCCAGAATCAAAGCCCTGGAGTCGGAGCTGAGCGACCGGGAGAATGTCGGCGGCTGGGGCTTCCTGCACGATCTGGTCCTGCGCGACATCGACGCCTTGCAGGAGCTGCTGAACCTGACGACGGGAGAGACCATCGAAAAGGCCGTCGACCTGATGGAGAAGGCCGACACCATCTATCTGGTCGGCCAGCTTCGCTCGGCGCCGATCGTCGATCTCACCCGCTACATCCTGACCATGCTGGGAAAGCGCACCGTTCTCCTCGATGCGAGCGGCGGCCTTTCCACCCATATCGCCGGCACCATGCGGCCCACGGATCTGCTCTTTGCCGTCTCTTTCCGGTTTTATGCGACCGAAGTCGTCAATATCGTCGAGCAGGCGGCTGCCCGGGACATGCCCATCCTGGCGATAACGGATTCAACCCTTTCGCCCCTCGCCAAGAACGCAACCGTTCTGTTCGCGGTGCCCGAGCATCAATATACGTTTTCACGATCGCTGGCGGCTCCCATGTGTCTGGCGCAGTCCCTGACGGCGGCGCTGGCGGCACGCCTGCAGAAGGCTCCCGACCCCCGCATCCCGATCGTGACGCAACCCTAGGCGAGTGTTTGCACAGAGCAGCGGCCCACGAGGGGCCGCTTCCGGTCGCCCATACACCTCCGCGTGGGGCGATCATGCCAGGGAAAGGGCTTCATTGGGTACCGGCATCATGCCGGCTGATCCGCCCCACACCGTCTGGTCATAGTTGATGACGGCACCCGTCATCAGCCCGGCATCGTCGGAGACGATGAAGTTGACAGCCCTGGCCGCCTCGGCGGGATCGACGAGCCGCCCGAAAGGAAGGGCTGCCGCGGCCTTGGCCTCCCAGTCGGGATCGCCGCTGGAAGCCGCCTGCAGTTCGCGCTCATGATCGGACGACATCCAGCCGACATTGAGCTGGTTCACGCGGATGCGGTTCTTCATCACCGAAAAGGCGGTATTGCGGGTCAGCGTCGCCAGGGCGCCCTTGGAAGCGCAATAGGCGTTGATGAAAGGCTGTCCCGCATGTTCGGAAATCGAACCGATATTGCAGACCGATCCGGCGATGCTGTCGCGGATCATCAGCTTCATCGCCTCCTGCATCAGGAAGTAGGGCCCGCGGACATTGGTGGCAAAGAGCTGGTCGAACAACTCGGGCGAGGTATCGAGGATCGTGCCGCGATCGGTGCAGGCGGCGGCATTCACGAGGACATCCACCCGGCCATAGACGCGGTCGGCCTCGGCAATGGCGTGCCGGCACTGTCCGACATCGGCGACATCGGCCTTGACGAAGTGAACGGGAACGCCGGTCCGCGCCCTGATTTCATCGGCCACCGCCTGGCCCTTGGCGGCATTGCGGCCGAGCGTGACCAGGCCGGCGGCCCCGGCGGCGGCGAGCTCATGCGCGATCGCAGCCCCCAGCCCCTGCGTCGAGCCGGTCACGACGCAGATCTTTCCATCCATGCGGTTCATGGCATCAATTCTCCACCGAATAGCCGGCTGCGGCCATCACCCGCAGCAATTCCTTGTGCCCGATCCTGGCCATCTGCAGCGGCGGGCTCTTGACGGGGTCCTGCTCCGCCTCGACGACGAACCATCCTTCATAGCCGTGGGCGGCCAGCCGCTTCACGATCGCCTCGAAATCGAGGGATCCGTCTCCGGGAACGGTAAAGGCCCCCTTCACCACGGCATCGAGAAAGCTCTCTTTGGTGCGATCGAGGCCTTCGACCACCGCGGCGCGGATATCCTTGGTGTGGACATGGGAAATGCGGGCATGGTGCTTGTCGATCACCCGCAGCACGTCGCCGCCGGCGAAAGCCATGTGACCGGCATCGTAGAGCAGGGGCAAGGCGTCTCCCGAGTGCTTCATCAGGAGATCGAGTTCGGCTTCGGTCTCGATCGGCGCCGCCATGTGATGATGGTAGCTGATCGGCATGCCCTGTCCGGCGCACCATTCGGCGAAGATCGTCATCTTGCGCCCATAGGCCTTGATCTCTTCCTCGCTCAACCGCCGTTTGGTCGACAGGGGCGCCGAGCGATTGCCCTGGATGGTACCGGCGGTTTCGCCATAGACGATGCACGGTGCTCCAACCGCCTTGAAGAGGGCCATCTGTCCGGCGATGCGTTCCTTTTCCACCTCGAGATCGCCGTCAAGCAGCAGGCCCGAGAACCAGCCGCCGCAAACGCTCATGCCGTGTTTGTCCAGGACGGGCTTGAGCGCCGCGGGATCCATCGGAAAACGACGGCCCGTCTCCATTCCTGTAAAGCCCGCCTCGCGGGCCTGACGCAGGCACTCGTCGAGCGACACGTCGTCACTGAGTTCGGGCAGGTCATCATTCCACCAGGCAATCGGTGCGATGCCAAGTCGGGCTTTCATGAGGTTCTCCAAATCTGCATCGATGGAAATCGAGGTCGATCACATCCAAAGGACAGCCCTGGGAAGCAGGATAGTCCCGGCTGCTCGCAATATGCGTCCGTCATACCCCGACACGCTGGCGCTTGCGCCCGTCAAGCTGAGAGGCATGCGCCTCGCGTACCTCGCTCCTCTCGCTCGTGGCGGGAACCCCGACATCCCACCAGGCATCGCCCGGCGTCCAGGTGAAGGCGTCCGAAACGATGGAGATGACCGTGGTCCGGTCGTTGTTCTGCGCCCATTCGATGGCGGGGCCGAGATCGGCAAGGCTGTCCACCTGCCGGGTCAGGGCGCCCATCGCCTCGGCGTGCTTGGCGAAGTCGACCGCAAAGGGCTCCTTCACCCGGCAATCCTTGATCAGATTGTTGAAGGAAGCTCCGCCCTTGGCATTCTGCAGCCGGTTGATCACGGCATAGCCGCCATTGTCGCAGACGATCACAATGATCTTGTGGCCGCTCAGAACGGTCGAATAGATGTCCGAGTTCATCATCATGTAGGTGCCGTCGCCGACCATGACGATCGGCGTGCGCGTCGGATCGGCCATTGCCGCGCCCCAGCCCGCGGCGATCTCATAGCCCATGCAGGAAAAGCCGAACTCGCAGTCGAAGGTGTTGGGCTCCTTGACCCGCCAGTTCTTCATGACTTCGCCGGGCAGGCCGCCGGCAGCGGTGATGAGCAGGTCCCGGTTGCCGGCCTTGGCATTCACCACCCCGACGACCTGTGCGTAGGTGGGGACCGGCTCGTTGGTAGGCTTTTGGAAGCCATCGAGCATGGCATTCCATTTGGCGAATTCCGCCACGCCCTTCTGCGTCCAGGCCGCCGGCGCCGTCCAATCGCCAAGTGCATCCGCCAATTCCCCGACGGTTTCCAGGGCATCGCCGACCACCGCCAGCGCCCGATGCTTGGTGGCATCCCAGCGCGCCGCGTTGATCGAGATGAATTTCGCCGTCTGCGAGAAGGCGGTCCAGGAGCCGGTGGTGAAATCCATCAGGCGCGTGCCGATGGCGAGGATCACATCGGCCTCGCTGGCCAGGGCATTGGCGGAAGTCGAACCGACGATGCCGATCGGCCCGACATGGGCGGGATGGTCATGGGTGAGCGCGCCCTTGCCGGCAATGGTCTCGGCGAGCGGAATGCCCCGCTTCGCGGCAAACTCGGCCAGGGCCTTTTCGGCGCCGGAATAGCGCACGCCGCCGCCTGAAATGATGAGCGGCCGCTTTGCCTGTTGCAGGATCTTCACGGCTTCCTGGAGGCGATCGCGATCCGGGCGCGGCCTTGGGATCTTGTGCACGGCAGGCTCGAAGAACGCTTCCGGATAGTCCCAGGCCATTTCCTGGACGTCCTGCGGCAGCGCGACAAAGGCGGGCCCGCAATCGGCCGGATCCAGCAGCACGCCGACGGCCTGCGGCAGCGAGGAGATGATCTGCTCGGGATGGACGATGCGGTCCCAATAGCGCGTCACGGCCTTGAAGGCGTCGTTGACGTTGATGGTGGGGTCACCGAAATGCTCCACCTGCTGCATGACGGGATCGGGGCGGCGATTGACGAAAGTGTCGCCGGAGAGCAGCAGCACCGGCAGGCGGTTGGAATGGGCGACGCCGGCCGCGGTGACCATGTTGAGCGCACCGGGGCCGATCGAGCTCGCCGCCACCATGATCTGGCGTCGGCGTTTGGCCTTGGCGAAGCCGATTGCCGCCAGGGCCATCGATTGCTCGTTCTGGCCGCGCCAGGTCGGCAAAGTGTCCTTGACCGCCTCCAGGGCCTCCGACAGGCAGGTGACGTTGCCATGCCCGAAGATCGCGAAAACACCTGGAAAGAGCGGAACTTTCGCGCCCTCTACGACTGTAAACTGATTGCACAGATAACGGACCAGGGCCTGGGCCATGGTGAGGCGGAGTGTTGCCGGCATCGTGTTCCTCCCACGCAACCGCGATTTTTCCATTGCTTACGAAATGATTATTGACAATGCAACATATTTGCAATCACCATTGCGAAATGCCTTGCAGGAGGCAGGCTCCCGCTCATGAGCGAGCATGATGGCGCTCCCCCCATCGCGGGCATGAAACGTTCGACAGAACCAGCCACCAGCGCTGGGCCGGAGGAAACGATGCCGCACGTACTCGTCGCCGGCAAATTGCATCCGAGCGGAATCGCATTGCTGCGTGATGCTCCCGAGGTGACGTTCGACTATGTCGAAGAGGTCTCGGAGGAAAGCTACGCCCCTTTCATCGCCGCTGCGGACGGCCTGGTCATTCGCACGCAACCTCTCTCGGCCCCCATCATCGCGCAGGCCGACAGGCTCAAGATCGTTTCGCGGCACGGCGTCGGCTATGACGCCGTCGACCTGCCCGCACTGAACGGCAGGGGCATCGCGCTTGCGATCGTGGGCGATGTCAATTCGGTCTCGGTGGCCGAGCACGCGATGCTGCTGCTGCTCGCCTGCGCCAAGAAGCTGCTGCGGGCCGATGCCAGCGTGCGCGAAGGCAACTGGACCTGGCGCAACAGGCTCGAAGCGACCGAACTATCCGGAAAACGCCTTCTCATCATGGGATTTGGCCGGACGGGGCGCCAGCTTGCCCGATATGCCGGAGTCTTCGGCATGGAGATCAGGGCATATGACCCGTACCTGCAGGCCGCCGGCTGGCCGGAGGGGCCGGTTGCTCCCGTCGATGACCTTGCCGTCGGATTGGGCTGGGCCGACGCCATATCGGTGCATGTGCCCAAGGCCGCCTGCCCGACGATCGGTGCCGGGGAACTCGCGGCAATGAAACCCTCCGCAATTGTCGTCAATACTGCGCGCGGAGGCGTGGTTGACGAGGCGGCCCTGCTGGAGGCACTGCGCCAGGGAAGGATTTCGGCCGCCGGTCTTGATGTTTTCGATGACGAACCTCCTCTTGCCGATCACCCCTTGTTCGGGCTCGATGAGGTCATCCTGACGCCGCACATCGCCGGCCTGACGGCTGAGTGCGCCGAGCGGATGGCCATTTCTTCGGTGCAGAACGTGCTCGATTTCTTTTCCGGCACCATCGACCCGGCCCTTGTCGTCAACAAAGAACAGCTCAATGCCAACTCCTAAGCAGCAACTCAGAATCGGCCTCATCGGCACGGGTTTCATGGGCAAGACCCATGTTTTCGGCTTTGCAGCCGCACAGCGGGTCTTCGACCTCGACTATGACATCGTGCTGCACACGGTCGCCGACCGCAGCGAGGAACTGGCCGCCGCTGCGGCGCAGACGCTCGGCTTCAGCACGTCGTCGGGCGACTGGAAAACCCTGATCGCCGATCCCGATATCGACGTGATCGACATCACCGCTCCCAATGCGCTGCACAAGCGGATGGCGCTCGCCGCGTTGGCGGCCGGCAAGCACGTCTATTGCGAAAAACCCCTTGCCACCACCGCGGCCGATGCCGCCGAGATGGCGCAGGCCGCACAAGCTGCCGGTGTCCGTACCCAGGTCGGCTTCAACTATCTGTGCAATCCCTTGTTCTCGCTCGCCCGCGAGATGATCCGTGGCGGTGAGTTGGGCGAGATCCGCAGCTATCGGGGCATTCACGCCGAGGACTACATGGCCGACGCCGAAAGCCCTTTCACCTTCCGGCACGATCCGGCCGGCGGCGGAGCCCTGGCGGATCTGGGCAGTCATGCGTTGGCGACGGCGGAGTTCCTGCTCGGACCGATCGAACGTGTGCAGGGCGACAGCGTTACCGTGATCGCCAGCCGGCCCGATGGCAAGGGAGGCCGACGGAATGTCGAGGTCGACGATCTCGGCCGCGCCTTCCTGCGGTTCGCCAGCGGCGCGTCCGGCAGTCTGGAGGCGAGCTGGATCGCCACGGGCCGCAAGATGCAGCATGACTTCGAAGTCTATGGCACCAAAGGAGCCCTGATTTTCAGCCAGGAGCGCTTCAACGAGCTCCATTTCTTCGATACGTCCGACCGGCAGGGGCGCCGTGGCTTCCGCCGCATCGAGGCCGGCCCAGACCACGCCCCCTATGGAGCGTTCTGCGTTGCTCCTGGCCACCAGCTCGGCTTCAACGACCTCAAGGCGATCGAGATCGCGGGCTTCGTCGACGCCATTGCCGGCAAACGGCCCGAGCCCTTCGGTTTCAAGGCCGGCCATCGCATCCAGTCGCTGGTCGAGGCGATACAAAGATCCGGCGTCGAAGGGCGCTGGATCGATACGTCCCAATGATTGCGGGCGGAATGGCCTAGGCCGGGCTTGGTTGCCTTCCTCCCGTGAGCCATCCAGCAGCTGTTCCGGCGGAGAAGCGATACCATCGTGATTGCAGTTGAAATGTTACGACTGTTTCATCAAAATGAGCTCCATGGTTTCGCTTTCCTGGTTGTTGCTAACGTACAAGGTGCCACCCGAGCCGGCTGCCCGGCGTATCGCGCTCTGGCGGCGGCTCAAGGGGATGGGGGCGGTCTATCTGCAGAACGGCGTGTGTCTCCTGCCCAAGACCAATGACCACATCCGCCGCCTGAAGATGATCGAGAACGATATCGCCGACCTGTCGGGGGATTGCGTGATCCTGGAGACGGTTGCGCTCGATCAAGGGCAGGAAGAGAAAGTCGTAAGCCGCTTCAAGGACGATCGGGACGAGCAATATCGCGAATTCCTGGGGCGATGCGCCGATTTCGAAAAGGAAATCGCCAAGGAAATTGCGATCAACAAGTTCACCTATGCCGAACTGGAGGAAGAGGACACCGACCTCAAGAAGCTCCAGGGGTGGCTCGAGAAGATCAGGAAACTCGATTTCTACGGTGCGTCGCTCGCCGGGGAGGCGGCCGAGCGCCTGCATGCCTGCGAGGCGCTGCTCGACAGCTACGCCCAGCGCGTCTTCGAGGCACAGGACGAGAACCGCTGAGATGGCCGATCGGAGGACAGCCCAAACCATGACGCCTTCTCCGCCGCGCAGCGGTATTCCAGCCGGCATCTGGGCGCTCGGCTTCGTGTCGCTGCTGATGGATGTCTCGTCCGAGATGATCCACGCGCTCCTGCCGGTCTACATGGTCACGGTGCTCGGCGCGTCCACGCTTGCCGTCGGCCTCATCGAGGGCATCGCGGAAGCGACGGCCTCGATCACCAAGGTGTTCTCGGGCGCTCTCAGCGACTGGCTGGGAAAGCGAAAATTCCTGGCTGCTCTCGGCTATGGTCTGGCCGCTCTCACCAAGCCGGTCTTTCCCCTGGCGAATTCGATCGACTGGCTGGTCGCGGCGCGGTTCGTCGATCGTATCGGCAAGGGTATCCGGGGTGCACCCCGCGATGCCCTGGTCGCCGATCTTGCGCCGCCGCATCTGCGCGGCGCGAGCTTCGGTCTGCGCCAATCACTGGATACCATCGGCGCCTTTGCAGGCCCGCTCCTGGCGATCGGCCTGATGTGGATGACGGCCAATCACTTCCAGCTCGTGTTCTGGATTGCCGTCGTGCCGGCGTTCCTGTCCGTCGGCCTCCTCTTGGTCGTGGTCAAAGAGCCCGAGCGACCGCAGGACCTGCGCCGTGTCCGCATGCCACTGCGGCGCGACGAGGTGCGCCGCCTCGGAACGGCTTATTGGTGGGTGGTTGCCGTCGCGGCGATCTTCACGCTTGCCCGCTTTTCCGAAGCGTTTCTCGTCCTGCGCGCCCAGTCGGCCGGTCTGCCCCTGGCGCTTGTGCCGATTGTGCTGGTGATCATGGCCTTTGCCTATTCGCTCTCGGCCTATCCGGCCGGCATCCTTTCCGATCGGATGGACCGGGTGGCGATCCTCGCCATCGGCCTCGTGCTGCTGGTTGTTGCCGACCTAGTGCTCGCCTTCGCTTCCGGCGTCATGGGCGTGTGCCTGGGTGTGGCGCTCTGGGGGCTGCATATGGGGTTCACTCAGGGGCTGCTGGCCACCTTGATTGCCGAAGCCGCGCCCGCCGAACTGCGCGGCACCGCCTTCGGCCTGTTCAATCTGGTTACCGGCCTCGCGCTGCTCGTCGCCAGCGTGATAGCAGGAGCCCTATGGGACCTGGCCGGACCGCAAGCCACTTTTCTCGCAGGAGCTGTTTTCTCGCTTGTGACCCTCATCGTCTTGCTGCCGGTTCGCGCGCAGCTCTCCGGGACGCGTGAATGATCGGAGCTTTATTGGGTGGGCATATGGCGACGCATGAGACGGTATTCGTGCCAGATCAGCCCCATCACCACGACGTCCAGGATGGTGAGGACGATCAGCCCGGCACCATGCGTGTAGGAGAAACGATAGAGCTGGTAGACGATGAAAAGCCCGAGCACGATCAGCGATGCCGGATACGACCAAAGCTTGCCCTTCAACAAGCCGATGACCAGCGCCAGTTTCACCACGCCATGGCCCAGTAGATAGAATGCGTAGAAATGCTTCGTCTCGATGGAAAAATTCTGGGCGAAGGCGGATAGGTGGCCCGCGATGAAGTCATGCGGGTTTTCGATCAGCTCCTCTTGCGTGACCCAGTTGACGAAAGCCCGAATTGTATTGGTGCTGATCAGAGCAAGGGCGATGCCGCCGACGCATTCTATCAGTGCATGTGCCCCTTTCAGGAGAATGCCGATCTGGAAGATCTTGTGAACCTGATGTTCATTCATGAGATGGTCTAGCCAGCATCAGCAGGGAGAATACGAACAGACACATGCGAGCTGCAATTCGAGCCTTGTCGTTGGCGGTCGTGTGGATCACCAGCTCTGTCGTGCACGAGGCGGCAGCATCGCCTTGTTGTAGTCCTCGATCATGGCGGCGGATAGAGGATTGGCATCTGCGCGCGTGGCGGGTCCAGGAGACCGGCGCTCTTGAGGTTAGCGCTCTCGCTGCTCATCTTGCGGATCGATTGGTGGTGGCCTGGAGCAACGTTCGCAGTCTTGGCGAGGCGGGGGACCGCGCATAGTTAGGCTCGATGGGTCAGGTCGCGCAGCAAGCGGGCAAGACCTGGTTCGGCGACGAGAAGCGCCGCTTCCTCCAGCGGCACCCATTGAACCTCGCGTTGGCCCTGCTCCTTCCATTTCTTCAAGGTCGCCTTGACCTCGACGCGATAGACGGTGGTTTCGACCAGGGCAAAATGGGTATCGAGGCGTTTCCAGTAGGGATAGGTGCCGATCGGCTTTTTGTCGGCCTTGCCGACAAGGCCGGCTTCCTGCTTTGCTTCGATCCTTGCCGCCTGGGGATCCTTGCGCCCTTTGATCGGCCAGCCCTTCGGCAAGGTCCACCGCCTTGTCGTGCGGGTCGTCACAAGGCAGGTCTCCAGGCGTCCGGCCTTGATCCGGACGGGCAGGGCCGCCACCTGGCGCAATGAGGGCGAGGGCCTTGCAAGGTCCTGCGTCACCTCGACATCACCCTGCTCGAGATACGCGTCAAGGTGATCAGCACGATCAGGGTCGCGGCACCCAAGATCGTCGTCAGCGTGGCAGCATCAAAGATCGCGCCGCGGTCCGATAGCGAGAAGATGCGAACCGGCAGGGTGACCCAGCCCGGCGGATAGACCATGACGGTTGCCCCGAGCTCTCCCATCGACAGGGCGAAGGAGAGGCTGAAGGCGGCGATCAGATAGGGCGTGAGCAAGGGCAGCGTCACGCGCCGCAGTCGGTAGAAGGGGCGGGCGCCCAGGCTCTCGGCAACCTGTTCGCAGTCGATCGGAAGGCGGGCAAGGCCGGCAGTGACCGTGCCGTAGGTGAAGGCCGCAATCAGCATGAAATGTGCGATCAGGACGATCAGCCGCGTGCCGTTGAGCAGGAAGGGCGGCTGGCTGAAGGCGACCAGCAGGCCGAGGCCGATGGAGACGGAGGGAACCGCGCTCGGCACGAAGAAGAAGAGGTCGAGCACGCGCTTGGGCAAGGGCTTGAAACGGCGAAGCGCCAGGGCCGCCCAGGTGCCGCAGACGAGCGCCGCCAGGCTGGCGATGATGCCTGTGAGGATGCTGGCCTTGAGCGAAGCGAAGGATGCCGTGCGAAAGGCGTCGGCATAATGCTGGGTGGTCAGGTGCGAGGGCAGGATGTCGTTCCACTGCCCGCTGAAGCTGGCGAGGACGATCACTCCGATCGGCAGGCCGTAGACGAGGAGGAAGAGCGGCACCACGGCCGCCCAAACGGCCCCACGCTCGGCTTTAGACCACACCAGCATTGCTGCCTCCGAAGTGAGCGACGATGATGCGATAGAGCGTGTAGAGGCCGAGCGAGAGCGCGATGTTCACCACGGCAATGACGCAGGCGGTCGCATAGTCGAACTCCTGGATCGCCTTGCTGTAGATCAGCAGCGGCAGGGTGATGACGTCCTTGGCGCCGATGAACAGCACGATGCCGAATTCATTGACGGTGAGCAGCAGGCATAGGCTCCCGCCGGCGACCAGGGCCGGCAGGGCGGCCGGGAAGATGACCTTCCGCACGATGCGCAGGGGCCGGGCGCCGAGGCTGCTTGCCACCTCGATCTGGGCATGATCGATCTGCGAGAAGGTGGCGAGGAGCGGGCGCATGACGAAGGGCGTGTAAACAGTCACCTCCGCCAGCACGACCCCCCATTGCGAATAGAGAAAGTCGATGGGGGGCAGCTGCAGGGCGAAGGCGTGCATCAGCGTTTCGTTGAGAATGCCGGCCGAGCCATATATGAAGGTGAAGGCAAGGGTAACGAGGAAGGTCGGCAGTGCGATCACCGTGTCGATCAGACGGCCTGCAAGTTTGGCGCCGGGAAAGGGCACGAAGGCGAACACCACCGACAGGACGAAGCCCAGCAGCAGGCAGCCGATGGTGGAGCAGATCGCGATGACGATGGTGTGGTAGAGCCCGTCGACGAACTGGCGCGAGCCGAGGACCTGCTCGAAGGTGGCGAGCGAGGGCGGACCGTCCCCGAGCGAGGCGCGGATGATGAGGGCGAGGGGGTAGAAGAACAGCAGCGCCAGCACGAGAAGAGGCGGCAGGATCCAGAACCCGTCGAGATTGCGCCGCGCCGGGGCCGCGCCGAGCGCAATGTCAGCCATGGGCGGGATCCTCTGGAACCAGCGTGACGTCACCGGGCTCGAAATGGATGCGCACGCTCTCGCCGGCCTGCGGCGGATCGGCCATCGGCGGCGTCGTCATGCGAACCGTGTGCCCGCCCGTTTCGAAGGTGATGTTCTGGACATCGCCCTGCCATTGCACGCTCAGTACGGTAGCCTTGAGGGCATTGGGCTCGGAGGTCGCCCGGGTAAAGCGGAAATCGTGCGGCCGGACGCAGAGCAGGCAGTCGCTACCGCCGGCGAGACGGTGATGGTTGCGGGCGAAGAGAAAGGTGTCGCCGAAACTCACCCGGGCATGCCCGTTCTCGGTCGGCTGCAGGTCCTTGACCGGCATCAGATTCGCCCGGCCCAGGAATTCCGCCGCAAAACGGTTCGGGGGATTGCGGAACAGGGACTGGGACGTGCCGAAGGCGCGCAATTTGCCGTCCCGCATGATGCCGATATGGTTGGCCAGCGTAAGGGCTTCGGACTGGTCATGCGTGACGTAGAGCACCGTCAGGTTGGGCAGGCTGGTATGAAGCTTGGCGATTTCGTCGATCATGGCGCGGCGGATCTGGGCATCGAGGGCCGAAAGCGGCTCGTCGAGCAGCAGGACCTGCGGCCGTGGCGCCAGGGCACGGGCGATGGCGACACGCTGCTGCTGCCCGCCCGAAAGCTCGCGCGGAAAGCGCCGCGCATAGGCGGACATGCCCACCATCGCCAGGCATTCGGGCACGCGCTGGCGGATGACGTCTTCGCGGGCGCCATGGGCCCGCAGGCCGAAGGCGACGTTCTCGTCGACGCGCATATGCGGGAACAGGGCATAGTTCTGCACCACCATGCCGATCTTGCGATCATAGGGGGCGAGATGCGTCACGTTGCGCTCGCCGATCATGATCCGGCCCGAGGAGGGCCGTACGAAGCCTGCAACGGCGCGCAGCGCCGTTGTCTTGCCTGAGCCCGAGGGGCCGATCAGGGCGACGACCTCGCCCGGATTCACGGTCAGCGTGAGGGAATGCAGAACCGTCAGATTACCATAGGTAACCGAGACGTCCTCGAAGCCGATGCGACTGCCGCCGGGAGCGGCGGTCTTGGCTTCGGTGCCCGGACCGGTTTTCAACTGCGCGCTCGCCATCGCCCTGTCGGCTCTCAATTGCTCGAAATGGCTGAATTGTAGGCAGCGACATTGTCCTTCAATCCGGACAGCACGCCCACCCAGTCCGGGCTCCAGATCTCGACACCCTGCAGCATGGCCTGGAGCTTCTTGTAGTTCTCGTCCTCGGGCTTGACGTCATTGCGCACGGGCAGGCCCTTGGCGACGACGCTGACCTGCTTCTGCGCTTCCGCGGACAGCAGGAAGTCGATGAGTTTCTTGCCATTTTCCGAGTTGGGCGCGCCCTTCACCAAGGCGATGTAATAGGGCAGGGCGAACAACGTCTTCTTGCCGTCGGGGCCTGCCGGCACGAAGATCTGGATGTTGGGATTGTCAGCCTGCTGGGACAGGTTCATCTGCATGTCGCCATTGGCGACGTAGAGCTCGCCCTTGTTGACCAGCGCAGTCAATTTGCCGGTCGAGGCGGAAGGGCCGAGATTGTTGGCCTGGAGCTTCTTGAGAAAGTCGAGCCCCTTCTCCTTGCTGCCGAAGGCATGAAAGGTCTGCAGCATGAAGGCCGTGCCGTCACCGGCCTGTCCCGGTGTCGAATATTGCAGCTTCTGCTTGAATTTGGGATCGAGGAGATCCTCATATTTCGCCGGAGGCTGCTTGAGGACCTCGGCGTTGTAGATGAAGTTGGGGTAGTTGTTCACCAGGGCATAGAAGCGGCCGCCGGCGTCCTTGTCGCGGGCCTCGATCTTGTCGGCTCCGGCCGGGTTATAGGCTTCGATCAGGCTGTCGGCAGCGGCCTTCTGCATGAAGGGCGGCAGCGTCACCAGCACGTCGGCCTGGGTGTTGGACTTTTCCTTGGCCAGGCGATCGACCACGCCGCTCGATCCCGCTTCGACATATTGGACCTCGATGCCGGTCGCCTTGGTGAAGGCTTCGAACTGATCGCCGAACCAGCTCGGCGTGCCGTCGTGCAGCCCATCGGCGCTGTAGATGGTGACCACGCCATCGGCATGGGCCGGAACGGCCATGCCGGCTAACATCAGGGCTGCAATCAGGGCGAACCTGGATTTCATGACGTTCTCCTCTCGGGACGGATGTGAGCGTTTGGCGGCTTTCTTCGCTTTTGCCTGTCTCTTGCCGCGGCCGGAGCCGAACGCCTTAGCGAAATGTGTTTTCAAGCGTCCGATAAGTAAAATCTATTTATCTTATGCAATGAAAGGTCAGGCTTATGGTTGGGTCGAGGCCGCAATTTCACGCGTTTCCACGAGCAAGGCACGCCCCAGCACGAGCGTGCTCTTGCCCCCAACTCTTTGTTTCGACAGGTCTTTGCGATTGCCGCCGGATCGCAAAATGCTTCAGGCAAACCGAATGCCGGCGCGCTGTGCTCGCAGGCGGGGGTCGTTGGAACGAACCGTCACCGGCCGGCCCTGAAGGATCTCCTCGCAGCGGGTCAAGGTGTCCGCTTCCAGGCGCTGCATGGCTTCGACCGTGAAGAAAGCAAGATGCGGAAGCAGGATGACGTTGTCATGACGATAGAGCGGGCTCATCGGGTGGCCGGCCTTGCGCAAGGGTTCGAGCGAATAGGTATCGAGGCCGACGCCGCCCAGGCGCTCTTCCATCACCGCATCGACCAGGGCTGCTTCGTCGACCAGTGCGCCGCGCGACACGTTGATCAGGATGGCGGTCCGCTTCATGCAGGCGAGTTCCGCCGCTCCGATCATGCCCCGCGTGCTCTGGTTGAGCACGGTGTGGATCGAGATGAAATCGCTTGCGGCCAACAGGTCAGGCAAGGCATCGACCTTTTCGATACCGGCCCCGCGCATGGCTGCGGCGTCGAGATAGGGATCATAGCCGAGGACGCGGGCGCGAAAGCCGGCCCCGGCCATGCGGGCAAGGCTGCGGCCGATCCTGCCGCAGCCGACCAGGCCCAGCGTCGCGCCGGCGATATCGCGCCCGAGCCAGCGCGCCTCCGGCCAGACCCAGCCTTGTTCGGCAACCGCATGGGTGATGGCCGGCAAGCGTCTGGCGAGCGCGATCATCAGGGCGAAGGCGGCTTCGGCCACCGTTTCCTCGGCATAATCGGGTATGTTGACCACGGGGATGCCCCGCGCCATGGCCGCCGGGATGTCGATCGCATCGATGCCGACGCCATATTTGACGATGCCCTTCAGCCGGGGCGCGGCTTCGATCACCCGGGCGGTGATCGGCGTGTAGCACATCAGCAAGAGGTCGGCGTCGGCAATGGCCGCGCATAGATCGCCTTCCGAAATGCCTTCCGGCAGGATGGCGAGCTCGACGCCATGAGCCCTGAGCCCCGCATCGACGGCGGGGCATTCGAGTTCCCCGTCGGTCCTGACCGCCTTCACCATCGCGCCCTCATCCCGCCAGGACCGCCTCTTCGACGATGCCGAGCGCGCGGTCGAGGTCTGCCCTGGCGATGGTCAGCGGCGGCGACAGCGTCAGCACATTGCCCTGGCTGATCTTGAAAGAGAGGCCGTTTTCCAGGCAGCGATAATAGACCCGCTCGGCCAGGGCGTGATTGGGCTGAAGCCCCTGCCGGTCCTCGACGAGCTCGACGCCGAAGATCAATCCTCGGCCGCGCACGTCGCCGACATGCGGGGAGCGGGCGATCAGCTCGCGCATGCGGTTCATGGCGTGATCGCCCAGTTCCCTGGCGCGTTCGGGGAGGCCCTCCTCGCGGATGATGGCGATGGTGGTCAGCGCGGCCCGGGTGGTGACCGGGTTCTTTTCATGGGTGTAGTGGCCGATCGCATAGTCGCCGGCGACATCGAGGCCGCGACGGGCGATGACGGCGGCGATGGGCAGGATGCCGCCACCCAGCGACTTGCCGAGCACCAGGATGTCGGGGGTGACGCCGTCATGTTCGGAGGCGAAGAATTTGCCGGTCTTGCCGAGGCCGGTCGGAATCTCGTCGAAGATCAGCAGCGTGCCATGCCGGTCGCAGGCTTCGCGCACGCTTTTCCAGAACCCCGGCGCGGGAACGAGCGGGGTCGCGCGCATGGGTTCGGCGATGAAGGCGGCGATGTCGCCTTCGCGGGCCAGGACATAGGAGATCATGCTGGCGCAGGCGCGGGCCGACTCCTCCAGCGAATTCGTGCCATAGGGGCAGTGATGCAGGGCCCACGGCGCGACATGTTCGCTGCCCGGCAGGAGGGGCCCGGCAATACCCGAACGGAACGTCGCCTCGCCGCCGACGCTGGAGGCACCGAAACCGGCGCCGTGGAATGCATCCCAGAAGGACAAGGTCTTGAACCGGCCGGTCGCGGCACGTGCCAGCTTGAGCGCGACCTCGATGGCATCCGAGCCGCCCGTGGTGAACAGCACCTTGCCGAGATCGCCCGGCGTGAGTTCGGCCAGCGTTTCGGCCAGTTCGACCGCCGTCTCGCAGGTAAAGCGCCGGGGGGCGAAGGGCAGCTCATCCATCTGCGCCCGGATCGCTTCCTTGAGGCGCGGATGCCCATAGCCGACGTGATGGACGCTGTTGCCGTGGAAATCCATGTAGCGCCGGCCGGCGAGGTCCTCGATCCAGATGCCCTCGGCCTTGGCGATGGTCGACACGCAGGGGCTGGACAGGCTCTGATGCAGGAAGACGTCGGCATCGCGCTGCAGCAGCGCGGCCGAGGCAGCGTGATGCTGCCGGGCGTTCCAGTCATGCCGCGCCTGGGCGGTATTGGATTCGCCCTCGGTATGGATCAGGGTCATGGCGCTTCACAGCCGGGCCGAGCCCGCTCCCTCTTCAGTCTCCAAAAAGCTCGGCAATCGTCTCCTCGCCGAGAGCAAAACCGGTGCTCGCACCCGTGCCGCTGGTCACGATCACCAGCCTTACGCCGTCGCAGGGGTTCAGGCGCAGCGCCTCGTCTTTCGACGAGGACGCGTAGGTGCCGACCCAATGGGCGGTGACACGGGGAGGCGACGCGCGGAACAGAGCCTCGTATTCGGCCAGGATCAGGGCGTCGACTTCGGTGGAGGCGAAGGGATCCGGCGTGGTGCCGTAATGATGTGAATCGCCCACGACCAGGGAGCCATCGGCCGATTGGGTGACGATGAGATGAACGCCATTCTCCAGGGCGCTTGCCCGCTCGCTTTCGAGCCGCCGGCGCAGCGCCGCCGTTTCCGGCATTGCGGCAAAGGCACCGTAGCGCAGGAGGCTGAGATCGGACATCAGCGCCGAATTGAGCCTGAAGCCGGGATCGGCGAGGCGCAGCATCTGCAGCTTGCAGCGCCGCACCCTGTATTCTGCGATCGTCTCGCTGAAAAGGGTGGCAAGATCATCGCCCGGGCAGATCGCGATGCGCGAGGCCGCAATATCCCCCACGCTGGTGCGAAGCCGGCCGGGTTCGACCCCCCGTACCGCCGTGCCGAAGCGGAAGCTGACGTCGTGACGCGTCCGGAGCCATTCGACGAGGCGGGGCAAGGCGAGGGAGGATTCGACCCGCAATTCATGCGGGCTGAAGAAGCCGCCGATTGCGCCGGAACCGGCGAGGGAGGGCTCGCGCTCCGCCAGTTCGGCTGCCGTCAAGGCCTGGCATGAGGCGCCTTCGGGCGTGGTGCAGAACGCCGCGATGGCGTCGAGCGCCTCGGGGCGCTGGGCGGCGATCACCATGCCGCGATGGAGGATGTCGATCCCGGCCTCGGCCGCCGTCGCAAGCCAGACCTCCCGGCTGCGCCGGGCGCGTCGATAGGAAAGACCCGGCGTCTGGCCGCTGACGACGACCAGGCCGAAATTGCGGATGGAGGCACCATTGGCCGCGCTGTCGCGATCGACGACCACGACCCGCAGCCCGCGCCGGGCGGCTGCCAGCGCATGGCCGAGGCCGACAATGCCGGCCCCGACCACGGCAAGATCAAAGGTCTCGGGCATGAAGCGCTACCACGGCAATGAGAAGGTCTTGACGTTGGTGAAGGACTTCATCGCCTCGATCACGCCTTCCTTGTAGCCGTTGCCCGAATCCTTGATGCCGCCGAAGGGGCTCATCTCGATGCGATAGCCCGGCACTTCCCAGATATTGACGGTGCCGACCCGGAGGCCGGTGATGAAGGCCTGCATGCGCCGGAAGTCGTTGGTGCATACGCCCGAGGACAGGCCGAAGGCCGTCGAGTTCGACAGTGCGATCAAGGCCTCGTCGTCATCGGGGGCGCGAATGATCGGGACGATCGGGCCAAAGGTTTCCTCCATGACGAGCTCGCTCGCATGCGGCACCCTGTCGACGACGATCGGCGGCAGCAGTGCGCCCTGGCGGCCGGGATCGTAAAGGATCTCGGCGCCGGCCTCAGCCGCCATATGGACGCGCTTTTCGAACAGGGCGGCCGCCTTCTCATGCACCACCGTGCCGAGCTGGGTGGCTGGATCGAAGGGGTCGCCGAAGCGGATGGCCTTGGCGCGTTCGAGCACCAGGGGCACGAAGCGATCGGCGACCTTCTCCTGCACCAGGATGCGCTTGACGGCGGTGCAGCGCTGGCCGGAATTCTTGGTGGCGCCGGCGACGGCGAGATCCGCCGCCCTGGCGAGGTCGGCGTCATCGAGATCGTTGAGGACGATCAGCGGGTCGTTGCCGCCGAGCTCCAGGACCTGGCGCTTGTAGCCGGCCTTGGAGGCGATCATCTTGCCGACGGGCACGCCGCCGGTGAAGGTGATCAGGTCGATATGGGGATTGGTGATCATTTCATCACCGATCTCGGCGGGCCATCCCGTCACCACCGAGAGCATCTGCGGCGGCAGGCCGGCCTCGTAGAGAATGTCCGCCAGGACCAGCGCCGTCATCGGCGTGAGTTCCGTCGGCTTCACCACCACGCAATTGTTGGTGGCGATGGCCGGTGCCACCTTGTGCGCAACCATGTTGAGCGGGTGGTTGAAGGGCGTGATCGCCGAAATCGCCGTGAGGGGCTCGCGCTGGGTGAAGATCCGCCGTTGCTTGCCATGCGGGGTGAGGTCGCAGGAGAAGATCTGGCCATCGTCGTGGATGCACATCTGGCCGGCGAGGGTGAAGACATCGAAGGCGCGCCCGACCTCATAGAGCGAGTCCTGCTTGGAAATGCCGAGTTCGCTGGTGACGAGATCGGAAATCTCGTCCTTGCGGGCGTTGATGAGCTCGGCCGTCTTCAACAGGATCTTCTGGCGGTCGTAGCGCGTCAGCTTCGACTGGTAGCCGGCTGCGATCTCGAAGGCCTGGCTGGCATGTTCGGCCCGCCCGGCCGGCACGGTGCCGACGACCGTATCGGTATAGGGATAGCGCACCTCGAGGATTGCCTCGGCCTCGACCAGGCCGCCGGCGATCCGCATCGGTTCATGGCGGACCTTGATGGTTTTCTCGGGTGTGTTCATTTTGGCTGAGCCGCTGCGAGGGTGGCGTAGTAGAAGGCGTCGAAATTGCGCAGGGCCGGCGCCTGCGGCAGGTCGGGCAGGGGGCGGTTCACGATGAAGGGTACCGCCTGCTCGGTCAGGCCGCCATGCGAGCGTAGCGGTTCGTCGAGCGCGGCAAGGTCGTGGCGGTGCTCGGACGTGCCGATCGTCTTGTTCTCGCCCGAGACCATGACGATGTCGCCGATGCGGTCCTCCGGCAGTTCGAAGCGCCGGCAGCCCTCCTCGCGCCCGAGCACCAGCGTCATGTCCTGGATAGCACGCAGCCTGGCGATGATGGCCTCCCGGTCCGCGCCCTTGGGCAGATAGGCGGTGGCGAACGAGCCCAGTGCGCCGTGATGCACCACATAGGGGTCGGTGATCGGCAGGATGACGCGGGCGGCATCCTTGCCGAGCCATTCATCCAGCAGGTCCTGGACATAGACCACGTTGGGCGAGCCGTCCGCATGATGCTTCGGCTTCATGCCGTGGTCGGCAGTTACGACGATGGCGGCACCCAACGCGTCGAGCTCGGCGAGATATCTGTCAAACATGGCGTAGAAGGCGTTCGCCTGCGGCACGCCGGGGGCGTATTTGTGCTGAATGTAGTCTGTCGTCGTCAGATACATGACGTCGGGGCGGAATTCGCGCAGAAGCTTGACGCCGGCGGCGAACACGAATTCCGACAGTTCCGCCGAATAGACGTCCGGCACCGGGCGCCCCAGCCATTTGGAGGCATCCTCGATGCCGTTGGCAGCCTTGGTGGTGGTGCTGGCCTTTTCCGAGGAGAAGCAGATGGCACGGTCGTCGTCATAGGACAGGCCGTGGCCCAGGAGGGCGCGCAACTTGTCCTTGGCGGTGACCACGGCAACCTTGGCCCCGGCATCGTAGAATGCCTTGAACACCGTCGGCGCGCGCAGGAATTTGGGATCGTTCATCATCACCTCCTCGCCCGTTTCGGGGTTGTAGAGGTAGTTGCCGCAGATGCCGTGCACGGCGGGCGGGCGCCCGGTGACGATCGACAAATTGTTGGGGTTGGTGAAGCTGGGAATGACGCTGTGCGCGGTGCTGGCCGTTCCCTTCCGCAGGATGCGCTCGAGGGCCGGCATCAAGCCGGCCTTGATGGCTTCGTCGAGATAGGCTGGCTCGCAGCCGTCGAGACAGATGGCGATGGCCGGCACGCGCGGCCAGGCGTAATTGCGCTCGTTGGCGGAGACCGAGACGGGGGACATTTGGTTCATCGAGGATCGATCCTTCAATAAGGGCCGCCTCAGGCGGCGAGCTTTGCGCGTTCGGCAATGGCGTCGGCGGGCGGGGCGGCGGAAGCAACCTTCATCTCGGCGAGGGACTGGCGGGCCGCCTCGACCACCTTGCGCATGACATGCTCATCCATCCGTCCGATGCAGCCGACGCGGAAGGACTCGACCACCGTCAGCTTGCCGGGATAGATGATGAACCCCTTTTGTTTCATCTGTTCGTAGAAGCGGCCGAAAACGAAATTCGGATCGGCGGGGCAGAAGAAGGTCACGATGATGGGCGAGAGCCAGGTGTCGGAGAGCAGCGTCTCGAAGCCGAGCTCGCGCATGCCGGCTACCATCACATCGCGGTTCCTGATATAGCGGGCACCCCGCCCTGCCACGCCGCCCTCGGCGGTATGCATGCGCAGGGCCTGGAGGAAGGCCGCGACCACATGGGTGGGTGGCGTATAGCGCCACTGCCCGGTCTTTTCCATCGTGGCCCATTGCGCGTGGACGTCGAGGCTGAGCGAGTGGCTGTTGCCCTCAGCCGCCTTCAGCGCATCCTTGCGGGCAATCACGAAGCCGAAGCCCGGCACGCCCTCGATGCATTTGTTGGCGGAGGACACCATGGCCTCGAAGGCGATCTCGTTGACGTCGAGGCGGATGGCGCCGAAGGCACTCATGGAATCGATGAGGAGTTTGCGTCCCTTGCTCTCGACCACGGCGGCGATCTCGGCCACCGGGTTGAGAATGCCGGAGGAGGTTTCGCAATGGATGGCGAGGACGTGGGTGATCCCCGGATCCGCGTCGAGCGCGGCCGCAACTTCCTCGCCGCGCGGAGGCAGGTAGTCGCCCTTGTCGATCAGGGTGTAGGGGCGGCCAATATAGCGCATGGTTTCGGCGGCCCGCAGACCATAGGCGCCATTGGCCAGGACAAGGACCTTGCCGTCCTTGGGGACGAATGAACCGAGCATGGCCTCGACGCAGAACGAGCCGGACCCCTGCATGGGCACGCAATCATAGTCGCCCCTGCGGTCGCCGGTCAAAGCGAGCAGGCCCCGCCGAAGCTCGACGGTCATGGCACGGAAATCGGCATCCCAGGAGCCCCAGTCGCGCAGCATGGCCTGTTTCACCTCGGCTGAAGTGGTCAGCGGGCCGGGGGTCAGCAGATAGGGCTCACCGAGCAGGGGAGGGGCAAAAGCTTGCGTCGACGCACCATCGTGCATGGGCCGGTCCTCATCAGATGCCGTTCGTTCGGCGACCATATAGGACCGGCACAATCTATTCTAAAAATCGTTATTTTGTATCCGTATATAAGCTGTGATTATATGTGGACGATATCGAGCCCTGGGGATGATTGCCGATGCGCTATGTTCAACTCCGCGCCTTTCACTATGTGGCGATCTCGGGCGGCTTTTCGCGGGCCGCCAGCGAATTGCTGCTGACCCAGCCGGCGATCTCCGACCAGGTTCGCAAGCTGGAGGAGGAATATGACACGCTTCTGTTCAATCGGCAGCGCAAGCAGGTCGTGCTGACGGAGGCCGGAGAACGACTTCTGGCTGTGACGCGGCGCATGTTCGAAATGGAGAATCAGGCTCTCGAGCTCTTGTCGGAATCCCGTTCTCTTCGGGCCGGGACGCTGCGCATCGTCGCCGATGCGGCCCACCACGTGCTGCATATCATGGGCGAGTTCCGCCGGCGTTATCAGGGGGTCCACGTCACCGTCCGGTCCGGCAACACCGAAACGGTCATCAAGAGCCTGTTCAACTATGAAGCGGATATCGGTGTCGTGGGGGAGGTGCCGGCGGGCCGCGACTTCGAGATCATCGCCCTCAACGCCACGCCGATCGTCGCCTTTGCCGCGGCAGATTTCGACCTTGGTGGACGCAAGAGCCTTTCCTTTGCCGATCTGGCCACGATGCCCCTCGTCATTCGCGAGCGTGGCTCCAAGACCCGCAAGCGCCTGGAGGACGGGGCGGCCGATGCCGGCATCAGGCTGAAATATGCCATCGAGGCGGAGGGACGCGAAGCTGTCCGTGAGATCGTGGCTTCGGGCGCCGGCCTTGGTTTCGTTTCCGAGGCCGAGTTCGGCAACGACGGCCGGCTCATGAGAATCCCGATCTCGGGCCCTCCAATGCTGATGGAAGAGGCGCTGGTCTGCCTGAGCGAGCGAAGCGATGCCAAAGCCATCCGCGCTTTTCTGGGCATTGCGAGGGAACTTGCCAACCGGATCCCAATGAGCGGTTAGGCCCTCCTTCTTCTCGACAGCGGCATTGGCCGGCCGCGACGAGGCATCGCTCCGGGGACGCGTCAGGAAAATCGCTGTCGCAGAGCCAACTCGACGTTTTCCGGCAATCGGACGGTGCGGTGGCAGGTGGCCCGGTCGCTGAGGTTTGGGTGGGGCGACCGGGCCTGTTGACCAAGCGTTGCGGGGCTCGGTCGATTTGGCTTCCGCTGGGGGCAGCAGAAGCAGGGAACACGCTAGGCCGGCTTCTTGCTGATCAGAAGTTTTGTTATGTTAAATGTTGTTTCGCGAGGCCAGGAAGCGAGGCTTCTTGTGGTCGTGGAGCGTGATTCAGTCGGCCTGTCGTCGAGCGCTGTCTCGATGGAGAATGGCAGCATGAATGCGCGGCGGGATCAGGTTGACTTCGCCGCAAGCCGCCAAAGCAGGCGAGACTGCCTCGGCCGTCCATCAAGCCCATGACCAGGATCGAAATGACGCGCGTGCGAGGAGTTGGCGGGATGACCAAACGATTTGAGATCGGCGATCACGTGACCTGGAATTCCGAGGCAGGCCGCGTATCGGGGACAATTATCGCGATCCACACACGTGATTTCGACTATAAGGGACATACCCACCGTGCGACGGAAGACGATCCCCAATATGAGATCAAGAGCGACAAGACCGACCATGTCGCCGCTCACAAGGGCAGTGCCCTCGACCATGTGTGAAGCAGGCGCGTGAAGCCGCCCTTCTTCACCATCGGCCATTCCAACCGGCGCATCGAAGAGTTTGTCGACCTTCTGCGTCAGGCGCAGGTTGAGCTGCTCGTCGATATCAGGAAGATCCCGATGTCGAGAGCCAACCCGCAATTCAATCAGGATCGCTTGCCCGGCTCCCTCTCGGCTTTCCAGATTTCATACGATTACATTGCTGCGCTTGGTGGCCTTCGCGGCAAGTTCGGAGCATTCCCTCGGGATCGCAATGGCTTTTGGACAAACGAGAGCTTCCACAATTACGCCGACTATGCACTTTCGGGTGAGTTTCACGAAGGCTTGGAGCGCCTGCGCAGCGAGGGACACAAGAAGCGCTCGGCGATCATGTGTTCGGAAGCGGTGTGGTGGCGATGTCACCGCCGCATCGTGGCGGACTATTTGATCGCCGAGGGAGAGATCGTTTTCCACATCATGGGAGAGGGGCGCCTTGAGCGTGCGCAACTCACGACGGGTGCCATGGTCGAAGCAGACGCGACGATTATCTATCCGGCACCCCGCAATAGCCCAGCCGCGGAGCAGCCATGAAGGCCGTGCGGTGACCATTCAATGAAATCAGTGACGCCCCTCGAGCCCCACGTTTCAAAGACGAGCGACCAGGCCTCCCCGTTTGAGGCACTGCTGAGCAGTATCCGCGCCTGCCGCATCTGCCGCGATGACCCCCGGTACGGCATGCCGCTGGCTCATGAGCCAAGGCCGGTCATTCAGGCATCGCAAGATGCGCGTATCTGCATAGCCGGCCAGGCACCGGGAACCAGAGTGTACAAGAGCGGTCGTCCCTTCGACGACCCGTCCGGCGTGCGTTTGAGGCGGTGGCTGGGAGTTGACGAAGCGAGCTTCTACGATCCGTCGAAGGTTGCCATTCTGCCGATGGGATTTTGCTTTCCGGGATTGACGTCGAACGGCGGCGATCTGCCGCCCCGCCGGGAGTGCGCAGAGCTCTGGCGCTCCCGGCTGTTCTCTCAAATGCCGAATGTGAGGCTGTTGCTGGTCATCGGTTCCTATGCCCAGCGTTGGCACCTCGGACCGGAAGCCGGACGATGGGGTGTCAATGAAACGGTCAGGCGGTGGCGCGAGGTCTATCAAAGCGACCCGCGGATGCGCAGGTTTCCGTTGCCTCATCCGTCCTGGCACAACAACAAATGGCTGAGCCAGAATCCGTGGTTCGAGACCGATGTGTTGCCTGTGCTGCAGGCGGACATACGGGATGTTCTGCTGTGATGATGGAATACCGTGACCCAAAATGGATACGGGCTTCCAGCAGCAAGCGAAGCGATAGCGGGGACTCTTACGGCATCAGGCCTGATTTGGAGGCCAGCCTCAGCTCACCTCAAGCTTCGTCATGAACGCCTTCAATTCATCTGGCGGCATATGCACGATGTGCCGTTCCTGCGGATAGGCATTGGCGCCCACATCCGACACATATTCGCGGAAGGCCGCAACGCGCTCGGCCTGCAGGCGATCATACTCGGCAGCGAAATTGCGATAGACCTTGGAGTGCCTGGGCATGTGGCCGCGGTTCATGCCGAGGATATCCTCGGCGAACAGATATTGCGCGTCACAGCCGGCGCCGGCCCCCATCGACAGCATGAAGAGGCCGGTGCGCTGCGCGATCGCCTCGGCGACCTCCACCGGCACCACCTCGATCTCGGCTCCGAAGGCGCCGGCCACTTCGAGCTGCTTGACGGCCTCGAAAATTTGCAGGGCGCTGTCGGCCGTCTTGCCGACGGCCTTGAAGCCGCCTGTCCAGGTCTTGCGCGAGGGGATCAGGCCGACATGGCCGATGACGGGGACCGCCTCGTCCGCCATGCGCTTGATCGTGGCATAGGAGGCGCTGCAATAGACCGCATCGGCGGAGGCCTTGATCATGCGGAACGACCAGCGCACGAAGTCGTCGGCCGTGCCGATCTCGTAGAAGTTCTCGCCCGGCATGGAGAACAGGCTCGGCGCGGCATCGCGATAGCGCGGGTCGAGGATCAGCTCGGGCGGAATGGAGACGATGTCCACGCCCGCCCGCTCGGCGGCCTCGGCTTCCTCCAGCGTGGTGACGCGGAGCATGGTCAGCTGCTTCCGGCCCTTGAGGGCGCGCAGGTCGGCAATCGTGGGTCTGGTGCGGGTCATTGCGTGGTTCTCACTCGGCGGCCGCGGCCACGGCCAATTCATGGAATTCGGCGCGATAGGGCCGGGCGGTGGGCGGCAGCTCCCGCAGCAGGAAATAATCCTCGTTGCGAAGCTGGCGCAGCACGACCGGAAACACCTCGCGATAGGCGTGCCACATCGACGGGTTCGGTGCGGGCAGGTCATGCTTGATCAGGTCATGCAGCCTGGGCAGGGCATGATAGGGCACCATCGGGAACATGTGGTGTTCCACATGGTAGTTCATGTTCCAGTAGATGAAGCGGCTGATCGGGTTCATGTAGACGGTGCGGGTGTTGAGCCGGTGGTCCGTCACATTGTCGGCAAGGCCGATATGCTGAAGCAGGCCGGTCATCACCATGTGCCAGCAGCCATAGAGGCGCGGCAGGCCGATCAGCATCAGCGGCAGCCAGGACCAGGCGGCGAGCGCAGCGACGATGGCGGCAAGATAGATCGCCATATGCCAGCGTGCCGCCGTCACGGCCTTGTGCCGCTCCATCTCGGGAATGAAACTCTGCTCGTCGGGCGTCAGGATGCCCAGCGCGTTGCGGCCGAGGGCGATCAGCGAATACCAGGCGTCGATGATGCCGATGAAGTTCAGCACCAGCCGGATCAGGTCCGGCGGCCTCATCACGGCGATCTCGGCATCGCGCCCGACGATGATGGTGTCGGTGTGGTGGCGGGCGTGGCTCCAGCGCCAGGTGACGGGATTGCGCATCAGCATGAAGCTGGCGATCTGGTAGACCACATCGTTCATCCAGCGGGTGCGAAAGGCGGTACCGTGACCGCATTCGTGCCAGCGCGAGTCGCTGGAGGAACCGTAGAGCACGCCATAGACGAAGAAGAAGGGCAGGCACCACCAGCTGCCCCAGAACCAGATGCCGCCGGCCGCGGATAGGAGGATGGCGGCAATCCAGATCACGGTGTCGCGGATGGCAGGTCCATCGGAGCGCTGCATCAACTCCTTCATGACCTTGCGGGGGATGTCGGTGTGGTACCACTCCGCGGATGCCAATCCCGTCTCGATGGCCTGGCGCGTGCTGTCGCCGACCAGGCTGTAATCCCGTTTCCTATGCATCGTCGCCATGGCCATGCCGTTCATTTCGTGTGGTTTTCCGGGCCTCGGCCCACATCTTTCCCGCTTGATCCCCTCGTCACGAGCGTCCCTCCAGGTGCGGGAACAGTCCGGATGGCGGGGGGAAGTCCTCCGAGGGTTGGCGGGCGATACCGGTGATGAGGCCTTCCGCCGCCACGATCTCGGCGCTGCCGTCGAGGACCTTGAAGGTCGCCTGGTAGCGGCGCTCCTCGCCATGCTCCAGCCAGATCATCTCGCCGCGCTCGCGCGCGGCGAGATCGCCGAGAACGTGATGCGTCGAGGGTTCGATGCCGAGGACATATTCGCCGGGCTGGAAGTTCTGCCATTGATAGAGGCAGGGCAGTTGGTCCTGCCGCGTCACCACCATCAGCCCTAGGCCGATGCGGTCATTGACGAGGGCCACCGGTTGTTCGCCAGCGGCATTGGCAGCGAGCCTGTGCTGCCAGACCTGCTCGCGGAAGCCGGCCTGGGGGGCGGGGGCCACGCGATAGCCGATCTCCTGTTGGCGATAGGCCTCGCCGTCATGGGCAGCCCAGGCGACATCCTCGATGGGGGCGAGGTAGCGCGAGCCCTGGTCGAGCACGGGATGGCCAATATTGATATGATAGAAATACATATGCGGCGTGCGCCGGAAGCCGTGATTGACCACGCGGTCGCGGATGCGGATCTCGTTGCCGCCGAGATCGGCCTCGATGCGCCGCAGGAGATGCAGGTCCTCGCCGAACACGGCCGATTGCTGCACGATGCCCTCCGCCCAGAGCACGCAGTGCTCGCCGTTCCAGCTCTCGCCATAGCCAGTCAGGCGGGCGGGAATGGTGCCGATGCGGCCATGCAGCGAATGCTTGATGCTCTTCTTGCCGGGATAATTGTAGCTGTCGGCCGGCGTTTCCTCGGGACCGAGGATATGGTCGAGGCCGCAGGTCACCGTGAGGCCGGAGAAGGAACGGGCCCAGGCAAGGCCGTTCTCCCCCTCATATTCATGCAGGCCCGGATGCCTGAAACCGGTCGGGGAATGCCAGCCGATGGATTGCCCCCGATACTCGCAGTCGGCGATGTCGAGCGCGCGGTCGACCAGCACGGTGAAACGCAGGCCCGTGCCGGTGCGGAACTCCAGCAGGCGGATGCCGCGCTCGACGCCGTCGCCCAATGTCATCAGCCGCACGCCGGCGAATTGCGACAGCATGCCGGCCCGTTCGCCGATCTGGCGGCGCGTGAGGGAGCGTCCGAACAGTTCGACCATTCTCAATGCGCCTTCGCATCCTTGAGCAGCGCCTTGATGTCGACGCCCATGATGATGCCCTCGACCGTGAGGAGATCGGTCTCCGCCACCGTCTTCTCCGCGACGACCTCGCCGCGACGCATCACCACCAGGCGGTCGCAGACTTCGAAGACGTGGTGGATGTTGTGGGTGATGAACAGCACGCTGTGGCCTGCATCGCGCATCTCCCGCACGAAGCGCAGCACGCCATGGGTCTCCTCCACGCCGAGATTGTTGGTCGGCTCGTCGAGGATGATCACCTTGGCGGCGAACTGCATGGCGCGGGAAATGGCGATGGACTGGCGCTCGCCGCCGGAGAGCGTGGAGACCAGGGCATCGGCGTCGAGCTTCTTGGAAATGCCGACGCGCTTCAGCAAGGCCGCCGCCACGCGGCGCAACTCGCCGAAATCAATCGGGGCGAATACGCCGAGCCAGCTCAGCTTCACCGGCTCCCGGCCGAGGAAGAGGTTGCGTGCAATGCTGAGATCCGGGGCGAGGGAGGTGTCCTGATGGATCGTCTCGATACCGAGATCCATGGCATCGCGCGCCGAGCGGATGGAGGCCTTGTCGCCGCGCACATAGATGGCGCCGCCATCGCTCGGATGGACGCCGGAGATCGCCTTGATCAGGGTGGACTTGCCGGCGCCATTGTCCCCGAGCAGGGCGACGACCTCGCTTTCGCGCAATGTCAGCGAGGCACCCTTGAGGGCCTGCACGCTGCCGAAGGACTTCCGCAGGTTTTCGAGCCGCAGCACTTCTCTCGTCATCGGCGCCTCCCGCCATTCTTCTGCAGCAAGGCGTGCAGGATCAGCATCACCAGGATGATGCCGCCGAGAAAGATGTTGTAGGCGAGGCCCGGCACGCCGATCAGTACGATGCCGTTGCGGATGGCGCGCAGCATGAGCACGCCGACCACGGTGCCGAAGATGGTGCCTCGTCCGCCGGTGAGGGCGGTGCCGCCCACCACGACCATCGCGATGACCTCGAGTTCATAGCCGGTGCCGGCCACCGGGGAAGCGGCGGAGATGCGGAAGGCGCTGATCATGCCGGCAAGCCCGGCGAGCACCGAGGTCAGGATGAACAGCCAGATCTTCACGGCATCGGCCGGCACGCCGCGGGCAAGCGCGGCATTGCGGTTCGAGCCGATGGCGCTGATCCAGTTGCCGAGCTTGGCGTAGTTCAGCAGATAGATGCACAGGCCGGTGAGGCCGATGAACCACCATAGCGAGGTGTAGAGTTTGAAGGCTCCGGCCTGGAAGCTGCCGGCCAGCAGCGTCACCCAGGGACCGGGCTGGTCCCACGATTTCAGGGGGAAGCCCTGGGTGATGTAGAGGGCCACGCCCCGCAGGATCAGCAGCATGGAAAGCGTGACGAGGAAGGAGGAGATGCCGATCTTCGTCACGATCACGCCGTTGACCCAGCCGATCGCGACGCAGAGGAGGAGACCGACCAGCAGGGCGGGACCGATATCCATCACGCCCTGCTGCACCAGCAGCATCACCAGCACCGGCGCCAGTGCGAAGACGGCGCCGACCGAAAGGTCGAACTCGCCTGCCGTCAGCAGCAGCGTCATGCCGAGCGCGATGATGCCGAGCTCGGGCAGGAACGCCATCATGTTGGTGATGTTGAGCGGGGAAAGGAAATTGGCGTCGGCCACGGCGAAGCCCGCCAGGGCCACGAGGAGGATGACGAGCGATGCCATCTGGGGCGAGCGCGGCAGGCTCGCCCGCAGGCTCCTTCCGGGAGTGTTGTTTTCCACGACCAAAGCCATGACGGTCCCATTCGCTGCGAAAAGGAGGGTTCCGGCCGAGGCCGGCCCCTTCGGTTACTTGCCGGCGTAGAGCTTCAGGATCGGCTCGACGCTGGAAGCGTCGTAGAGGCTGAAGGTGTGCACGTCGTAGCCGATGGGCTGGCCCGAGGCGGCAAGGTTGAGGAGAGCGACGGGCATGAAGCCTTGCGCCGAGGGGTATTGCCAGGCGGCGGCGTTGACATAGCCTGCCTTGACCGCCTCGGCCGTCTCCCTCGAATTGCCCCAGCCGACCACCGGGATCTGGCCGGCCGAAACGCCGGCGCCCTCGAAGACGCGCTTGACGCTGGCGGCGACGGAATCGCCAAGGGCGATGATCGCCGGCGGCTTGTTGGCGATCATATAGTCCGTCATCTTGGCGATGATGCCGGCTGGATCGGTACCGCAATCGACCACGTCATATTTGATGCCGAGCGGATCGAAGACGCTGGCGATGCCCGCCGTCTCCAGCTGCTGGTAGCTGGCGCCGGGCACCTCGACGGGCAGGAAGACCTTGTCGCCCTGCTTCACCAGCTTCTTGTCGACCAGATATTTCGCCCAGGTGACGCCGGCCTCCTTGAGATCGGCGCCGACATAGGCCTGGCGGCCGGTGGCGACGTCATCGGTGTTGTAGAAGATGATGGGGATGCCGGCTGCCTTGGCCGCCTTCACCTCCTCCGTCCACAGGCCCGGCTGCGCCGAAGTGGTGGCGATGCCATCCGGCTTGGCGGCGATGGCCGAGTTGAAGGCCTCCTTCTGGGCGGCCATGTCGCCGCCGCTGAAGGAAATCTTGCAAGTGACCTTGAGCTGGTCGCAGGCCTTGGCGGCGCCGGCGTTCCAGTCGATCCAGAACGCGTCGGACGGTCCGCCATGGGAGAGAAGGTAGAAGGTCTTCTGTTGCTCCTGCGCCTGCGGCGCGGTGATCGCCATGGCCAGCAAGGCGGCTGCGGCGGCAAGCTTCAGTCCGAATTTCAACATGTTCGCCTCCCTCGACCTTCAAAGACCGTTGTCGCGGAACTTGCCGTCGAGGAATTTTTTGGCGCGGGGCACGTCCTCCTCGGACAGATGCTCGATGATCACCGGAATGTTGGGGTGCTTCTGGGCAAGACGCTGCAAATAGAGATCGTAATTGAGGGAGCCGAGGCCGGGGGCGGGCAGTTCGATCTCGCCGACACCACGGAAGGTATGGCTTTCGAGGGCATCCGCGTCGCCGATATCGGCATGTTTCTCGCTCTTGTCGTCGCCCGAACGCTTCACGTCCTTGGCATGGGCGATCCGGATCTTGTCACTGAGCGTGTCGAAGACCTGGTTGAGGATCTGGTCCATCCGGTCGATGTTGTGGGTCTCGAAATAATTGGTCGGATCCATCAGCAGGCCGAGGCCGGGATGGTCGACCTGGGCGAACATGCGCACGGTTTCCTCGACCGAGCCGACGACATTGTTCACATAGGTTTCGAGCAGGAAGACCGCGCCGTGGTCATAGGCCGTCTGGGCGAGGTCGGCGATCACCTTGCGGCATTCCTCGAAGCCTTCCTCGGTCTTGTTCCTGGGATGATGCACCCAGTCGGATTCGGTGTTGAAGGTTCCCGTTTCGGAGATCACATAGGGCGAGCCGAAATGGCGGGCGTTGCGGATGATCTCCTTGAGATAGCCGACGCGCTTCTCGCGCTCGGCTTTGTCGGGATGGATGATGTTGGTGTAGCCGGAGATGCAGCAGATCGGCAGGTGGTGGTCGCGGAAGGTATCGCGCACCTTCTTCGCCTTGTCCTTGGTGATCTGGCCGGCGGAGAGGTCGACATCCTTGAAATGCAGGTCGAGCTGCACGGTGTTGAAGTCGAGCGAACGGATCTTCTTCGCCGTTTCCTCCAGGCTATAGGGAAAATAGCCGGTGAAGATACCTGCCTGCATCATGGTCGATTTCCTTCCCGTATCGATATTTCTTGATTTTCAATGGATGGGTATTTCGCTGAGCCTGACGGTGCGGCTTTCCGTGATGGAGCGATATCCCGCCTCCACCAGCGCCATCGTCCTGACATTGTCGGCGACCGAAAGGGCCGGGGCGGTTCCGGTTTCCACCGCATGCTGAAGCTGCTCCATCACGCCGATGAAGGCGTGCGGGAACCACATGGTCTGCCATTGCGGCGTGACCCACTCGCCGCCCGTGGCCTTGGCCGATGCATAGCTGAAGGTGGACGGGGCGCCTGTGGGCCAGCCGATGCTGCCCTTGGCCACGCCTTCGGTTCCCTCCACGCGCCAGGTGATGTGCTGGTCGTCGCGATAGCCTTCCTGCCTCGGGCCCGACCAGACGTCTTCGAGCGACAGCGCCAGCACCCCCGAGGCAAAGCGTAGGGTCGAGACCGTGATGCCGTCGCGATGGTCGAAGGCGGTGCGGGGGTCCTTGCGGGTGAGGGTGGTGATCTCGTCGGGATCGCCGAACAGGAAGCGCAGCACGTCAAGGTGATGCACGCTCATATTGGCGAGCGTCAGCCGGTCGTAATTGCGCAGGAAGGGCTGCCAATGGGGGATTGCATGCATGTCGATCTGGGCGAACACCACCTGCCCGAGGTCGCCGGCGTCGAGGACCTGCTTGAGCACGCGCATCGACTGGTCGTAGCGCATGTTCTGGTTGACGGAGAGGATCTTGCCGGCGGCCTCGGCCTCGTCCCGCAGCTTGATGGCTTCCGACAAGGACAGGGCAAGCGGCTTTTGGGCGAGGATCGCCTTGACGTGCCTTTGCTTGAGGGCATGGCGGATGAGGGCCGGCTGCTGGTCCGGCGGAAAGGCAAGATCGAGGATCTCGACGTCGGTATCCTCGATCAGGGCCTCGGGCGTGTCATGTACGGTCGGGATCTGCCAGCGGGCGGCAACCTTTTCGGCATTCGTCTTGGTGCGGGACGCGATGGCGACGACGGGGAAGCCCACCTCCTTGTAGGCCGCCAGATGGCATTCGGCCATGATCATGCCGGCACCGATGCAGCCGATCGCGTAGCGCCTGGTGCGCACCGGGGCATCCGGCGCGAAATGCCTGGGTTCGTTCATGCATCCTCCCTAGGTCTGTTTGTCCGACCTTTCGGGCGATATTGATGTTGATGGATTTTGATGTCAACATCATTTGAAATCATTGTAAATCATCCGGCTTGGAAGACTTGAAGAAGATGTCGAAAACACAAGCTAAAACAGGTGGATAAATAGCGGCCGGCAATTTCCGGGGCCTGGGTGTCGCTTGCACTCGGCCCGCAAAAAATCCATCATTTTCAATCAGAATCACAAAAGGCGGCATCCGTGCCGCATTCGGAAGGCGAGTCCCAGATTGCGTGCCACCCTGTCAGACGTTGCGCGAGAGGCCGGTTTCTCGTCGGCAACGGTCGATCGTGTCCTGAACGGGCGTCCCGGCGTACGCGGCCGGACCCGCGAGATCATTCTGCAGACCGCCCAGCGCCTCGGCTATGTGCTCGAGGATGGCGCGGTGCAGGATGCGGGAAGCGGGCGCAGTCTGCGCCTCGATTTCGTGCTGCCCTCCCGTTCCAACGCCTTCATGCGCAAGCTGTGCGAGCAGATTGGAGAGCAGGCGGCCTATCGCGCCGGTGTCGACGCGCGGATCCACACGGTCGACGACTTCACGCCGGACAGGCTCGCCCGGGCGCTCTACGACCTGCAGGGGGAAACCGACGGAGTAGGGGTGATCGCGCTGGATCATCCCACCGTGCGCGAGGCGATCCGGTCGCTGGCGGCCACCGGCGTCAGGATCGTGACGATCGTTTCCGACATCCAGTCCGTGCCGCGCGTCGCCTATGTCGGCATCGACAACCGGGCGGCGGGCCGCCTTGCCGGCTATCTCGCCGGCCGCTTCATGGGTGCCGGCAGGACGGGCAAGGTCGGGCTGCTGGCCGGGTCATTGTCCTATCGCGGCCATGAGGAACGAGAGATGGGCTTTCGCCACATCCTCGCCGAGGAGAATCCCGGGCTGCGCATCGTGGAGCTTCGCGAAATGGGTGACGACAACGAACGCGCCTATGCGGAAACCAAGGCGCTGCTGCAACATCATCCGGACCTCGCCGCCATCTACAATATCGGTGCCGGCATTCCCGGCATCGCCCGTGCCCTGAAAGAATGCGGCCGTGCGAACTCGGTCGTCTTCGTCGGGCATGAGGTCACCGAGGACACCAAGCCGTTGCTGCTGGACGGTACGCTCGATGCGGTCATCGACCAGAACCCGCGCGTGGAGGCGCGCGAAGCGCTGAATACGCTGATCCACTCCTTGCGAGATCAGCCGATCATTGCCCATCCGCCGCGCCTGCAAGTGGTGTTCAAAGAGAATATTCCGGAGGTCTGAGAGGCGCAGCCACCCGGAAAGCCGGCCAAATCAGAGCATGCCATATTGGCGCAGGAGGTTGGCGACTTGCGCATCCTGCTCGTCATTGGGCAGCAACGCCGGCTGGCGGCTGGCGCCAACCGAGGCGTCCTGCAGATAGAGCGCGCGCTTGACCATGGCGGGAGCAAATCCGAGCGCGTAGAGGTCGGTGCGAAAAGCGGCGAAAATAGCCTGCTGTCTTTCCGCCTCGGCAACATTGCCGGAGTTGAAGGCGCTCAAAATGCCGGCCAGGACATGCGGCATCGCATTGCCCAGGCCCGATATGCAGCCGGCTGCGCCATTCTGGAGCGCCCACAGCACCAGATGATCGGGCCCGGAATAGACCTGGAAGCCATCGACTTCCTTGGAAACCTGAAGGTAGGCCTCCAGCGTCTCCTTCGCGCCCCCCGAGTCCTTGATGCCGGCAATGTTGCCGTGGCGGGCCAGGGTTCGAGCGGTCTGGGGCTCGATGTGGTTCTGCGTGCGCGCCGGGATGTCGTAGAGATAGACTGGCGTCTGCACGGCATCGGCGACGGTCGAGAAATGGCGAATGAGGCCGTCCTGCGTGCAGGCGATGAAGAAGGGCGTGATCACGGCGATGCCATCGACGCCGATGCGGTCAAATTCGCGCGCCAGCTTGATCGTTTCGAAGGTCGCCGGCATGCCGGCATTGACGATCACCCTGACGCGGCCGCCGACCTCATCGACCACTTCTTCGGTCAATCGGACCTTTTCCTCGAAAGTGAGCGCCGTGAAATCGCCGTTGGTGCCGGCGCACATGATGTTGTTGCCGGCCTCGACCTGGCGGCGAACCTGGGCGCGCGTCGCCTGGTAGTTGACGGTTTCGTCCTCGTTGAAGCAGGTCACGAGGGCCACGAAGGCTTGTCTGGACATGGGGTCTTCCTTGGATGGGACCGGTGTTTCAGGAGGCTGTCCGCAGACGGGCGGCGCGATGGGCGGCCTGGGTGTCCGGATCGGGGTCGAGCGCCGCTGCAAGAAGGGCGCGGGTATAGTCCTGGCGCGGGGCCTCGAACACCTCGCGGACCGTTCCGAGTTCCACGATGCTGCCCTTCTGCATGACCATGACGTGGTCGGCAAAGTCGCGCACTACCGGCAGGTCATGGGCTATGAAGATGAAGGCGATCCCCAGCCGTTGGCGCAGCCTGTCGAGCAGCGCGATGACCTGGGCCTGCACCGAGACGTCGAGAGCCGACACAGCCTCGTCGCAGATGATGAGCTGGGGTTCGAGCGCAAGGGCCCTGGCGATGGCGATACGCTGGCGCTGGCCGCCGGAGAACTGGTGGGGGTAGCGGCTCATATGCTCGGCGCTGAGACCCACCTGCATCAGAAGCTCAGCCACGCGCTCGCGCCATCTCGCCCTGGGGAGAATATCGGGATGGATGGCCCATGCTTCGGAGATGAGCTGGTATACGGTCATGCGCGCATTGAGCGACTGGGTCGGGTCCTGGAATACCATCTGCAGGTCACGGCGCAGCCTGTAGAGATCGGCGGGCGACATCGTGAACAGATCGCGTCCCTTCCATAGCGCGCTGCCGCTATCGGGCTCGTCGAGGCGCAGCAAGATGCGGGCAAGCGTGGACTTGCCCGACCCGCTCTCGCCGACGACAGCCATGGTTTCGCCGGGCATGAGATCGAAAGAAACGCCCTTCAGGGCCTCGAAGGCGCCATAGCGCTTGCGCACGTCGCGCACCGAAAGCACGGGTTCGGCGCGGGCGACCGGTTCGTGCATCTGGCCCCTGCCGGGTGCGGCGGCGATGAGTTTCCGCGTGTAGGGGTGCTGGGGGTTCTTGTAGACTTGGCTGACGGTGCCGGCCTCGACCAGTTCGCCCTTTTCCATCACCACGACCCGGTCGGCGATTTCGGCGACGACACCGAGATCATGCGTGATGATCAGGATCGCCATGCCGGTTTCCCGCTGCAACTCCTCCAGCAGGGCAAGGACTTCCGCCTGAACCGTGACGTCGAGCGCGGTGGTCGGTTCGTCGGCGATCAGAAGGTCCGGCCGAAGTGCCAGCGCCATGGCGATCATCACGCGCTGGCGCTGGCCACCCGAGAATTCATGCGGGTATTTGCCGAGCGAGAACTCGGGATCGGGGATGCCGACCCGCGTCAGCAGGCGCAGCGTTTCGGCCCGGGCAGTGGCTGCGTCGGTGCCATGGGTGGTGAGCGCTTCGCGGATCTGCCAGCCAACCGTGTAGACCGGGTTGAGGTGGCTGAGAGGATCCTGGAAGATCATGGCGATGCGGCGTCCGTTCACCTCGCGCCTTTCACGCGCCGGCATCTTCAGGAGGTCGACGCCATCGAGCAGGATTTCGCCCGAGGCAATGCGTCCCGGCGGCATGTCGATCAGGTTCATGATGGCGGACGAGGAGACCGACTTGCCCGAACCGCTCTCGCCGAGGATCGCCAGCGTCTCGCCACGGTCGAGATGGTAGGAGACGTTGCGAACCGCCTTGACCACACCCATCGCCGTATGAAACTCGACGGAGAGGCCGCGCACGTCCAGGAGATGATCAGCCATTCTTGCGAACCTTCATTTCGAGGCGCCAGCGCTGCGTCGGATCGAGCGCGATGCGCAGCCAGTTCGACAAAAGGTTCAGCGACAGGGTCGTCACTATGATCGCAAGGCCGGGCCAGAAGGACAGCCACCAGGCATTGGTCAGATATTGCCGGCCCTGCGAGATCATCAGGCCCCAGGTGATCTCGGGCGGCTGAATGCCGATGCCGAGGAAGGACAAGGCACTTTCGGCCAGCATGACATAGGCAAAATCCAGCGTGGCGAGCGTGGTCAGCGTCGGCAGGACGACGGGCAGGATATGGCGGAAGAGGATGCGCGTCCTGGACGCCCCCATCACCCTGGCCGCCTGCACGAACATGCGTTCGCGGATCTCGAGCACTTCGGCCCGCGTGGTTCTGAGGTAGACCGGAATGCGGGTGATGGCCAGCACCAGCATCAGGTTCAGGATCGATGGCCCCAGAATGTAGAGCACGATCACGGCGATCAGCAGCGACGGGAAGGACATGATGACGTCCGCAAGCCGCATGATCACCTGGTTGACGCGAGGGGAGGAAAAGCCGGCCAGAAGCCCAAGCAGAGTGCCGACACTAGCCGACAGGACAACGGCGCCGGCGGCCACCAACAGCGTGTTGCGCGTGGCGACGACGATGCGCGCGAGCAGGGGGCGACCGAGCGCGTCTGCGCCCATCCACCATACCCAGCCGCGTTCCCAGTCAAAGGGAGCTGCGTTGCGGCCGCGGAGGTTTTGCTTGGTCGCCAGTTCGCCGAGCCAACTCGGTCCTATGATGGCGAGGACTACGAACAGGAGCAGCAGGATGGCGGCGCAAAGGGCGAATTTGTCGGCCAGCAACATGCGCGCCATGCGCGTCGCGAAAGAAGGCTCGGCTGCGATCGTGGTATCGGCCGTGGGGTGGGTCATGGCCGCTGTCCTCAGTGACGGATTCGCGGATCGAGCAGTGCGTAGGCAAAGTCGATCAGGAGATTCATGAGGAAGATCGCCAGCGCCGTGACGAGGATCGCCGCCAGCACGACATTGAAGTCACGCTGCAGGATGGAATCGATCATCAGCTTGCCGATGCCCGGGAAACCGAAAATGGTCTCGACGATGACGGCGCCATTGAGCAGGCTCGCGGCCTGGTCGCCGATCACGGTGATGACCGGGAGCATGGCGTTGCGCAGGGCATGGATGAAGATGATCGGGCCCGATTTGACGCCCTTGGCGCGGGCGGTCTTCACATAGGCGGAGGAGAGGGCGCCGATCATCGATCCGCGTACCACCTGCACGATGATGCCGAAGGGGCGGATGAACAGCACGCAGATCGGCAGGATCCAGTGGAGAAGGGAACCTGTGCCCGAGGTCGGCAGCCAGGACAGCTTTACCGAAAACACGACGATCGCCACGATCGCGATCCAGAAATCGGGCACCGAGGCACCGAGCAGCGAAATGAGGGAGGAGAGCCGGTCGAAGAAGCCGCCGACGCGGAAGGCGGCAAGCGAACCCACGACGATGGCGGCAGTGGTAACCAGCGTCATCGTGATGGCAGCCAGCCATAGCGTCCACACGAAGGCTTCGAGCACGACGTCGAGGGCGGGGCGGGCCTTGCGCAGGGACTCGCCGAAATCGCCGACCGCCACGTCCCCGACATAGCGCAGGAACTGGACCAGCTGAGGATCGTTCAAGCCGTGCAACTGGCGGAACTGCTCCTTCATTTCAGCCGAAGCCTCGACCGGGAGGAACAGGGCGGCAGGGTCGCCGGTCAGGCGCGACAGGAAGAAGACCATGACGATCAGTCCGACCAGGGAGATCAGACTGGCCATGGCGCGTTTTCGAATGAAGCTCAGCATGGCGTCCTCAAGGCGGCAGGCGGCAGGATGACCCACCGCCTCGATGGCTGTTGCGACTGGCAAGCCTGTCGTTCGAGCGGACAAGTCTACTTGATCTTGATCTCGGAGAGCTGGAGCATGGAATTGGTCGCCATGGTCGGCTTGTAGTCCAGGCGCTCGGAAACGCGCGAGAAGCCGACCATGTGGAACAGCAGCACGTCGGCGACGACGTCGTCATGCAGATAGGCGAACAGCTCCGACCATAGCTTGGCCCGCTCCTCGCCGACTGCAGCGGAAGCACGCTTGATCAGGTCGTCGACCTTCGGATCGGAAAAGCCGGACTGGGTGCCGTTTGTCGCGTATTTGAAGAACATCGAGAAGGAAGGGTCGCCTTTGGCATTGTCATGCATGGCGGCGACGATCTGGGGCCCGCGGCCTTCCTTGAAGGGTTTGGAATAATACTGCTCGTGCTCGGCGACCTCGACGAATTTCAGGTCGACCTTGAAGCCCACATCCTGCAATTGGGCCTGGATGGCCTCCATGATCTCGGTGACATTGGGAAAATTGGCAGAGCGGGCGATGATGGTGATCGGCGTGTCGAGGTTGACGCCATCGGCCTTGGCCTCTGCCAGCAATTTCTTGGCGCCATCGGGGTCGTAAGGGAAGACCTTGACGTTCGGATTCCAGCCGAGCGTCGGCGGGGGGACGATCGCGGTGGCGAGCAGGGCATCCTTGGGAACCAGCGTGCCGAGGAAGGCCTGGCGGTCGATGGCCAGATTGAGCGCGCGGCGGATGCGGACGTCGTTCAGCGGCGGGATATTGTGGTCGATGCGCAGATAGACCGTCTCGCTGTCGAGATAGGAGAAATCGGTGGCCGGATTGGTGGCGTCGAGCTGCGAGATCGACGGCGACAGATCCGCTTCGCCGGTCTGGACCATGGCGGCACGCACCGAGGGATCGGCGCGGAACAGATAGGTCGCCTGCGTCACTTCCGGCTTGGTGCCCCAGTAGTCGTCGCGGCTGGTGAGGACGATCTGCTGGCCCGGCGTCCAGTTGGTCAATTTATAGGGACCCGTGCCGACCGGCTCGCGTACGAATTCGAGTGGCGTCTCCTCGGGCACGATGGTGACGAGAGACATCAGCAGCGGCAGGATCGGCTGGGCAGGATCGGCCTTGAAGTCGATGGTGTAGTCGTCGACGATGGCGGGGGTCACGGTCATGCCGCCGAAATAGCGACGTGATTCACAGGCGTTCTTGTCGCTCATGATGCGATCGAAGCTGTGCTTGACGTCCTTGGCGTCGAAAGCCGTGCCGTCGGAGAATTTGACGCCGTGGCGCAGATGAAAGCGCCAGCTGCCATCGGGATTCTGTTCCCATTTTTCGGCGAGGCGCGGCATCAGGCCCTTATGGTTGCGAACATCGAGCTCGGTGAGTGTCTCGCTGACGTTCTGCATGATGACGCGGCCGATATTGGAGCGGGTTGCCATGCAGGGCTCCAGCAGATCCGCTTCCTCGGCGAGCACGATCTTGATGGGCCCAGATCCGGCGAAGGCGGGCGAGAGGGCCGAGCCCAGCATCAGCGCCCCCAAGACAAGCATTTTCTTCACGGCAGTCCTCCCTCCGACGTCCTTTCGCCGGTTGCCCAAACCATCGCCTTTTCCTATAAATTTGTCAATTTATTTCACAATGTAAATTCAATTGCCGGTATTTTGAAAAAATTTTTCATTTAAAATCAATTAGTTAATAAAAAAATCTGCATTCTTTAATCGGAATCGTGACATTAGAAAACTTGACAACTTTGTGTTTTTTGCGATGGTGGCCTCAGATGGGAGGGAACGAATGGACCCCGAGGAAATAGCCCGGAACATGAATGGCCGGCTCCAAGGCGTGTCGCCGGGGCGCCAGGAGGCTTTGCTGCCTTCGCCCATGATCCAGAATCATGCGGCCTATCTGCACCTGCTTCACGATGGCACCCTGCTCTGCGCCTGGTTCGGGGGCACGCTCGAAGGCAAATCGGATATTTCCATTTTCGCCTCGGTGCTGCCCAAGGGCGCGCCGTGCTGGGGCTTGCCCCAAAAATTGAGCTTCGACCCTGCTCATTCGGAGCAAAATCCCGTGTTCTTCACGGCACCGGACGGAAGGCTGTGGCTCTTCCACACTTCGCAGCCTTCCGGCAATCAGGACGAATGCAGGATCCGCATGGCCGAGATCCGCCGCGGCATCTCGGAACCGCCGGCACTTACGGCCGAGGAGGGCCGTTATCTCGATCTGCCACGTGGCTGTTTCGTGCGGGCGCCGGCGACGGTGCGCGATGACGGGGCCTGGCTGTTGCCCATCTTTCGTTGCGTCCAACGGCCCGGCCAGAAATGGAACGGCAGCCATGACACGGCCGCCGTCGGCATCAGCCTCGACCAGGGGAGAAGCTGGCAGCTTGAAGATCTCGACCAGTCGATCGGCTGCGTGCACATGTCGCCGGTCCGGCTGGGCGCGGATCGTCTTGCCGCCTTCTTCCGCCGGCGGCAGGCGGATTGGGTCTTCAGGACCCAGAGCATGGATGGGGGCAGGTCCTGGTCCGTGCCGCAGGCGACCGATGTGCCGAACAACAATTCCTCCATTGCGGCGATACGCCTCGACGATGGCAGGGTTGCGATGATCTGCAATCCCGTGAATGCGGCGCAGTCTGCGGACCGGCGCGCCTCGCTCTATGACGAACTCGGCGAGGACGATCGTCGCCCGGATGCGGATCCAGCCGGCGGCTGCACGCCCATCTGGGGCGTGCCGCGGGCACCGGTCTGCCTGTGCCTGTCGGAGGATGGCGGCGAGACGTTTCCGGTTCGTCTTGTCATCGAGGATGGTCCCGGTACCTGTCTCTCCAACGACTCGACCGACGGCCGCAACAAGGAAATGTCGTATCCCTGGCTGTTGGAGGAACCTGACGGTACCATGCATCTGGCCTACACCTATCATCGGCGCGCCATCAAATATGTCCGGCTGGCTCCAGGCTGGGACAAGGCTGCCGTTCGGAGTCCTTCATGAGCAACATCATCGGCATAACCATGGGCGACCCCTGCGGCGTCGGCCCCGAAATTTCGATCCGGGCACTCGCCGGCATGTCGCCCCAGGAGCGCGACACGATTCGCATCTACGGCAATTTGCCGACGCTGGAGGCTGCACGGGCGGCCGTCGGCCTCGATGTCGACCTCGCCGCTCATGTCGTGGATCTGCCGGTCGAGGGGGCGCCGCTGCCCTGGGGGAAGCTGAGCCCGGTCGCCGGCGATGCTGCGTTCCGCTTCATCGAGAAGGCGGTGCGGGATGCCGAAGCCGGAACGATCGGTTGCATCGTCACCGCACCGATCAGCAAGGAGGCCTTGAACCTCGCCGGCCATCACTATGATGGACATACCGGCATGCTGCGCAGCCTGACCGGGTCGAAGGCGGCCTACATGCTGCTGGCCTCCGAGCGTTTGAAGGTCATTCACGTCTCGACGCATGTGTCGCTGCAGGAGGCGATCCGTCGTTCCACCACCGAGCGCGTGCTGGCAACCATCCGCGCCGGCGACGCCCATCTCAGGCGCATCGGTTATGCCGCACCCAAGATCGCGGTGGCCGGCATCAACCCGCATTGCGGGGAGAACGGCTTGTTCGGCACCGAGGATGACGATCAGATCGCACCCGCGGTCAGAGCGGCTCGGGCCGAAGGCATCGATGCCCATGGTCCGATTTCCGCCGATACGGTGTTCCACCGCGCCTATTCGGGTGTGTTCGACCTGGTCGTCGCCCAATACCACGATCAGGGGCACATTCCGGTCAAGCTCGTCGCCTTCGACACGGCCGTAAACGTTTCGGTGGAATTGCCGATCGATCGCACCTCCGTCGATCACGGTACGGCCTTCGACATTGCCGGCAAGGGCATTGCCAATCACGGCAACATGATTTCGGCCATTGCCTACGCCCGCAAGCTGGTGTCCGGCGCGGCCAGGCGGGGATGACGCATGACCATCGCTCCAATCATTCTTCATCAGCCTCGCCGTCTTGCCGTCGGTGCCGGCACGGTGGCTGAGGTCGGCAACTGGGCCGGTGATGCCAGGTCGGTGCTCGTGATCGCGACACCGATTACGGCGGGTTTTGCCGATCGTCTGAAACCGCCCGGCCGCGTCACCGTGTTCGATGCCATTCCCGGCGAGCCTGATACGAAAACTCTGGATGCCGCTCTCGAAGCCGCGCGCCGCAGCGAGCCGGACCTGATCGTCGGTCTTGGCGGTGGTTCGGTTCTCGATGTCGCCAAGCTGGTGGCCGCGCTCTGGGATTCACAGCAGACGCTCGCCGATGTTGCCGGGCCGAACCGGGTCGCGGGCCGCCGGACGCGCCTCGCGCAGGTCGCCACCACGGCGGGCACGGGCTCGGAGGCGGGCATTCGTTCCTTGATCACCGATCCCGGCAAGGGCAACAAGATTGCGGTCGAAAGTCCGCATATGATCGCCGATCTCGCCGTACTGGATCCGGAACTGACCTATTCCGTGCCACCGGCGGTGACGGCGGCAACCGGTGTCGACGCTATGGCGCACTGCGTCGAAGCCTTCACCAATCGCCGCGCCCATCCGATGATCGACGGTTTTGCCCGCATGGGCTTCCAACTCGTCGGCAAATATCTCGCGCGCGCCGTCAGGGACGGCAGCGATACCGAGGCGCGCGAAGGGTTGATGCTCGGCTCCTATTATGGCGGCATCTGCCTGGGACCGGTGAACACCGCTGCCGGGCATGCCATCGCCTATCCGCTCGGTACGCGGCTCGGCCTGCCCCATGGCTTGGCGAACGCGATCATCTTCCCGCATGTGCTGGCCTTCAACCAGCCGGCAGCGGCCGGTAAGACGGCCGAAGTGGCGCATGCCCTCGGATTGGGACAGGATCTCTCCAGCACCGAACTGGTCGAGGCCGCCCATGATTTCTGCCGAGGCCTCGGCATCGAGATGTCGCTTACCGCCCATGGTGCCAAGACGGACGACCTGCCGCTCTATGCGAGCGAGGCGCATGCCAATCGTCGCCTGATGGACAACAATCCGATCGACATGAATGTCGATGACGTGCTCGGAATCTACCGGGCTGCCCTTTAGGGCATCACGCAAGAAAGCCGCCGGTTTTCGGCGAGGGCAATGAGGAAACCCCGGACCTTGCCGGGGTTTTTGCATTCGGGCGGCTTATTTGCTCGCCTGGAACAGGCGGTCGCGAGACCCGGTCAGATGATCATGCATGAGCTGTCTCGCCTTCGCCCCATTGCGGGTGGCAATGGCTTTGGCGATGGCTTCATGCTCGGCGAAGACTCGCGTGAGGCCGGTTGCCTCGCGCTTGACCGAGGCGCCGTGAAAGCGCATCCCGACGGCGATGTGGTCCTTCAGGGCTTCCATGGCGGTGAAGAAATAACTGTTCTGGGCCGCTCGCGCGATGGCGAGATGGAACTGGAAATCGGCATCTTCCCGATGGGATTGCCGGTTGGTGGCATCGCGCATGAGTTCCAGGGCCTGATGAATGGCGGCCAGATTGGCTGCGTCGTGGCGCTCCGCCGCCGCGGCCGCCGCTGCCGGCTCGACGGTGAGCCTGAACTCGTAGCAGTTCAGCAGGTCGGCAACGTTTTCCAATTGTCCGAAACCGAGCGGTTCCCGCATGCCGACGGCGCGGACGAAGCTGCCTGCCCCTCGCCGCGAATAGATGAAGCCCTGCTCGCGAAGCCGGCGCAGCGCCTCCCGAATGATCGGGCGCGAGACCTCGAATTCGATGGCGAGGTCATGTTCGGTCGGCAGGCGCTCGTCCGGCTTGTATGCGCCGGACTTGATGGCACGATGCATGCGCTCGAAGACGAGATCGCCGAGGCTCCTGCGCGCTGTTCCGTTTTGCAAACCCATCTGTCATCCCGTCCTGCGGAGGATCTGGCCGGCGATCCTGCTCAGCGCATCCGGCTGCCCGAACCCCCCTGATTTTGCAATGATGCAATGGCCCTGGGCGTGGGCCAAGCCCAGTCCCGGCAGGCATTCGCCCAGGAGCCGAAAACGTCTGATCTGCATTTTTTCCAGCACGGCCTGCGCCGTTTCTCCACCTGACAGCAGCAGTGTCGATGCCCTTGCAAGGCCCGAAAATACACTGTGTGCGAGGGCATGGGAGACCTCCTGCGAGGTCGCGGCCTCCGTGCCCGGCACCGCCTGCACGAGAGTGATGGCGCTGCCGTCGACGATGGCTTCCGCCAGGCGGCCATTGGGCGCCGGCAGGTAATGGGGATCGAAGGCAGCCTTGAGCGCATCGACCTGGGCGAGCGTGATCGGATCGCGAGATCCAATCACGAACAGGGCGGGTCCCTCAGCAATCTCGACCGTGCTCCCGGAGGCGCGCCGGCTGAGCCGTTCGGCAAGCGCTTCCGCCAGGCCTCGTGCGCCGATCAGAAGGTCCACGCCGGCCTCTTCCGACCGGGCGAGCCAGGCGCGCATCTCGTCCTGATCCGAAATGTCCGGAATTGTGGCACGTGTGGCATGCCGCCCAAGCGCCTCGGCCAGGCAGATCGGTGCGTCCACGCCGAACCCGTGGACATGGCCGGCTTTCACCACCCGTCCGAAATCGGGAATCGCTGGGGCCGCCAGTGCGGCGCGGAAGGGCAGGGCATCGAGTTCGGCGGCGATATGTCCCTTGAGGCGCGAGTCCACCTTCTTGAACAGGCGGGCCCCGGCCGGCAAGGCGGCCAAGGCCGCGGCGGTCAGACACCGCGCTGCATCGGCGGTCAGTTCGCGGGAGGCGAGATTGATCGAGACGACATCCGGCCCTTCCCGGACGGCTTCCTCAATGGCATCGATCGTCAATGCCACCTGCGCATGCATGCCCCGCGCCGCGAATGGTGCGGCGGTGTCCAGCGCTCCTGTCAAATCGTCGGCAAGAATGGCCAGCATCGCGTTTCTCAAATTGTTGTTATCTTTTTTCCTCTATTTATCATTGAAATGTCAATGTTTTTTGTAAAAATATTACAAATATAACCAGGCGGGAGCTTGGCGGGGTGGGTTTGAGACATGCCGCCGGAGACAAGCCCGATCGGATCGCCCGTGCTGCCTGGTGCGGACATCACAAGATCCTTCGCCGGGGGGCTGTTTGGATTGCCGGCAGCCACGCGCGGACCCGTTTCCAACGATCAGGATTCCAGGCCGGCGACGTACGAATTCATCTTCTGCGGACAGCTGGACGGTCCGAAGAGGCTCGCTCGATCAACGTGCATCCGATCTTGTGAATGCGGCGAGCCGACGATGCGGACTTCCTTGCAAGTTGCTCAATGGCCCAGGCACCCATGGCTCGATGCGGAAGCTCGAGCGTCGTCAACTGGGGCCGCAAGTGACGTGATAGCTCGTCATCATCATATCCGACGACGGACAGATCCGCCGGTATCCTCAGGCCAGTTTCGACGATCGCGTTAAAGCATCCCATTGCCATCTTGTCGTTCTGGCAGAAAATGGCGGTCGGCGGCTCCTCGAGCGACAGGAGCCTTTGCGTCGCCTCGAAGCCGGAGGTCGGCGTCCAGTTCCCCTCGGCGACCAGATGATCGTCATAGGGAATGCCAGCCTCCATCAGCGCCTGCCTGTAGCCGGCGAGCCGGTCCTGGGCCGCCTCCATGAAGCTTTCTCCCACGATCGTGCCGATGCGCCTGTGACCCTTTCTTATGAGGGAGACGGTCGCCATTCGCCCACCTGTCGCCTCGTCGGGGACCACCGCTGGAAAGCGGTCATCGCTCGTATAGCAATTGAGCAAGACCAGGGGGACAGGAAGGTTGTCGAAAGTTGGATCCAGTGAAACGCGGCGGGTGAAGATCGACATATAGACGATACCTTGTGCGCCCGCCTGGAGAAGCCGGGCCACCGCCTTGCGTTCGTGCTCGGCACGGCCTTGGGTCTGCGCCACTAGAATGGTGACGTCGTTTTCCCAGGATGCCTGTCGGGCGCCGTCAATGGCATTGACGGCTTCCGGCGTCGTCGCCAACTGGTCCACGATGAAGCCGATGCAACTGCCCCGCAGTTCTTCGAGGTTCGCTCGCCGAATTGGACTTCCCATTCCATAACCGAGGGAACGCGCCGCATTCTGCACCCGCATGCGCAGGTCGGGAGAGATCTTGATATCCGTGATGCCGTTCAGGACGACGGACACCGTAGCCTGCGAGCAGCCCGCTGCCTTCGCTACGTCCATCATCGTCACGCGCTTCTTGGTTTTCCGGCTGTTCACATGTCCCCCATTCGGGATCCGACCCTACGCAAGCTACACAAGCTAATAAAATTCGACCATTGACTAATAATTATTAGCTGCGATAGCGTCTCCGCAAAAGGGAGGAGACGGCCGGATGACCACGCACCCCTCGTTCAATTACGATATCGCCTCCCAGGTGGCGCAACTCGTCGAGGATGGCATCATTGGATTGAAAGGCGCCTTCAGCCCTGAATGGGCCGACGACATGCGCGAAGATATGATGACGGCTTTCTGGGCAGCCATTCAAAGGCCCGGCGGCGCCGTCGGTCGTGGTCCGCGCCGCTGGTATGTCGAAATACATCCGCAGGCCTTTCGCGGTTTCGTGGACCTCATTACCCATCCCTGGGTCGTGGATGTCTGCGCCCATGTACTCGGACCCGATTACCAGATCGTGGAAATCGGCTTCGACGTGCCGTTCCAGGGTGCGAAATACCAGCCCTGGCATCGCGATTTCCCGTCACCGGCCGACACTTATCGCGATCGGAAAATTACCTCGCTCGCCTTCAATCTCACCGGCGTCGATGTCACCGAGGACATGGGGCCTTTCGAAATCGCGCCCGGCACGCAGTATGACGACGGCCGCGAATGGAAGCATGAGATGTTTCCGGACAAGCCGTTCTGGGGCCGCTTCCAGGAGCGGGCGACCCGCAAATATCCGCAGCGTGGTGATATTTCCTGCCGGTCTGCCCTGACGGTCCATCGAGGAACGGAGCATCAATCGCCGATCGCGCGGCCCGTCATGGTCCTTGGCGTCGATGCGCCCGGGGCAGGGCATGCCGATCTGCACGACATGATGGTCACGCATGACTGGTACGAAGCCTTGCCTGATATTGCGAAACGGCATCTTGTTTGCAGGGTCGTGGACGAACTGGTGCCGATCAGCCAGAAGCACGACATCGAAGGTCTCGTGATGGGCGCCGACCCGACCTGAGGATGGCTCTCCATGGATCGGCGCTAGGCCAGGCCCTCGGCGACCGCATAGGCATGAAGAGCGTCCGCGAGGCTGTCTTTCCGGGGCAACAAGGCGCGCGTCGTGATCGAGTCGAGGTGGTGTGTCATCAGGGCGACCGCCTCGTCGGTCTTGCCGGCGATCAGCTTGTCCAGCAGTTCCCGATGCTCCGATACGGCGCATTCGGAGGAGTGCGGCCTGCCGTAGAGGGCGAGGATCAACGAACTGCGCGCGACCAGTTCGTTCACATAGCGTATGAGACTGGCATTGCCGGTCATCTGGGCCAACAGTGTGTGGAATTCGCCGGCCAGGCGTATCGACGCCGCGTGCTCGGTCCTGGCAGCCTCCTCGGCGGCGATATGGGTCGATAGCGTGTCTATCTGTTCCTGCGTCAGGCTTCCCGAAAGGGTCTCGACGACCAGGCGTTCCAGTGCGATGCGCGTGAGATACAGGTTCCGGCCTTCCTCCAGGCTGGGATGGGAGACCACGGCTCCCTTGTTGGGTCGCAGTTCGACAAGCCCTTCCTGGCTCAGGCGGACGAGCGCCTCACGGACCAGCGTGCGGCTGACGCCCAGCCGCTCGCCGATCGAGTCCTCCGGCAGTTTCGATCCGGGCGGCAGCGCTTGGTCGAGGATGGCTCGCTTCAAGGCTCGGTGAACGGCCTGGGAGCGGCCACCGCCGATGTCGCTCACCTTCTTTGCCATTCGAGATCTCCGGCTCCAACGCTTCTCTCTTGGAATTGCATGCGAATATTGTGGGTGTCCAGTCGCTTGTCATCGCCGTGAACATGCATTTGCCATCGCGAGGGTTTGCCAACTCGTTTGATGGATGCCTGATCCTGCGGCCCGGGCATGCGAGGTGCGTCCTTGAGGATAATTATGTACGCATATTTCCTATGTTTTACATACAATAATTGCATTCGAAAATCGAAAGTGATTTTCGATAGGAGTGCCATTCAAAAGATATGTGAATTTTTCCAGCCTGATCGCATGTGGTTGCCTTTCATAAGCGGCGCGACAGTGCAATCGAGCGCCCGGGGTCTCTCCCCTGGCTTGACTCGGGCGTGTCATATAAGTATGCAATTTATTATAAATAATGCATACAATTAGTGAGCGCGGCTCGCTGGCTCGGGAGGGCAGGAAATATGAATGGCTCACAAGTGGAACTGTCTCGACGCGGCTTTATGGCGGGAGCCGGTGCCGGCAGTTTGGCGCTGGGTCTTGGCCTGGCGGCGGGCGCGAAGGCGGCAGACGGGAGATCCATGATCGATGTCGGTGCCGTCACGACACCCGTCAGCGATGTGACGAAATTGCCGGATGCCTATCACCTGCTCAACGTCCGCCTCGAGACGGGCTTTGTCGAGGAGAAGAAGTCGTGGCTCGATGCTCCGGTCATCGCCCACACCGGCACCGAGTTGAAGACGCTGCGCATCGCCGGCGGCAAGATCGCCGAGATCTTCGACAGCAAGGCCGCCATCCCGGCGGGCACGGCGGCCTATGACGCGCAGGGCCAGTTGCTCTTGCCGACCTTCCGCGACATGCACATCCACCTGGACAAGACCTTCTATGGCGGTCCGTGGGAAGCGACGCTGCCAAGAGAGCATGGCCGAGCCGATCGCATCGCCCAGGAACGCGAGATTCTGCCCAAGCTTCTACCGCTGGCCGAGGAACGTACCGCCGCGATGGTGCGCCTGATGCATTCGCACGGCACTACGGTCTGCCGCAGCCATTGCAATGTCGATCCTGTCAGCAAGCTCGGCAATCTCGAGCACCTCAAGGCGTCGTTCGAGCGCTTCAAGGATACGCTGGACTCCAAGATCATCATTTTTCCCCAGCACGGCCTGCTCGCCTCCAACAGTGTCGAACTGATGCGCGAAGCGCTGAAATCAGGCGGTGTCAGCTATGTCGGCGGCGTCGATCCTTCCGCCTTCGACAATGCCATGGAAAAATCGGTCGACACGACGGTCCAGCTCGCGATCGATTTCAACGTCGGGATCGATATCCACATCCATGAGCCGCGTCAGACGGCCATTCCCGCCTTCAATCGCATCATGGATCACATGGAGAAGAACAAGCAGCTGCAGGGTAACGTGACCTTCAGCCACGCTTATTCGCTGGCCGAACTCTCCAAGGAAGAGCTCAGCGACATTGCTGCCCGCATGAAGGCGCTGGGCGTTACCCTCGCCAGTGCAGTTCCCCTGGGCAAGGATGCGATGCCGCTGCGTGAACTGCACGAAGCCGGCATCAAGGTGATCTGCGGTACCGACAGCACCATGGATTGGTGGGATTCGTTCGGCAATTGCGACATGCTGCAGAAAGCCAACGAAATCGCCCGCATCCAGTATCGCAGCACGGAGTTCGAGATCAATCGCACGCTCGGATATGCGACCGGCTTTGTCACCCCGCTCAACGACAAGGGCGAGCAGATCTGGCCGAAGGTGGGTGACGAAGCGAGCATGAATCTCCTCCCCGCCAGCTGCTCGGCCGAGGCCGTCGCGCGCTTGCCTGCCCGTAATGCCGTGTTCCACAAGGGCAAGCTCGCCTACGGCACGCTCCCCAAGGCCGGCTGACCTTGTCCGTATAGGCAAGCGCCGCGTTCTCGTGAGATCGGCCCGGCTATTCGGCAAGGCCGATTTGCTACCCGTTATGGGCTTCGTCGAGAGACTTTAGGAAGTGGCGCAGAGCTTCGCCGATCTCCATCGGCGAATCTTCCTGGAGGTAGTGGATACCCTTGACCGTCACTTCGCGCTGGTGGGGCCAGCTGCGGCATGTTTCGCGTGCCCGGCCGGTAAGGATTGCGCCTGGCTCGGCATTGACGAACAGCTTCGGGATAGCTGCCCTTGCCAGCCAGGCGCTGTATTGCCGGACAATGGCCAGCACATCCGCCGGCTCGCCCTCGATCGGCAGTTCACGCGGCCATATGAGGGTTGGCAACCGGGCCTGGCGTTGCACGAATGGCTTGCGATAGGCGTCCATTTCGGTCTCGCCCAAGGGGCGGATGATGCTCTTGGGCAGGACGGTTTCGATAAAGAAGTTCTGGTCGAGCACCAGCGCCTCGCCCTGTTCCGAGCGCAGGGCGCGAAAGAATTCGTCGCGCCCTGCAGGGAAATCCGCCCAATGGCGTTCGGCGACGATCGCCTCCATGTAGACGATGGCGCGTATCTGTTCGCTATGCCGGAAAGCGCGATAGAAGCCGAGCGCCGACCCCCAGTCATGCAGCACCAGAGTGACATTGGCGGTAAGGCCGAGTTGCTCGAACCATGCATCGAGATAGCGCGACTGATCGATGAAGCGATAGGCGCCGGATGGTGACGGGCTTGATTGTCCCATGCCGACGAGGTCGGGAGCCAGGCAGCGTCCAAGCCCGCTGGCATGGGGAATGACGTTACGCCAGAGGTAGGATGAGGTCGGGTTGCCGTGCAGAAAAACGATCGGGTCGCCCGTGCCGACGGCCACGTAGCTCATTTCGCTGTCGAGTACCTTGATCCGTTCGCGCGGATGGGGATCTTCCGGATTGATCATCATATTCAAGGTCTTGCTCCCTGTCTGGAGAGGCCGAAGCGCCTGTTGGCGCCATTCGGCATCGCTCTCATGGGGGCAAATTAGGCCGTCGCAGCCTCTGCGAAAATTCGCTAATATTGCGCAATGCATGATCATTTTCGCACAGGCCGGATCGATTGGGAGGATGTGCGCTTCTTTGCGGCGCTGGCACGCCATGGCAGCTTGTCGGCAACCGCTCGCACCTTGCGGGTCAATCACGCCACGGTCTCGCGCCGCATTGCCGCCCTCGAAGCCGCCGTCCAGGTCAAGCTCTTCAAACGCGATCCGAATGGCTACCAGCTGACCGATGCCGGCCGGCAGGCGTTGCAGGCTGCCGATACCATGGAAAGCGCGGCGGCCGCCCTGTCGCGGCTGGAGCCCGAAACCGCGCTGACCGGTCTCGTCCGCGTCACCACGACGCCTAGCCTGGCCGAGAGCTTCGTCATTCCCAAGCTGGCTGCCTTGCAACGACAGCACCCGCTCCTCGAACTCGAGATCAACGCGGAACGCCGGCCGCTCAGTCTCAGACGGCATCAATCCGATATTGCGCTGCGCATCGGTCGGCCGGAAAAGGGGGAACTGAGGGCACGCCGGGCCGTCAGCCTTGCCTATCGGTTCTATGGAACGCCGGTATGGCGCGAACAGATCTTCGCCGGTGCCTCTCCGCGTTTCATTGGATTCGACGAGGCGGGCACCGATTTTCCCGAGGCACAATGGCTCGCGGCACAGTTCGAAAACGCGCCAATGGCTTTGCGCTGCAATAATATAACGGGACAGATCGTTGCCGCGCGTGCGGGCTTCGGCATCGCCTTGCTGCCGCATTTTCTCGCAGCGGATGATCCCGATCTTGTAGAGATAGATTTACCCCGCACGCCCCCATTGCGTGAGCTGTGGCTGTTGACCCGTCATGGCGCGCAACCGCCGCAGCGCATCCGGGTCGTGGCCGATTTCCTGTTCGATGCCATCCGACAGGAACGCCTGCGCTTCGAAGGCGTATAGAAGCGGTAAAGCAGTCCTGGCGCTATGGGCTGCAACCCGGCCCCTGCGGATCTGCAAGCCGCGACCCGGTATTCGTCAGGCGATGCCCAGGATTTCGGGGCGCACGGCCAAGGCCGGGAAACGATAGCCGGCCGGTTTTGTTTGGTGTTACGCTCGACACAACAGATCCAATAATTCGCCCGTAAGGTAATCAAGGTCCTATTTCGGTTCTGCCGGAATGATCTGACAGTCGAGCCAACCATTAGCGATCACTCCCAAAGGGAGCAGCGCGATGGAAGACGATCCGAGATCTGCCTTTTCAGAAAATCGACCGCATCGAATCCGCGGGTTGTTGGCCGCCGGCGTTACGACTTGGATGGTGCTGACGGGCTTTTCCTTGCTGGTGCCTTTGCTCCTGGGATGGGCCAGGGAGCTGGCGGCCGGCCGCGGGCTTTCCCTTCCCGCCTATGAGGCGTTTACCATCGTTTTCCTGGCAGTCTACGTCATCCCGATCGCCGCGGTGGTTTGCCTTGTCGTGGGCTATCCCCTGTGGAGCCTCGCGGGTGCGGCCGGATTGACCCGGCGGCGACACGCATTGGGGTTCGGCGCGGCCGCCGGCGGCATCATCGCGCTCCTGATGCTGCAATCACACAGTCTGGCAGGGTTCCTCATCGGCTTCTTCCTGGTGCCTCATCTGGCAATGGGGGCCGCTTTCCGCCTGCCGGATTGGCTGAAGGGTCTATCGATGCCCTACATCGTCCTGGCCTTTGCTTTTGCCGGCGCAGTCGCGGGTCTCACGGCCCTGTGCATCGGCCGCCGTGGTGCTGCAGGCCTTCGCTGCCTGTTTTGCCGGCCGGCTTGAGCGAGACGTTCCGGACGTTCCTGACATTTGTTTGGAGATCGCCATGATCAAGCAACTCGCCCTTGCCGCTTCGTGCTGTGTCGCTGCTGCCGTGAGTGGCCTTCCGGCGCCCGCCATCGCCGCCAGGATCGGGAAAGGAGCGAACGAGGATCTTCCGACCTATTGCGCACGGGTCGGCACCGACGACACCGTCCGCGCATACACACCGGACCTGCGCGATCGGACGCTGCGTGCCTATGAGACATTCCGGGGCGGAGGCGACGCGGCCCGGGAGAATCCGAGCGAACTCGACGCCCATTTGAAGGTCGACGCGAATTATCGCTGCATGGATGGCAAGGTGATGGTCTGTTCCATCGGCGCCAACCTGCCCTGCGTGAAGATCAACATGGCGCGCAACATTCCGCAGATCACAAAGTACTGCCTGGAGAATCCGGGCGCCGACGACGGCCACGACCTGGCTCTTGCGATCACGGGTCATGACACCGGGCATAGTTTCCAATGCCGTCATGGGCGCGCCGTCGTGACCGGCACGACCTGGGCACTCGACAAGCGCGGCTTCGCCAAGAAGATATGGTACGTTCTTCCCGACTAGAGCAAAGCGCGTTCACGACTGAACGCTTGTTTGCTCTAGCTCTTTGGTTCGACGCGTCTTTGCGATTCCAGATACCCCCGTCGAATCGCAAAACGCTGTAGGAGCCGTCCCACAGCTGGGAATTCGGGCGCGCACCAGTCTTTGCAAACCACGGACGAAACAACGAGGCGGGCCGCCAGATCCTCGTTGCCTCCTCACCGCCCGACGGCATCAAGTCCAGGCAGGTCTCGGAAAAGGGCTGCGGGTTTGAAGAAGAACATCCTCCGAATGTAGTCGGCGCACAGTCTAGAATCTGTATAAATTATTGTTATTGCGAGAGAATTCAGAGAGTGGCAAAGGGGATTGAGTTGTCCTCTTTCATTGGCTGCCGTCGTGCCTCAAGTCCTGTGCTTCTTCCTCCTCCGCTCCAGGACAGCCTGCCGGGGCGCATGCAAACGGGTGTCCTCGCCGACCATGGCGCGTGGCCCGATCGCAGCCAGGCAATTCGGCCTCGTGGAGGATTGCTAGATGGTGCTGGACATCCACGCGCTGTTTCTGCGCCACGCCAAGGAGATCTCCAATACGCTGCGGCGTAGGGGGGTTACGGCCGACAACGCCGCCGATTTGACGCAGGAGACTTTTCTCAGGCTGCTTTCGGCGGACTCGCATGCCGAGGTGCATCACGCCAATCCGCGAGCCTTGCTCCATCGCATCGCGCGCAATCTACGCATCGACCAGCAGCGTCGTGAGCGCTTGGTGCTCAAGGACGACCTCGCCGACGAGGCCTTCGCCGCGATCTCGGACGACAAACCATTACCCGAGACGATCGTCATCGATCGCCAACGCCTTGCGATCGTCACGGCCGCGCTCGCGGACTTGCCGGACCGCACGCGCCAGGCTTTCCAGATGCATCGCCTGGGCGAAAGGACCATCAGCGAGATTGCCCAGGAACTCGGCCTGTCGACGACCAGGACCTGGACGCTGATCCGGGAAGCCTACCTTCATGTCCGGGCTCGGCTGCACGAGAAGGCCTAGGCAGGCCGAAAAGGTGTTGCGGTCGCAAAGTATGGCCGGGCATCGGCATGCAACCCTTTGAACGTTTGGAAAAATGTTTCCGCTCATCCGTTTGATTGATGTAGTCAGGGTGGCTGGCAGGTGCCCGGTCGCCTGCCCAAGGAACGTCGATGAACGAAACTTCGCCACAGGAAGATCGGCTGTTCGAAGAAGCGGCCGATCTCATGATCCGTCTTCAGAATGATCCGGGCAATCCGGTGTCCAGGGAGATGGTGAAGCGCTGGCGTGCCAGGGGCCCGGCCTATGAGAGGGCGTGGCTCGAAGCCTTGGAAATCCATGGCTTGACAGGCAGGGTTCTTGCTCCCGCCGATCAGGTCGAACCGCGCCCCAAGCAGGGGTTGACCCGTCGTAGCCTCGTGGCCGCGGGAGTGGTTGGAGCAGGGGCCATGGCCGGTGGTTATCTTGCGTTGCCGGGCCTGATCCTCCGCGCCCAGGCGGATCATCTGACCGGAACGGCCGAAATCCGCCGTGTCACGCTTCCCGATGGCGGCACGGCGACACTGGGCCCGGACAGTGCCATTGCCCTGCATTTCGACGATCGCCGGAGGGCGGTTGCCTTGCTGGCCGGCATGGCATTTTTCGAGGTTGCCAAGGATCCTTCGCGCCCCTTCCGGGCTACGACGTCCGAACTGGCTGCGACCGCCCTTGGCACGGCCTTCGACATCAGCAACGATGCCGGCCTCGTTTCGGTTTCCGTCGAACATGGGTTGGTCGAGATCGATGTTCCCGGTTCAGCTTCCGTCGATGGCGCCCGGCTGGCGGCCGGGCAATGGGCGACCTTTGACGAGGGCACCCGCCTTACCACCCGCGGCAACCGGGATGCCCGCCAGATCGGCGCTTGGCGTAGTGGCCAGATCCTGGTCGAAAACGAGCCGGTGCGAGCCGTCGTGGCGAAGATCGCACGCTGGCAGCCGGGGCGCGTGATGATCGCCGATGCAGGTCTTGGCGCCAACCGCATCAGCGGTGTTTTCGATCCCGGCAATCCCCTGCGTGCTTTGGAAGCCGTGGTTCATCCCTTCGGGGCCCGCGTTCGTTCGCTCGGTCCCTACCTCACCGTGATTTCGTCGCTGTAAAAAAGCTTCGCAGAAGGGAGAAATTTCGCGGCTCCCATTCGTCTTCACTCAAGGGGCAGGCTTGCGATGCAGTCATCGAGCCCTGCAGCCCCGCGGTGTCGGTGAGTGAGGAGGATTGTCGATGGAATTGGCTCGAGGCTTTCGTGGGAGCCTGTCTGGCTGGGCGCTGAGTTCGGCCCTGATGGCTTCGAGCGTTGTCGCCTCCATGCCGCTCCTTGTCCCGTCAAGCGCGCAGGCCGCGCAGGTCCAGTTCTCCATTCCAAGGGGACCGCTCAGTCAGGCCTTGGCGGCGTTTGGACGTCAAAGCGGCCTGCAGATCACCTATCTGCCCGCAGTCGCGCAAGGCAAGTCATCGCCCGGTATTGCCGGTTCGGCCACGCCGCAACAGGCGCTGTCGCGCCTGCTGCGCGGCACCGGCCTGTCCTACAGCTTCACCAATTCGAGCACGGTTGCGATCACGGCGCCCATCATCCGCGACGGGACGGCCAGTATCTCGGGTGCCATCGAACTCGATCCGGTCGTGGTCGAGGGCAATGGCGACGGCAGCACCGGTTATGTTGCCACGCGCAGCGCGACAGGCACGAAGACCAACACGCCCCTGATCGAGACCCCGCAATCGGTGACGGTGCTCACCCGCAAGGAACTGAACGATCGCAATGTGCAATCCTTGACGCAGGCCGTGGCCTACACCCCCGGCGTGCGCACGGAGTCCGCCGGGTTCGACTCCCGTTACGATTCTTTCTCCATCCGCGGCTTCGACGTCACCTATAACGGCATTTATCGCGACGGGCTGCGCTTTCCGGGCGCCAACATGGCGGTCTTCAAGATCGATCCCTACAATGTCGAGAACATCTCGGTGCTGCGCGGTCCGAGTTCGGCTCTCTACGGATTGGGATCGCCGGGCGGACTGGTCGACGTCACTTCCAAGCTTCCTGTCGACAAGTCTTTTGGCGAAGTGGCACTGGAAGGCGGCAACAGGAACCACATCCAGGGCAATTTCGATGTCGGGGGACCGATCGATGCCGATGGAACCTTGCTCTATCGCCTGACCGGAACCCTACGGGACGGCAAGACGGCCAACGTCCTGGGCGGCGGCGACGACAAGCTTGCCAGCCTGGCGCCGGCCTTCACCTGGCGCCCGAACGACCGGACGACGCTGACCATCCTCGGCGAATATCTTCAGGCCAAGACACCGGCCGCCTTCCCATATTACGAGTGGTTGGGTTCGCCCTCCAACCAGTATTCGCAAAGCGATCCCGACTATAACAGCCTGGAGCAGAAGCAATATCGCATCGGCTATCAGTTCGAGCACAAGTTCGACGACATTTTTACTTTCAGGCAGAAGCTTCGCTACGGCGGCGTCGACACGAAGGTGCGCTTCACCGGTGTCAGCGACATCGACGCAAATGCGATGATCGCCAAGCGCTATACCGGCTACGTCCATGACAGGTTGAAGGCCCTGGCGATCGACAACCAGCTGCAGGCCGACTTTTCGACCGGCCCCATCCAGCACAAGACCCTGGTGGGCCTGGACTATTCCAACCTCACGCTGCGCAGCGGCCTCGGCTATGGAACGGCGCCCGATCTCGACCTCACCACGGGCGCCTCGCTCGGGGCATTCACCGATCCGCCCTTCAATACCTCCAACATGTCCCAAAGGCAGAACCAGCTCGGGCTCTATGTGCAGGAGCAGGCCAAATATGACAACTGGATCCTGACCCTGACCGGCCGGCAGGACTGGGTCCAGACCAAGACCTATGAGCGCGTTGGCGAAACCACCGAGCGCGCTTCCGACAATGCCTTCACCGGGCGTGTGGGCCTGACCTATCTGTTCGACAATGGCCTTGCCCCCTATGTGAGCTATTCGACCTCCTTCAATCCCAATCTCGGTTCCGCCGATGGCGTTGCCTTCAAGCCCACGACCGGCCGGCAGATCGAGGGTGGCGTCAAATACGCCCCCACTTGGTTCGACGGCATGTTCACCGCTTCCGTCTTCGACGTCATGCAGGATGGCGGCATCGTGTCGATCCAAAATGTCTCGGTGCAGCGCGGCAAGATCCGCGGGCGCGGTGTCGAATTGGAGGCCGTGGCCAATCTCGGCGCCGGCTTCAGCCTGCGCGGCGCCTATACCTTGCTGGATCTGAAGACCATCACCGGCGATGTCGGCACCGTCGGCAAGGTGCCGACCGCGACGCCGCGCAACAGCTTCTCGACCTGGGTCGACTACCAGGCACCCGGGGACATTGCCCTGGCAGGCTTCGGCGCCGGCTTCGGCTTGCGCTATATCGGCGAAAGCTACGGTGACGCCAAGAACACCTTCAAGAACGATGCGGTCGCGCTGGTGGATGCCAAGCTCAGCTACGACCTCGGACAGATTCGGCAAGGGTTGAAAGGCTGGGACGTGCAAGCCAATGCCCGCAACCTGTTCGACAAGAAATATGTCACCTGCGAGTCTGGTTTTTGCTATCAGGGCGCTCGCAGGGTGATGACCGCCAGCTTGCGTTATCGCTGGTGACGCCTTGGAATCCGGCAAAGCTTTCTGTCTCTCGCCCAGCCGGCGGATCGTCCTGACCGGCGGGCTGGCCGCGCTCGCATCTGGCCTCGGTTCCGCCTCGGCAGCGCCAACGGGTTTGCAATCGGCTCCCTATCCCACGCGCATTGTTTCGCTCGACGATGGCTTGACCGAAACCCTGCTCGGCCTGGGCGTGACGCCGGTCGCCATGCCGCAGGTCGAAGCCTGGAACGATTGGGTGGTCGAACCACGCCTGCCCGCGGGCATCACCGATCTGGGGACCGACCGAGAGCCCAATCTCGAGTTGTTGGTGCGGCTTGCGCCGGACCTCATCATCACGACGCCTTACCTGGCTGCGATCGAACCCGTGATGGCGCGTATTGCCCCCACACAGACTTTCTCCATCTACGCCCCGCCGGGGGGGCACCCCTATGAACTGAGCATCAAGGAGACGCTCCGGCTTGGCGCCGTGCTCGGACGCGACAGCCAGGCACAAGCCCTGGTTGCCAGGGGGGCGGCGACAATGGCGCAACTGCGTTCCCGTCTTCGCAAGGCTGCCGACAGGCCGGTGCTGATCGTCAACTTCCTCGACGAGGGGCATCTGCGCATCTACGGCCAGCGCAGCCTGTTCCAGGATGTGATCGACCGTTGCGGCCTTGCCAATGGCTGGACACGGCCGACCAATTATTGGGGCTTTTCCACCATCGGGCTGGAGGATCTGGCCGCCAGTCCCGAAAGCCGATTTTTCTATTTCGAACCGGTTGCTCCGGGCATCCTCCAAAGCCTCGAAACCAACCCCGTATGGAACAGCCTGCCGTTCGTTCGCGCCGGGCACATCCATCGTCTGCCTGCCGCATCGGCTTTCGGAATGCTGCCTTCCGCGATGCGCTTCGGCACGTTGCTGAGCAGCCATCTTGCAGATGTCGAAAACACCAATGGGTGAGGTCGCACGGCGGGCAGGCCCTGCCACCCTTACCGCCAGCCTGCTTGCGGCAGCAGCAGCCTTGAGCTGGTGGCGCGCGGCCGAGTACTTGCCTTTGGGGGCCTGGCTCGATGCCTTGTCGATGCGCAACGTCACCGATACCTCCCAGATGCTGTTTGCCTACAGCTTCCTGCCGCGCCTGGTTGTCAGCCTCCTGTGCGGGGCTGCCCTGGGCTTGGCCGGCGCGCTGTGCCAGCTTTCCCTGCGCAATCCCATCGCCTCTCCCACCACGCTCGGCATCGAGGCCGGGGCGAGCCTCGCCCTGAGCGTGGCGATGCTATGGGCCCCCTGGCTGTTCGCTTTCGGGCGGGTCTGGCCCGCTTTGGCTGGCGGCGCGCTGGCGGCGGCAGGCGTTCTGGCCCTGTCGTGGCGACGGGGCCTGGCGCCGATTTCCGTCATTCTGGCCGGGCTTGTGACAGGGCTCTTCTGCGCGGCCTTCGCGGCCATGCTGACCCTGTTCAAGACCGAGTATCTCGCCGGGCTCTTCATCTGGGGCAGTGGCTCGCTCAGCCAGCAGGGTTGGACGGCGGCTGCCAAGCTCGCCCCTGTCCTCGTGGCTGCCGCGCTGGCTGCCGGTATGCTCGCACGTCCCCTGGCATTGCTGGGACTGGATGACGCCAAGGCGCGAAGTCTCGGGCTTTCCGTCGCCACGGCAAGGCTGGCTGCCCTGTCGCTTGCCGTCGTGCTCAGCGTCAATGTCGTCAGCGCGGTCGGTGTCATCGGTTTCGTCAGCCTCGCGGCTCCCGTGCTCGCCCGCGCTCTCGGTGCCCGGCGCGCGGGCCATCAACTGGCCTGGTCGACGGCGCTGGGGGCGGGCCTGCTGTGGCTCGTGGACCAGGCCGTGCAGTCGGCGGATGCTTTATCGGGCCTCAGCCTGCCGACGGGAGCCGTCACGGCCCTGCTCGGCGCGCCTCTGCTCATCGTCCTGCTCATGCAGCAAAGGAGCGTTCCGCTGGTGCCCCCGCCTGCCGCGGTGGAAAAGGCTCTGCTGACGTCCACGACCAGAGGCCGTCTCCTCGTCCTCGCGCTCCTCGTGGTCATCCTCCTGGCGCTGTCCACGACGGTTGGGCGCGACGGCGATGGATGGCATCTGAGCCTGGGGCAGGAGCTCGACAGGCTTGTGGCGCTGCGCCTGCCGCGCGCGATTGCAGCCCTGGCCGCAGGCGTGATGCTGGGCCTGGCAGGGTGCCTGCTTCAGCGCCTGACGGGCAACCCCATGGCCGGCCCCGAGGTTCTGGGCGTCAGCGCGGGTGCGGCCTTCGGCCTTGCCATTGCCCTGTTTTCCCTGCCCGCGGTCGGGCCGGGCCTGCAATTGCTTGCAGCCTCGATCGGCGCCTTTGCCGCATTGGCCGCCATCCTGGCGCTCGATCGCAAGGCAAGCCCCGACAGGGCCCTGATCGCGGGCATCGCGTTCGGCGCCATGTTCGATGCCGTGATCAACGTGCTGATGGCCGGCGGAGACCCGCGTGCGATGCTGCTGTTGAACTGGATGATGGGTTCGACCTATGCGGTGGATGCCACGGCGGCTCTCGTGAGCATCACGGCGGCGCTCCTCCTCTTTGGCGGATTGTTGCTGACGGCGAGAATGCTGACCATCCTGCCCCTTGGCAGGGGCATGTCGTCCGCTCTCGGTCTCAATCCCACGCACAGCCATATCCTCACCCTGGCCCTGAGCGCCCTCCTTGCCGCCGCGGCGACCCTGATCGTCGGGCCACTGAGCTTCGTAGGGCTGATGGCGCCGCATCTGGCGCGCCGTCTTGGCATGCGCCAGGTCTTGGCCGAATTGGTGGGGGCAGCCATCCTGGGTGGGCTGGTCATGGTCGCCGCCGACTGGTTCGGCCGCACCATCGTATTCCCACGGCAGATTCCAGCCGGTCTGGCAGCCTCCCTGATCGGAGGCCCCTGTCTGATCTGGCTCCTAGCGCGAAGGCCATCCTCATGAGCTCACCAGCCCTTATCGCAGACACCATCCATTTCGATCTGGTTCCGGCGTCGAAAATGCCGCCCTATCGCATTTTCCTGCGCATTCCCAAGGAAACGCCGCCGCCGCAGGGCTGGCCGATCCTCTATTTCCTCGATGCCAATGCCATTGTCGGGACGGCGGTCGATATCCTGCGTGTCCAGTCGAGCTATCCGCGCGGCACCGGCATCATGCCCGGGGTCCTCGTCGGTATCGGCTATCCGACGCCGGAAGCCTATGACAGCGTGCGTCGATCCTGGGACATGGGGCCGCCACCCGGCAAGACCTACCCGCCCCACACCGAGGGCGGCCCGGACGTGCGAACCGGCGGCGCCGACGAGTTCCTGGCGTTCATCGAGGACGAACTCAAGCCCCAGATCGCGTCCCGCGCGCCCATTGACGGTAAGAGACAGGCTGTGTTCGGGCACTCCTTCGGCGGCCTGTTCGTCCTGCATGCTTTGTTTCGCAAGCCGGAAGCCTTCTCGGCCTGGATCGCGGCAAGTCCAGCGATCTGGTGGGAAGGGGCGGGTATCGTGGCTGAAGCGGAACGTTTCGCGGCGGGCGCGGATGCGAAACCTCCGGGGCGCGTGCTGGTGATGGCGGGCGAGTACGAACAGCGCCTGGCACCATTCCAGGTCGGCGCGAGCGACGCGGCCGAACGCGCGCGAAGCTATGAGGAAAGCCGGATTGTCGACAATGCGCGAGCCATGGCCGAGCGCCTGGCGAGCGTGCCGGGCCTCGCAGCCTCCTTCCACCTGCTGGAAGGTGAAAATCACATGTCAGTCCTGCCTGGCTCCGTCAATCAAGCGATCCGCCTGGCGTTCGGTCCATCCTGAGCCCTGCGGAACGTGCAACGGGGCCTTTGGTCTCCAGGCTCCCCAGTCGCAACGGGGCGGAGCCTGCCGCGGGCCTGTCGTCGTCATGGAAGAGAATGCGCTCGCCGGCCCCATCGAGATCCTCGTACTGGTCGCTGCTCATCGACCAGAAGAAGGCGCCCAACGCGGCTGCGCCGAGGATGAGCGCGATCGGGACGAGGAAGACGAGGCTGTTCATTTTGCTGCCACCATGCGCAGGCGTTCGGCGCTCGACGCGGCCTCCGCTTCGATCGTGTGGCCGGCAGGGCGAAGACGAAGCGCATTGGCAACGACGATGACCGACGAAACCGACATGGCGAGCGCGGCCAGCAAAGGCGTGACATAGCCGGCCATTGCGACGGGGATGGCGAGTGCGTTGTAGCCGATGGCGATCGCGAAATTCTGCCGGACCAGGCGGCCGGCCTTGTGCGCGATGTCGAGGGCCGCGGGAATGGCGGCGAGGCTGTCGTAGAGAAAGACGAAATCGGCTGCGCTGCGTCCGATGTCGGCCGCGGTTGCGGGGGCCATCGAAACATGAGCAGCCGACAGGGCAGGGGCATCGTTGAGACCATCCCCCACCATCAGCGTGCGGCGCCCCTCGGCCTTTGCCTGGGCGAGACGGGCCACCTTGTCACCCGGCAGCAGGCCGGCAGCGAAATCCTCGATGTCCAGGGCCTTGGCGATACCGGCAACGGCACTCGATCTGTCGCCGGACAGGATCGTGACGGACAGTCCCGCATGGCGCAGGAGCTTCACCGTTTCGACGGCTCCCGGGCGCAAGGTTTCCGCGATCGCGAAGCGGGCGATCTCCTTGCCATTGCACGAAAGGACCGTGCCATCAGTGGCGCTCTGTGCATCGAGAGCCCAGCTGGCCCGGCCCAGTCGATAGCGCTGGCCGTCGAGATGGGCTTCGAGGCCGAGCCCGGCCTGCTCGCTCACCTCCGAGAGATCGGCGTGCCGTCCTGCGGCGCCGGGGGCTGCCATCGCGATGGCCTGGGACACCGGATGGCTCGAATGCCGCGCCAGCAGGCCTGCGATCTCCAGGGCCTCGGGAGCGACGCCGCGAAGATCGACGCGGGGCGTGCCGATGGTCAAGGTCCCGGTCTTGTCGAAGCAGACGGCCTCGACCTCGGCGAGGCGTTCGATGGCCGATCCGTCCTTCATCATGATGCCGGCGTCGAACAGACGCCGCGCGGCGACGACCTGGACGATGGGAACGGCAAGGCCGAGCGCGCAGGGGCAGGTGATGATCAGTACGGCGATGGCGATGCTGGTAGCATTGTGCCAGTCCCCGTTCACGGCCATCCAGCCAAGGAAGGTGAGGAAGGCAGCAAGATGCACCACCGGCGAGTAGAGGCGGGCGGCCCGGTCCGCGATCCTGCGATAGCGGGCCCGCCCGTCTTCGGCGGCTTCCATCAGGCGTGTCATTTCGGCGAGGAAGGAGTCTCGCGCACGCGCCGCTGCGACGAGCCTGACGGGCGCACTCAGATTGAGCGCGCCGGCCTGGACGAAGGAGCCGGTCGTCACGGCCACCGGCATGCTTTCTCCTGTCGCCAGGGCACAATCCAGGCTGGAGGTTCCGGACACGACCCGCCCGTCCACCGGGACGCGGTCGCCAACGGCGAGGATGATCGCCATGCCCGGCTCGATCTCGCCGATCGGCAGATAATCCCGGCTTCCGTCGGAACGCTCCACGGTCGCGCCGCGGGGAGAGAGCCGTATCAGGGAGCCTATCACCCCCCGCGCGCGTTGGCGCATGGCATGGTCCAGGGTACGGCCGATCAGCAGGAAGAAGATCAGGCTGGTGGCTGCGTCGAAATAGGCCTGGTGGCCATGGTGAAGTGTGTCGTAGAGGCTGAGCCCGAAGGCGAGCGTGATGCCGATGCTGATCGGCACGTCCATATTGGTGCGGCCACGCCTCAGCGCGGCCCAGGCCGAGCGGTAGAAGATGCCGCCGGAATAGATCAGGGTGGGCAAGGCCAAGGCCGCCGATATCCAGTGGAAGGCCTGCCGGGTTTCCGCCTCGGCCCCGGACCAGATCGAGACCGACAGCATCATGATGTTCATGGCCGCAAAGCCCGAGACGGCCAGGGCACGGATCAGGCGGGCCATTTCCGGATCGAAGGTCCGTTCCTCGGCCTCGTCGAGATGCGCCTTGTAACCCACGGCCGCCAGGGCGGCGATCATGTCGGGCGGCGCCGTGCCGCGCCAGGTGACGGCAACGCGGCGGGTGGTCAGGTTGGCGCGGGCGCGTTCGACTTGGGGAAGCCGCGAAAGGGCCTCTTCGACGCTTTGGATGCAGGTGCCGCAATGCATGCCGGGAACGGACAGGCTGGTCTGCCAGGATCCGTTGCCCAGATCACGGCTGGCCAGCGCGATCTCGTCCTGGGAACTCGCCCGCCCGATGGCCGCGGTGAGCTCGACGCCATGGGCACAGCAGCTCATTCGATGGCCCGGTAGCTGTGCCAGGTCGCGTGGCCGAGCAGGGGGAAGATCACGATCAGCCCCAGCATTCCCGTCGCGAGGCTGACGAGAAAGAGGACCAGCACAATGGCGCCCCACATCAGCATGACCGGCAGGTTGCGGAACACCATGGAGATCGACGTGCCCATGGCCGTGAAGGCGTCGACCGGTTTGTCGAGCAGCATGGGAATGGAGAAGGTACTGATGGCGAAGGCGAAGGCGGCGAAGAGGCCGCCGACGGCAGTACCGGTCAGCAGCATGGCCCAGCCGATGGGCGTGGTGAACAGCATTTCGGCGACGTGGTCGAGACCCGGGAAGGGGCGATAGCCGAAGAACAGGGCGTAGATGATCACCGCCGCTCGCATCCAGACCAGCATGAGCAGGCACAGGATCGCTCCGGTATAGAGCACCTGGCCGCCGGAGCGGGCCTTGACGAACATCATGCGGGAGAGCGTGAACGGGCTTCCGGTTTCGATGGCGCGGCTCTTCTCATAAAGACCGATGGCGAGCAGCGGGCCGAGCACCATGAAGCCCGCCAGCGCCGGGAAGAGGATGTAATCGAGGCCGAGCGCGCCGAGTGCCCATACGATGGCGATCGAAACGGCGAAGACGACAAGGCCATAGGCCAGGCTGGGGCCGGGCCGTTGGATGAGGTCGCGCCAGCCGGCGACGAGCCAGCCGAACGCCGCCGATGCCGGCAGATGCCGCCGGCGCCTTTCCGCCGCCGAGGGCAGGAGGGTTTCGAGCTGGCCGTTGGAACGTATCATGGAATCCCCCTCAGCATGAGGATTGGGCGGCGCCGAACGAGCCGGCATCGCGTGCTTCGCCCGTTGCCCTGTCATGGGCGACGCAATCCGGCCGCGAGGCGAAGGCCACGTAGATCAGATGCGCATTGGCGCCGACGAACACGGCGACGATCAGGGCGCTCAGCATGATTGCTGCCAAGCGCCAGGGGCGGGTATCCAGGCGGGACTGCGGGCCGGTCGATCGTCCGGTCATGGCTTGGCCGCCTCGAGCGTCGAGACATAGAGCGCCAGGATCTTGCGATTGGTCTCCGACAGGCGGCCTTCCCACTGCGGCATATATCCCTGCCGGCCGGCATAGATCGTGGTGTAGAGGGCCTGGCTGTCGCCGCCATAGATCCAGAACCGATCGGTCAGATCCGGCGCTCCCACATCCGTCTTGCCTTTGGCGTTGGCGCCGTGGCAGGCGACGCAGTTGGCGGCGAACACCTCTTGCCCTGCCTTGATTTGCGTGCTGTCGCCTTGCTTGCTGGAAAGGGACTGCACATAGGCGACGACATCCTCGATCTTCGCCGCATCGAGGACGTGCTGGCGGCCGAAGGCCAGCATCTGGGAAACCCTTGTGTCGGGGTGGCCCGAATTGATGCCGATGCGAATGGTCTCGGCGATGGTTTCGGGCGAGCCGCCCCACAGCCAGCTCTTCGAGGTCAGATTGGGAAAGCCGGGGCCGCCGGTCGCCTTGGCGCCATGGCAGGCCGCGCAATTGTCGCGAAAGAGAGTCTGGCCGGTTTCCCTGACCTTTTGCATCAGGGTGGGATCAGCCTCGATTGTGGCGAAGTCCCTGGAGGCGATCTCCGCCTCCCAGCTGCTGCGCTCGACGGCTGCCTGCTTGACCTGGTCGGTCACCAATTGCTGCTGGTCGATGCCGAGCAGGCCCTTGGTATAGGTCGTGACCAGCGGAAAGGCCGGATAGAGCAGCCAGCAGATCAGCGAAAACACAAAACCGAGGGCGAGAAAGACGAGCACCACCTTCGGCACAGGGGTGTCGAGTTCCTCGATGCCGTTCCATTCATGGCCGGTGGTCATGCGGCCGGTGACGCCGTCGCGTTTGCCTTCCTGCATGGCTTACCGTCCCGGCTGATCGGTCGTATCGAGGATGCTGTTTGCGGCCCTGTCGAATTCCGCCTTCTTGCCCGGCCACAGGGCGTAGATCGTGACCGCGACGGAAAGCCCGACCAGGTAGAAAAGGCCCCAGCTTTTGGAAAAGGCGACGACGCTCTGGTGATCGAAATCCATCTCACTTCTCCGCGACGGTCGGCGCCGGCTGCTTCGCGCCAGCCGCCGGCTTGTAGGGAATGTCGGTCTGCCGGCCGAGGATCTGCAGATAGGCGACCAGCGCGTCCATTTCGGTCAGCTCGCCCGGATTGCCGTCGAAATCCCGGACATTGGTGGCCTCGCCATAGCGCTCCTTCACGCCGGTGGAAGCATCGGCATCCGGTGAGGCCTGGCCATAGGCATCCGCCGTGGCGTTCTTGACCATGGCGTCGGTATAGGGAACGCCCACCGTGCGCTGGGCGGCGAGATTGAGCGACAGACCGTCGATCTTCAAGGCGTTGGCTGCCAGCCAGCCATATCTAGGCATGACCGACTCCGGCACCACGGCCCGAGGGTTGATGAGATGGGCCACGTGCCAGGCATCCGAATATTTGCCGCCGAGACGCGCGATATCGGGACCGGTGCGCTTGGATCCCCACAGCATCGGGTGGTCGTATTTCGACTCCACCGCAAGAGAATAGGGGCCGTAGCGCTCGACTTCGTCGCGCAGGGTGCGGATCATCTGGGAATGGCAGGCATAGCAGCCTTCGCGGATGTAGATATCGCGCCCTGCCAGTTCCAGCGGCGTGTAGAGGCGCATGTCCGGCGCCTTCTCGACCGTCTGATCGATGGTGAAAAGGGGAGCGATCTCGATGAAGCCGCCGATCGATGAGACGACGAGGATGGCAGCCAGGAAGGCGATGGAGTTGCGCTCGAGCTTGCGGTGAATTTCAGGCATGTCGTTACTCCGCCGGCATCGAGGCAAGGCTCGGCACATCTTGGGCTGGCACGTCTTGGGCCGGCACGTCCTGTTCGCCGCTGCGCCCGGCTTCGGCCTGGCTTGCGCGAATGGTCATCCAGACATTGAGGGAGCCCACCACCGCACCGGCCAGGAAGAACAAGCCGCCGATTGTGCGTGCGATGTAGTAGGGATGCATCGCAACCAGGCTTTCGACGAAGGAATATTGCAGCGTGCCGCTGTCATTGTAGGTGCGCCACATCAGGCCCTGGATGATGCCCGAATTCCACATGGCGAAGACGTAGATGATGGTGCCGGAGAGGGCGAGCCAGAAGTGCAGCTCGATGAGCCTGGGCGACCACATGGCCTCGCGCTTCCACATCCAGGGCACCAGGGCGTAGATCGAGCCGAAGGTGATCATCGCCACCCAGCCGAGAGCCCCGGCATGGACATGGCCGATGGTCCAGTCCGTATAGTGCGACAGCGCGTTGACGGGGCGGATGGCCATGAACGAGCCTTCGAAGGTCGACAGGCCGTAGAAGACGGCGGCGACCATCATGAAGCGCAGCGTGGCGTCGTCGCGGACCTTGTGCCAGGCCCCGTTCAGCGTGGCGAGCGCATTGCCGGCAGACGCCCAGGAGGGGACCAGCAGCATCACCGAAAAGGTCATGCCGAGGGTCTGCACCCAATGGGGAAGGGCGGTGTAGTGCAGGTGGTGCGACCCCGCCCACATATAGAGGAAGGTGATGCCCCAGAAGCTGATGATCGAGAGGCGGTAGGAGAAGATCGGCCGGCCCGCACGCTTGGGCAGATAATAATACATCATGCCCAGGAAACCGGAGGTCAGGAAGAAGGCTACCGCGTTATGGCCATACCACCATTGCGTCATGGCATCCTGAACGCCGGAGAACAGCGAATAGCTCTTGGTCGAGCCGAGCGAAAGAGGCACGGCGAGGTTGTTGACGATATGCAGGACCGCCACGACCAGGATGAAGGCCATGTAGTACCAGTTGGCGACGTAGATATGCGGTTCCTTGCGGCGCGCCAGCGTGCGGATGAAGATCGAGAAGTAGACGACCCACACGACGACCAGCCAGAGATCGGCATACCATTCCGGCTCGGCATATTCCTTCGATTGGGTCACGCCCATCAGGTAGCCGCTGGCGGCGACGATGCAGAACAGATTGTAGCCGAGCAGCACGAACCAGGGGCTGACCTGATCGGGCAGCCGGGCACGCGAGGTGCGCTGCAGGACGTGGAAGGAGGTCGCGATCAGAGCATTGCCGCCGAAGCCGAAGATGACCCCGCTGGTATGGACGGGGCGAAGCCGGCCGAAGCTCGCCCAGGCGGCATCGAAGGTCAGGTCCGGCCAGGCCAGGAGTGCCGCCACCCACACCCCGACGAACATGCCGACGACGGCCCAGATCATGGTGAGGACGATGCCGACCCGGGTGGGATCGTCATAATATTCCTCCAGCTGCGAAGCCGGCGGCTCGGGATCGAAGTAATGCCCGATCAATGCGAAGATGAAGCCCAGGGCCGCGACCAGCACGATGAAGCCGTGGACCCCCAGCGGCTCGCCGCGACCGCCGATCGACATCGCCAGGCCGAAGACGCCAAGCAGGACTACAATCGCCAGGGAAAACTGGCGTTCGCTCAAGGTGAGGCGGGAGATCATGCCATCGGCTCCATCGGCCTTCCACTCCGTTGCCGGACCGGTGGGTCAGGCTCGAGGATTGACGCTTGGCAGATCGCCGGCAGTTCTCCCTTGATGTAGATCAAGGTCGAGGCGAGGAAGTGCGCCGGTTCACAGGATTGCAGCTTGATCGCGGCGTTGATCGGTGGTCCGAGAAGGGGCGGCTGGAACACGCGGTTCAATTCCGGCTATAGAACGTCGGGGGCCTCATCTGATCGATCGACTGCAGAAAATGCCCAACCTGTTCATCCGCCTGTGCCTGCTTGTATGGATCCCGCTCCAATTCGGCGTCATCGCGGGGGCACACGCTGCCATGCCCGAGGCCGGCGTTTGCCGTGAGATTCCGGCGGGCCGCGACAGCGGCGACAAGCGCGTGGCGCTGATCGTGGGCAATGCGGCCTATCGGCATGGCCTGCCGGCGCTCGCCAACCCCGCCAACGATGCCGCCGCGGTCGCCGCGACGTTGAGTAGGCTCGGCTTCGAGGTCCTCCTCGTCACGGATGCCTCGGACCGGCAATTGCAGGCCTGCCTGACGCGCGCCAGCGCCCGGATGTCGCAGGCAGCGATCGGCCTGTTCTATTATTCGGGCCATGGCATCCAGGTCGATGACGAGAATTATCTCGTCGCTGTCAATGCGCGGGCGGGAAACCTCAAGACGGGCTTTGTGCCCGTGCAGCCGATCGTCGAGGAGATCCAGCGTCGGGCCGCCGCGACACTCGTGTTCCTCGACGCTTGCCGAAACAATCCGCTGGCGCCCAGGGGCCGGGAAGGCCTGTCGGTATCCACCGGCCGCGGCATCCAGATCGTGGCAAGCAAGGCGCCCGTCCCGAAGCCCGCTGCGCCGCAGGCCCGCGGCCTGATGGTCGCCTATTCGACCTCGCCCAATTCGGTCGCCGTGGACGGCGACGGCGATCTCAGCCCCTTTACGGATGCTTTCATTCACAGGGTCCTTTCGCCGGGCTATTCGATCCAGCGGGTGATGAGCGAGGTGACGAACGCCGTGGGCGAGCAGACGACATGGGCCCAGACTCCCTGGATGAAGTCCTCGCTCACCCGCGAGCTCAAGCTCGACGGCGAGCAGACTTTGGCCGAGGCCCAGGCAGTGTCGCAAAACTGGGCGAACCTGTCGCTGAAGCTCCTATGGACGCATGAGGGCCGGCAAGCTGCGCTGGCTGCCGCCTTGAAGGGATTGCCGGCCGAGCCCAGCGAGGCGACGCTCAGGGCATTTCCGGATGCCTATCTCGCCGTCTTCTCCGCCATGCATGCCAGCATGTCGAAACTGCCGGTGAACGGCTTGCCCCTTGGCGACATCAACGGTGATCAGGTCGCTGTGTTTCGCCTGCTCGAGAACGGTGCCTCGAGCCTGGAGCTCTGGTCCCAGTCACGTCAGGTTCTGCTGCGCCCGGTGGCGGAATATCCCGCAAACGAGGCCCATGGCGCTAGGTTCAGTCCTGACGGCACCCTCCTTTTGAGCTTCGGCAATGGAACGGTTGCCGGATGGGATATGGCCACGGGCGTCAAGCGTTTCGAGACCGTGGTTGCGCATGAGGCCGCCGGCGGCCTGCTCGGCCAGCGCAAATGGGTCTTCGATGTCGGCTTCAGTCCCGATGGGCGCTTCTTTTATGTAACCGCAACGGACAAGAAGATTCTTCAGATCCTCGATGCCCGCACGGGCAATGTCGTCGAAGCCTTCGACGGTGCCGCGTTCGCGCCCGTTGCGGACGTCGCTCAGTCTCCGGCGGTGAAGTATATCGGTGACGACAAGCTGCTCCTGCTGCTCTCATCGAGCCAGCAGCCCGAAGGGCCGGTGATTGCGACCTATGATCTGAAAGAGCATCAGTTGACGCTGATCGATCGGGTTTCCGCGAAGTCGGTGACACATTTGGGTTATGACCCCGCGGGGCGTTACGTCGCTCTGACGCTCATGCCCGACAATGGCTTCAGCGGACAGGCCGACTTCATGGTCTGGGATATTCGTTCCAAGAAGAAGGTCTTGTCCGCCAAGGGCATGGTGATGGACGCCTCCTTCGATCCGACGGGGCGTTTCGTGCTTGCGAGCGCCGGAACATCATCGACGGTGTATGACCTTTCCGACGGCAAGGAGACCAGCCTGGCGGCGATACCATCCGGGTTTCGGGCCATGCCCGGCTATATTGCCTCGTCCACGGGGCTGTCGCCCGTGGTGATGCCGTCCGGTCCCTGGTTTTCCTGGGATTTGCCGCATGGGCGGGCGCTCGTCGATCTGGCCTTTTCGACGCTGCCTGGGGAACAGCAGGCCCGCGTGGCCCAGGAGCGCGTTTCATACGTTGGAAATGACTGATCGAAGCGCATTCGGGTGCGAATGCCCATCGGCTTCGCGAACCGGCCCGATCCGCCTTGTGCTCGGAAGACTTGCGTTCGGAAGACTTGCGCTCAGAAGAAAGGCAGCGGTCCCGGGAAGTTTCCGATCGGCACCCAATGGGTCAGCAGGCCATGCCCGGGCCGCCAATGATGCAACAGGAAGGCCGGTGGCTCGACATAGGAGGCCGGTATGGAATCCGCCGCAAGGCGGAGGGCAATGGAGGTTGCGGTGCTCGGCGCGGTCATGAGCATGGTTCCGGCGAACCGCGCCTGCGCGAAACGATGAACATGCCCGCACAGGACGCGTTCGATATGGCCGTGGCGAAGCAAGAGCTCGGCAAGCCGCTCGCCGCGAAGGCATTTATAGGCGTCGATGAAATGGATGCCGATGTCGATCGGGGGCTGGTGCATCAGGATGACGGTCGGCTGGTCCGGGTATTCTGACAGTGTCTGTTCGAGCCAGAGCATCGCTGCGTCATCGATGTCGCCGTGATGCTGGCCGGGGACAGTGACATCGAAGCCGATCACACGCACCGGCCATCGGGTGCCCGTGTCGAAATGAAGGGGGCCGGCCGCCGTCAGGCTTCCGGTTTCACCAAGACAGGTCCTGAAGGCTTCCCGCTCGTCGTGGTTTCCAGGGATGGCGAAAACGGGTTGCCGCAACCTGGAGAGCGCGTGCCGGGCGGTCTCATATTCGGCCTCGGATGCTTCATCGACCAGATCGCCGCCGATGATCACGATGTCCGGCTCCGGCCTGAGCGCCTCGAGCGTTTCCATCGCCAGGTCGAACATGGCATTGGAGTCCACCAGTCCCTGATAGAGATGGCCTTTTTCCCGCAGATGGGGATCCGACAAATGGGCGATCAGCACTCAATAACCTCATCTAAAGCCGCGGTACGCCCTGGAAGGTCGGGCCCTTCTCAGCCGGCCAGGAAACCACCATCCGCACCGAGCACATGGCCGACGATATAGCTCGCCTCGCCTGAAAGCAGCCAGACGACCGCTGCCGCAATTTCCTCCGGGTGCCCCATGCGGCGGAGCGGCAATCCCGCTGCGACACTCCGCATGTCCGCGATGCCCGAGGACAGCATCATGTCCGTGACGACCCGGCCCGGCGCGATGGCGTTTATCCGAATGCCCTTGGAAGCATATTCCATGGCCGCGGCACGCGTCAGCGCAATGGCGGCCGCCTTGGAGGCCCCATAGAGCGCCAGACCCGGATTGGGATTTCGGATGCCGCTGACGCTGGTGTTGTTGACGATCGCCCCGCCACCCGAGGCCAGGAGCGCCGGGATTTCGTGCCGCATGGCGTGGAACATGGCCCGTACATTGGTATCGAATACCTGCGCGTAGACGCCGTCGCTCTGTTCCGCCAGCGGCGCCCGTCTCTCCTGGAAACCCGCATTGTTGAACACGGCATCGAGACGGCCGAACCGTCGCATCGTCTGTTCCGTCAGCCTGGCGAGATCGTCTTCCTGCGTGACGTCGGCAGGGATGAACAGGCTCCTCGCGCCTGAGCGCTGCAGTTCTTCCTCGAGCCTGGCGCCGAGCGTCTGCCGGCGGCCGGCGATCACGACGATGGCGGCGCCTTCCCGGGCCATGCGCAGGGCGGTGGCACGACCGATGCCGCTGGTCGCACCGAGGACGAGGCAGGTGCGCCCGTCAAGCCGTTCGGCCGGCAGGTGGATCGGAGCGGGACCGGCAAGGTCCGAGAGGGTGGGGGGCGGTGCCACTGCGGACGTCATGGGCGGGGCCTCATGAAGCGCTGCTCCAATACTTCGCTGCCCCATTGCCGGCCGGGGCGCTCTTCGACGCAGACGAAGCCATGTCTTTCATAGAGGTGCCGCGCCGCCGCAAGGCCGGCAAAGGTCCATAGATGGGTCTCCTCGAACCGATTCCGGTCCACGAAGTCGAGCGCGGTCGAGAGCAATCGACGGCCGGTACCCCCGCCACGAACCGACCCTTCCACGATGAACCAGCGCAGATGCGCGATGCCGGATCCAAGGTCCTCGCCGTCGATGGCGATGGAGCCGATGATCCTGTCGCCATGGATAGCGCTCCAGATATTGTTGGCGGGCCTGTCGAGACGATCGCAGAAAGCGGCCAGACCACCGGCGACGACGGATTCGAAAGCCTGGCCGAAACCGGACGCATCCGCGTAGTGAAGCGCGTGCATTTCGGTGATGCGGGCTATCAGTCCAGGTCGATAGCCGGAGGCGATGCGAAGCGGCGGCGCGGGGTCGGGCCCATCTGCGGCGAGGGACCCGGCGTAGAGGCGAAGGCCGTCCAGGACGACATTGCATTGGTCGGGAGACAGACGATCCAAGGCAGATACGACCTGCTCCCGCGCGAAGGCGTGAATGGCCGTAACCCGGCTTCGGCCAGCCGCAGTCAAGGAGAGCCTTCTTTCCCGGGCATCCTGCTCCCCCGGCTCTTCCAGGACGTCGCCGGAGAGGATGAGCTTGCGCAGCATGCGGCTGACACTGGACTTTTCCAGGCGAAGGATTGCGCTGAGCGTCCGGGCTGTGATGCCCTCATGCTTTTCGATTTCGATCAGGGCGTGGACGGCGGAGGGCGACAGGTCCGTTCCGGCCAGAGACTCGTGCATGAAGCCGAGTTCGCGGACGAGTTGCCGAGAAGCCTCGCGCACCAGTTCGATGATAGGCGGGGAGCCGGACATGGCGAAGCGTCCAATTTAGTTGTACGATACAACCATAGCTGCTTCTCGCCTTTTGTCGAGCCTCATCGTGTTCATCGCGGTGACCTTGGGCCCGCGGATACGCCGTCACGTCGTCGGGCGTTCGAGATCCTCGTCAGGCTGCATGATGAAGATCAGCACGAGGAGAATGGTGACATAGAACCGGAAGGCGGGATTCTGGCCATTCCAGGTCGAAGACTGCCACATGGCAAACCACTCCCCGCCGATCACCATGAAGCCGAAGAACCAGACGAGAAACCCGATCGTGGAGGCCATGACGGCATGGTTCTTGGCAGCATGGAAGCTTCTTGCCGGCGCGTGACGGGCTTTCCAGAGCGCAGCGCTGGCAAATAAGTACAAAATGCAGGTAATTGCTTCGCCGGCTATGATTAGAATGTAGGAAGCATTCCACAGGATCGGGCTGCTGATCGACCTATACATCAAACTATTGCCCGGAAACGTGCTGTCCATGGACAGGACATGCTTTACGAATTCGTAGTTCGAGCCATAGTCGGTGATGTTGCCGAAGGTCACGAGAAAGGCGAAGGCCGCAAGGCAGAGGCACATGACGATCTTGGCGTAGCGGGTGGACATATGCTGTACTTCCTCGGTTGAGACGGATGGGCCCGTGACTTGAGCAGTTCTCCAGCCAGCCTGCCTCGGGGAGGCAGGATCGTTCTCACGGCCAGTGCGAAGGCCTTTGCCGACAGGGCGGGGATACTGGCAGCCCTTGTCGGCGTGGCACTGCCTCTGGAATGCATGGTCGGCGATTGGGTGACCGTCTCCGGCAGCGATTTTGCCGTCATGCGTCGCCGCTGGGTTCTGGTAGACGAGGTCGTCAGCCTGGAAATCACGCTCGACCATCCCGCGGGGCGCGGCCTGCGCTGACAGAGCCTTTGTAGCCTGGGGCCTTCGGCGGAACCCTCAGACATCCGGGCACCTCACATGGCGATATTGCGCCGGCGATCGGGATCGCGAAGTCGTTGAATGCAGGTCAAGGCGAGGGCCAGCGATGCGTCGATCACCAGCATGCCCTCCGGCACCACCTCTTCTGCCGCGATGGGAAGCTCGGTGCAGGCGAGAATGGCCGCTTCGGAGCCGTCTTGCCTGCAGAGCTCGAAAGCCGCTGCACAGGCAAGTCGCGCCTGCCTCAGTTCACCGAGCTTGACCTGCAGGATTGCATCGTCGACGGCGTGCTGGAAGGCTGGCCCGATCGGGTTGCGGCAATCGAAGCCCGCTTCCCGCAGACGTTTCTGGTAGAAACCCGAACGCAGGGTCCCTCGCGTTGCCATCACGGCTGCCCGGTTCCCCTCGTACCGGCGATGCAATTCGCCGATGGCCGCGTCCGCGATATGGATGATCTCGGCCCTGGAGGCCGCAGACAGGGCGTCGTACCAGTGATGGGCCGTATTGCAGGCGATCGCGATGATCTCGACATCGAGGCTGTTGAGCATGTCGATCGCCTCGATCAGCCAGGGAAGGGGCTTGTCGCTGCCCTCGCGGATGGCGCCTGAACGGTCCGGTATCTGCGGCACGCTCAAGATCGCCATGGAGATATGGTCGGCATCGTTCTCGGCTGGAACCGCGTCGATGGTCTTGCGATAGAAATCCGCGGTGGCAAGCGGGCCAAGACCGCCGACCACACCGAGACGCGGTCGCAGGAGCCGGCCGGTCATGCCGCTGCTTCCGCCTTGGGAACGTTGAGCGCGAACCCCTCGCTCTCATCGACCGGATGCTGGGCCGAGTCCTTGGGCGCGATCGCGGCTGTCGCCGCGGCGATCGTCGATACGACCGTCAGCGTTCGCATGGTGTCGGTCAGCGCATCGATGGTGAGAAACAGCACGAAGGGTGCTTCGAAGGGCAGGTTCAGGTGCGCGCACAGGATCGCCATCTGCGACAGCGTGACGGCACCGCTCATCCCGGCCGTGGTCATGCCCACCAGGATCGAAGCGCCGGCGATGTAGACATAGTCGTTCATGCTGAGCGAACGGCCGTAAAGCTGGGCAATGAACAGCGAGCCGCACACGAACAGCATGATCGGCCCGGCGCGCAGCATGGTGACGTGAAGCGGCACCAGCATCTCCACGACGATACGGTTGAAGCGCAGGCGCTCGCCGACGAGGCTGATGATCCAGGGAATGCTCGCCGTGCTGGAGCGGGTGGCGATGGCGATCATGAACAAGGGCTGATGGGCCTTGAAGGTCGCCCACAGGCTTTCGCCGCTGCGAAACCACACCACAAGCAGCGACAATATCATGATAGTGCCGGTTGCGACGGCGAAAGTGGCGATGAAGCCGACCATCAGCAACAGTGGTTCGACGCCGGTCAAGGCGGTCTGGCTGGCGATGATCGCGAAGGAGGCGAGAGGCAGCAGGACGTTGAACCACCCTGTCATGATCAGGCAGGCACGATAGACCGTCTCGAGGGCGTTGGCGAAGCTGAGGGAGGTGGCGGCGGGCACCCGGCCGATGCCGATGCCGAACAATATGCAGAAGACCAGCACCTGCATGGTGTTGCCGACCGACAGCGAGTTGAAGATGTTGCTGGGGATCAGCTCCAGCAGACCTGAGAACACGCCCTCGTTCGTGGGGGGCTGGCTGGGTGGCGCCAGCGTCATCTGCAAATCCGTACCGATGGTTCCCCGGTTGTTGAGCACGGTGCCGAGCTCGATGCGATCCTGCACGTCGGTGATCACCCCCGGCTGCAGCACCAATGTCACGGCTCCTGTGATGGCGACGGCTGCCACGGATACCAATGCGATCGCCATGACGACCTTGGAAAGATAAGCGGCCGTTTGCGGATCCCGGGTCATCGATTTGATCGCGAAAACCGTCGCCGACACGATCAAGGGCAGGACGACCATCTTCAGCAGATTGAGGTAGGCGTCGCTGATCGGCGCGAGGGACTTGGCGAAATCCGGCAGGTAGGCGCCGCAGAGGGCCCCGAGCACCACCGACGCGATCACCGTCCAGGGCGATTGGGAGATGCGCCGCAGGCCCGCATTCCAGGTGGCCGATTTGTGCTCGCTTGGAACGGACACGGAGCTCATGGGGTCAGGCCTTGCGCAAATAGCGGTTCACCAGTTCGTCGGCCGTCATGGGCTTGTCGCGCCCCGACAGCTCGAGGAACAGATTGACGAATTCCAGGAGGTGGGGAGAACCGCGGCGCACGCCGATCGCAATGGTGTCGGTCAGATCGGTCAGGGTAACGGATCGCGCCACGATGGTGAGCGACGGGTCCTCGTGCAGCAAGCGCTTGATTTCCAGATCGTCGCGATAGGCCGCGTCCACATGGCCCTCCCGCACCGCTGCGACCAATTCCTGCCAGGTGAGGAAAGTCCGTACCTTCGCCTTGGTGAAATTGTTTCGCGCATAATATTCGAATGATGATCCGGCGATCACGCCCAGTTCGCCGTCGAATGCACGTACGACTTCCTCGGGTTGCCGCCCATTGGCAAGGATCGCGAAGCGGACCCGATTGATGATCAGGGCATGGCTCAGCTGGGCATAGGGACGCGAATAGCTGATGTTTCGCGCGCGACTGAGGGTACGGCTCAGCTTGGCGACGACGATGTCGGCGCGGCCCTGCTCGATCAGCGCAACCGCGCCATCGAAAGTGGGGGAACTGCGGTCGAGGACCAGCTTGACGCCGAGGGCGTCGGCAAGCTGCTGGCTGGTGTCGGCATCGATGCCCTGCAGCGTGTCGCTGCTCCCCCCAAAGAAGGGCGGCGATGCGAAGCCGGGCATGGCGACGACCAGCGATTTGCGCGCGAGAATCTCTTCGACATCCCCGACCAATGGCGTTGTTGCGAGAGACTCGTCGGGCTGGGTTGCTGCCACAACGGGCGATGCGGCAAGAGCAGGTGCTGCTAGAAAAAGAATTCGCCTGGTGATCATGATGTTGTGCAATCCCGAAAACAAACAAGACTCACATGCAATCCGAATAGGCAGCGCAATCAGGAGATGACCTGCAGAACAACGTGCTACCCTTTCGCTCTACACTGCATCCTCGCTCGGAGATCGGACACTTGAGGCGGGTGGGTCATAGGGCTTGCACAATGAATTCCCATCCGGTCAGGTCATACCGGCGGAAAGGTGTCGGCCCCATCTTCCAGGTGCTGATGTCATCCCCTCAATCCGAATTTCTCAAACCTCGGAAACACTGCGGCTGAACGCATTCGGCAAATTTATATCTAGTCTAGCGATAGGTTAGCTTAGATGGTGCCTGGATTTTTACAAGGTACCGCAGTGGCGAAAATTCCATCAGTTATGGCTATCCATGACCTTTTACACTTTATCCCGGAGATGCACACGTTCACGCTCCTCCGTCGTGTCGGTGATGATGGCTTATCGCTACGATATGGAAGTTTAATTATTTAAATTCAATATATAAAATTCCCATAATAAATGAATAATTTCAATTATACAAAATAATATTTGAGGATTTTTCTTATATAAATTGGTATTATCTGCAATTTTTTCAAAAAAATTCATATTTGCAAAATTTTCAAGTGGAGAATTACTTCGAATATCCACGGCTCCGGCTCGAAGGGCGCCGCCGTATAATCCTGGGACAAAAGATATCGGCTTTGTCGCAAATTGTGCGATGCAGCAAAGTCGGTACATCCTTCGACAAACTGCGCCTTCCAACGGCACACTTTCGAGACAGGCCTCGATCAGTCTGACCCGCGACAAGGGCGCTCCGACGACAGGCGGAACGCTGATAGACGCATGGCGCGGAGCACGGACTTGAAAAACGCAAAGGCAATCATGGGGCTGGCCGGCCTGGCAATCCTCGCTGGCATGACGGCTGCGGGTTGGACTCTCTTTCAGGCACGGGCGGCGGTGACGCCGGCGCCCATCCGTCCCGCACCCTCGGTCGTCGTGTCCCAGCCCCTGCAGATGCGCGTCGTCGATACGCAGGAATTCGCAGGTCGCTTCCAGGCCAGCGCCATGGTCGAAATCAGGGCGCGGGTGCCGGGCTATCTCGACGCCATCAATTTCGAGGACGGACAATTGGTCGAAAAAGGCCGTGTGCTCTTCGTCGTCGATCAGCGTACCTATCAGGCCTCGCTCGACATGGCCAAGGCCCAGCTCAAGAGCGCGGGGGCACAGGCGGATCTGGCCGGTCAGGAACTGGAGCGGGCCCGCCAGCTCGCCGGCACGGCGGCCGTCTCGCGTTCCACGCTCGATCAGCGCCTGCAGCAAAAGGCGGCGGCCGATGCTGCGATCGAGACGGCGCAGGCCACCTTGCGACGGGCCGAACTGGATCTCGAATTTGCGACGATCCGTGCCCCGATTGCCGGGCGAGTTTCCAATCGCCGGCTCGATGTCGGCAGCCTCGTCTCCGACAGCGGCACGGTTCTCACCACCATCGTGGCGCTCGATCCGATCGACTTCGTCTTCGACATGAGCGAACGGGACTTCCTGCGCCATGAGCGCGCCATGAAGGCGGGAGCCATGCCGTCCATGCGCGACAAGGGTGTTGCCGTGCAGGCTCGGCCGGATGGCGAGACAGGTTGGTCCAATGACGGCGTCCTCAGTTTCGTCGACAATCGGCTGGAGCCGGGCGCCGGTACCATCCGCGCCCGCGCCACGCTCGCCAATCCGAGCCTTGCCATTACTCCCGGCCAGTTCGGCCGGGTTCGCATGGCCGCCTCCGGCGACTATCCGGCCTTGCTGATCCCGGAGACGGCCGTCCTCACCGACCAGGCAAGCCGCATCGTACTCAAGCTGGGAGCCGACAGCACACTGCAGGCCGCGACGGTCGGTCTTGGTCCCAGCCGGCCGGATGGGTTGAGGGTGGTGACCAGCGGGCTAGGCCCGGACGATCGCATCGTCGTCAACGGCCTGCTGCGGGCCCGGCCGGGCCAGAAGGTCGCGCCCCAACCGGGCAGCATCACCACACAGACGGCCGGCCTCGCGGAGTAGACGATGCGCATCGCCCATCTTTCGATCGATCGCCCGATCCTGGCGACGGTCATGTCCGTCCTCGTCGTGATCATCGGCGTGGCTGCCTATTTCACCCTGCCTCTGGCGCAATATCCCGAAATTGCCCCGCCGACGGTCGTGGTCCAGGCCCAATATCCCGGCGCGTCGGCCGAGACTGTGGGCGATACGGTCGCCGTGCCGCTCGAGCAGGAAATCAACGGTGTCGAGAACATGCTCTACATGTCCTCGCAGGCCACCGGTGACGGCCAGCTAACCCTCACCGTGACCTTCCAGCTCGGCACCGACCTGAACGAGGCTCAAGTGCTGGTGCAGAACCGCGTGGCGGTGGCGGAGCCTCGTCTGCCCGAGGAGGTCCGTCGCCTCGGCGTCACCGTGCGCAAGACCTCACCGGACCTTTTGATGGTCGTGCAGCTCTTCTCCCCGGACGGGTCGCGCGATCCCCTCTACATGGCCAATTATGCCACGCTGCGTATCCGCGATGCCTTGCTGCGCCTGGACGGCGTCGGCGATGTCCGTCTTGCGGCGTCCCGCGATTACGCCATGGTCGTGTGGCTCGATCCGGACAAGGTCTCGGCGCACAATCTTTCGGCGGGGGAGGTGGTAGCGGCCCTGCGGGCGCAGAATGTCCAGGTCTCGGCGGGGGTGATGAACCTGTCGCCGGTGCCGCGCCAGGGGGCCTTCGAACTCAATGTCGAAACGCTCGGGCGATTGACCGACAAGGAGCAATTCGAAAACGTCGTCATCCGCACCGATGCCGAAGGACGCGTCATCCGCATCCGGGATGTCGCCCGCGTCGAGCTGACGGCGCAGAGCTTTCGTGGCACCGCCTATCTCAACGGGCAGCCGGCCCAGCCGATCCAGATATTCCAGCAGCCCGGGTCCAACGCCATCGAGACGGCCGCGCGCGTGACGGCGACCATGACGCGTCTCGGTGCGGAGATGCCTGATGGCCTGAGCTACGCCATTCCCTTCAATCCCACAGAGTTCGTCGCGGAGTCGGTTCGCGAAGTCTACAAGACGATCTTCGAGGCCATCGGCCTGGTCGTCCTGGTGGTGCTCCTCTTCCTGCAGACCTGGCGCGCTGCCATCATTCCCATCCTGGCGATCCCGATATCCCTGGTCGGTACCTTTGCCGTCATGGCGGCGCTGGGCTACTCCCTCAACAATATCTCCCTGCTGGGCCTGGTGCTTGCCATCGGCATCGTGGTCGATGACGCCATCGTCGTCGTCGAGAATGTCGAGCGCCATCTGGCCGCCGGCCTTTCGGCGCGAGAGGCCGCCCACCGCTCCATGGACGAGATCGGCGGCGCCCTGATCGCCATCACTCTGGTCCTGTGCGCCGTCTTCGTGCCCGCCGCCATGATGTCGGGCATTTCGGGGCAGTTCTTCCGGCAATTCGCCGTCGTCGTCGCGGCGGCCACGGCCATTTCAGCCTTCGTTTCGCTGACGCTCAGTCCGGCTCTGTGCGCGCTGCTGCTGAAGCCGCATGCGGCCGAAGGGCAGAAGCGCCGGGGCTTCCTGCCGATGCGCCTGATCCATGGCTTCTTCGGTCTCTTCAACCGTGGCTTCGACCGCCTCTCCATTGCCTATGGCAGCATGACAAGGCGGCTCCTGCGTGTCAGCGTTCTCATCCTCGTCGCCTATGCCGGCCTGGTCGGTCTCTCCGGCTGGCAATTTGCCCGCGCACCCACCGGCTTCATCCCGGTGATGGACCAGGGCTACATCATCAATGCCGTGCAGCTGCCGCCGGGCTCGGCCCTGAGCCGGACCGATGCGGTGATGAAGGAGGTCTCGCGCCGGCTCCTCGCCACTGAAGGGGTGGCAAATGTCGTGGCCATTGCCGGGCTGGACGGCGCCACCTTCACCAACGCCTCCAGCAGTGGCGTCGCCTTCACCATCCTGAAGCCTTACGCCGAACGCGAGCGCCAGGGGCTGACCACCGACCGGATCATCGCCTCGCTGCAAGCGCGCTTCGCCGATCTCTACGAAGCGCGCATCATTCCGATCAAGCCGCCCTCGGTACGCGGGATGGGCAATGCCGGCGGCTTCAAGCTGATGGTGCAGGACCGCAACGGCCAGTCGCCCCAGGCGCTGGAGGCGGCGGCCCAGCAGGTGCTGGCCGCTGCTTCGCAAGCCCCCGGGATTGCCAATGCCTTCTCGCCGTTCAACACGGCGACCCCGCGGGTCTATGCCGATGTCGATCGCATCAAGGCGCAGATGCTGGGGGTGCCCGCCGCAAGCGTCTTCGAAGCGCTCGAAGTCTATCTGGGTTCGGCCTATGTCAACGATTTCAACATGCTCGGGCGAACCTTCCAGGTGCGGGCCCAGGCCGACGGGCGCTACCGCACGGATCTTGCCTCGATCGGCAATTTCAAGATGCGCGGCGATGGAGGGGCCATGGTGCCGTTGAGCGCGGTGGCGACCTTCCAGGAGAAGTCCGGCCCCTATCGCATTCCGCGCTTCAACCAATATCCGGCGGCCGAGATACAGGGGGCTGCGGCGGCGGGGACCTCGACCGGCGCTGCCCTCGACCGTATGGAGCAGATCGCGCGCGACAACCTGCCCGAAGGCTTTGGCTTCGAATGGACCGAAGTGGCCCTGCAGGAGCGGCTTGCCGGCAATACCGGCCTTCTGATCTTCGGTGCCTCCGTCGTCTTCGTGTTTCTCCTGCTGGCGGCCCAGTACGAGAGCTGGACGCTGCCGCTCGCCGTCCTGCTGATCGTGCCCGTATGCCTGCTGTCGGCGGTGAGCGGATTGCTGATCTTTGCCATGGACGTCAACATCCTGGCCCAGATCGGCTTCGTCATCCTGATCGGGCTGGCGGCCAAGAATGCCATCCTCATCGTCGAATTCGCTCGCCAGGCCGAAGCGGAGGGGCTCGGCCGCGTCGAAGCGGTGGTGCAGGGTGCCCGCATCCGCCTGCGACCGATCCTGATGACCTCGCTCGCCTTCATTCTCGGCGTGCTGCCGCTGTTCCTGGCCAGCGGTGCCGGCGCCGAGATGCGGCAGTCGCTGGGCACGGCCGTCTTCTTCGGCATGATCGGCGTCACGGCCTTCGGCCTCGTCTGCACGCCGGTCTTCTATGTGCTGTGCCGCATGCTTGAAGGGGGAGCTCGTCGAAAACCCGTCTCGGCCGCGATCGAAGCTTCCTAGTCAAAGCAGCGGGATCTGCAGGATTACGCCGGTCACAGGAAAAATGTCGCAAGCTATGGCGCGATATCCGCAGGATACAATTGGATACAGTTCAGGCTGGTTTGTCCCGACAGCCGGTCTACCCAGCCCGCTGCGACGCCATTACAATAGAACGTGGAAGAGACGGCGGTGGGCATGGTGCGAAGAGCCTGCTTTGCCCTGGTCGCCCTAGGTCGGAGTGTCATGCATGGAATCGGTGCCCCATATCGCGGTGGTCGACGACCACCGTGACATTCGCGACCTCGTCGGCAAATACCTCACCCAGCATGGCTATCGTGTCAGCGTGGCCGAGAATGCGGCGGCGTTGCGGCGGCTGCTCGAGCGCAACGCGCCCGACCTCATCATCCTCGACGTGATGATGCCGGGCGAGGATGGCCTGAGCGTCTGCCGCCATCTGCGCAGCACCACGGTGGTGCCGATCATTTTCCTCACCGCCATGGTCGATGACACTGACAGGATCATCGGCCTCGAAATGGGGGCGGACGACTATCTCACCAAGCCGTTCAATCCGCGCGAATTGCTGGCGCGGATCAAGGCGGTGCTGCGACGGGTCAACAGCCTGCCGCCGCAGCGCGGTGCGGTGAAGGCCAAGACGCTGCGCTTCGACCGCTGGCAACTCAATGTCGGCCGCCGCGAGCTTGCTGGCTCGGACGGTGTCGCCATCCCCCTCAGCACAGCCGAGTTCCGGCTGCTGACGGCCTTCCTCGACCATGCCGGCCTGGTGTTGAGTCGCGATCAATTGCTCGACCTCACGGTCGGGCGGGCCGCCGACACCTTCGACCGCAGCATCGACAACCAGGTCAGCCGTCTGCGCAAGAAGATCGAGTTCGATCCAAAAAACCCCATGCTCATCAAGACCCATTGGGGCGGCGGCTACAGCTTCACCGCGGAGGTCGAGCAGGCATGATGGCCTTGTGGCGGCGCAGCCTGGCTGCGCAGATCATCACATTCATGCTGCTGGCGCTGGCGGTCTCGCAGGGCATCGGTTTCTGCGTTTCCTGGGACGAGCGCGGCCAGGCCATGCGCGCGGCGGCCAAGGGGGAGTTCTTCAGCCGTGCGGCTTCGCTCGCTCTGTCGTTGAATGCGACGCCGGATGCGGTGCATGACGACATTCTCGCCGTCAGCGGCACGATCTATTCGCGCTTCTGGCTGTCCGACCGGGAGCCGGTCGATGCGACGGCCTGGGCCAAGGACGCTTGGATGCGCCTTCACCAGCCACTCCCGCCCGGCAAGGTGCCCGTCCATCCCAAGCCGTCCGGCGGCCCGCCGGTGGCTGCCGTACCGGAAATACCAACCGGCGCCGCCTTCGCCAGCGAACCTGCCCGCTGGGTGGAGATCGCGCCGCAGTCCTGGCTGCTTGCCCGTCCCGCGAAGTTTCAATATCTCAACACCGCGATCGGCATGGGTCTGGCCGTCCAGCTCGATCGGGGCATGTGGCTCAATGCGGCCTATGCCAAGAATTATCACAACGCCTTCTGGACCTCGCAATCGACCCTCTCGCTCGGCATCACCGCCCTGGTGCTTTCGGTCATCGCCATATGGGTGGCACGCAGCATAGCCCGGCCGATGCGCCGCCTGGCTACCGCGGCCGAACTGCTCGGGCGCGGCGAGGCCGTGCCGCTCCTGCCGGAATCCGGGCCTGACGACATCCGGCAGACCGCCGAGGCCTTCAACCGCATGCAGGCCCGGCTGCAGCGCTTCGTCGAAGACCGCACCCGCATGCTCGCGGCCATCGGACACGATTTGCGCACCCCGCTGACTTCCCTGCGCCTTCGGGCCGAGTTCGTTTCGGACCCGGAGATCCAGGACAAGATGCTCAAGACCATTGCCGAGATCCAGACCATGACGGAATCGGCGTTGGCTTTCGCGCGCGAACAGGCAACGGCCGAGACCACCCGCACGGTCGATCTTTCAGCGCTGGTGGAGAGCCTGTGCGATGATCTGGTCGATATCGGCCAGAACGTTGCCTTCCTTGACGGCCCGAAGATCAGCTATCGCTGCCGTCCCGATGCGCTGCGCCGCGCCGTCCGCAATCTGGTCGAAAACGCCGTGCGCTATGGCGAGCGTGCCAGGGTTACGCTCGCGCGCACGGCCGAGAGTATCGACATCGTCATCGAAGATGATGGGCCAGGTATTCCGGAGAATGTCGGCGACCAGGTGTTCGCCCCCTTCTTCCGCCTCGAGCACTCGCGCAACCGTGAGACAGGCGGGGTCGGTCTTGGCCTCTCGATCGCCCGCGCCATTGCCCGCCATCATGGCGGCGACATCCGGCTCTTCAATCAGGCCAAGGGGTTGCGGGCGGTGATCGGTCTGCCGCTCGTCACCGGCCGCACTGCCCGGGTCCGGGCGTGACGCCAAGGCCGTAGCCGCCTCTGATGGCACCCCTGCGGGGACTCAAGGCATGAGCGGCATTGCCAGCCCTTTCGACCGACCGGATAGGCTTGTCTTGCGGCCATCAAGGCGCCCTGCAATTTGACGACGTCCCTTCAAATCGCAAGGGCGCATGGAGCGCTTGCCGCCTCAGTCGATGGCAGACTGATTGGGCGCGGCGTTGTCGTCGGCGGCGATGAGGCGGTGATTGCGGCGACCGACGTGAAACCTGTCGTGTCTTTGGCATGAGGGGCTGGCGAGACCAGCAGGTTCAAGGCGATGATCGCGGGAATCGAAGCGATGACGAGGATATCGAAAAACACGCCGCCGGCGCGGCGATAGGCGATGGCAGCGGGGCCATCCAGCGTCTCATAGGCGGGGTCGCCGACGAAAGGCACTTCATCGTCGACGATTTTCGATCGCGTGGAAAAACCAGCAAAGGATGTCATGGCCTTGCCTCCAGTTGCAGGGCGTGACCGTAAGCATCCTTTGTCGCGGGACTTCGCCGCCAGGGCGGAGATTTGTCGAAAAGCGTGTAACGGCGCCCCCTGTGACATTTGGATACCGTTGAGAGCCCCCCGCAGGGACGCTTGGCAGGGCTGGATCCGTTGGCGGCATCGCCATTGCCTTCACCGTCCGGCATGGCCCGGGCCAGGATTCGTTTCAGACGGTACTTGTTCCCTGAAACCGGCAAAAGCCCGGGGCCCGTACTCGCTCTGGTTTCAATCTGGGCCTGTGACACTTTCTTACAAAACAACCTGCTTCCGGACAAACTTGTGAGGCAGGTGCCGGCTATTATCAAAACAACGGCGATAAGGAATGTAGCGTCCGATCGATGATGGCCGAAGACAAGGGCAGGCTTGTGCTTTTCTTCAATCTAGCGATGCGGGTGGGCACTATCTGAATCGCAGGATTACTTTCAAACTCGCTCTTTGAATTTACAGGAATCTGCGTTTCTGTTGGAGCGAAAACCTATCTGTGAGGCAATATGAGCGATCAGATCATTAACGCCATTCTTCCTGCTGCAAAATATATCTATATCGTTTCTGTATTAACTTTTCTTTCGGTCCAGACTTTAATCACCTATCGCTATTATAAGAGTTGAATAAGGTATTATTTCACTCTTCTGGTGAATTTGAGCAGAAGACATTTCTCGGCCCGTATCAGTGATACGGGCCGAGTGTGTTCCTGAAGCTTTCATGCCCATCGCCTTTTCGCCGTCCTCGCGGGCAACATCCTTCGAGGCGGTTTTCCGGGGAGGGAGTTAGAATCTTTCCGGTTTTGACGGAGGCGTAGCTGCGGCCGGAGGAAGAGCGAAAAGCGCGTTGGAGACACAGAACATCTCGCCTTCGGCAACGACATAGTCGTTGTAGGACGCGACGAAGCGATAGCCATGGGGCCGCAGCAGCGTATCGATGGAGATCAGGTCGCCCCCCACCGCCTTCTCCTTGGGCTGCAAATCGTTGAACTCCACATAGATGAATTTGATGGCCCGCCGTTCCAGCATGGCGCGGCCGCCCTCGAGAACCATGCGGTCGAAGCCCTCGGTGTCGAGCTTGAGAATGTCGACCGCTTCGAAGCCGTTTTGCTGGCAATAGGCATCGAGGGTCATCGACCGAACACTGATCTGCGTGGCACCTTGCGGGTAGCGCAGCGCATATTGCGCGCGGTCGCTGAGGCTGTTGATCTTGGAGGAGGGGTACTCGAACATGTCGACTGTGCCGGTCTGCGTGCCGAGCGCCGTATTGACGCCGGTAAAACGGGGCTCCTGGCCGAGCCGTTGCATCAGGACGGCGAATGTATCCGGGTGCGGCTCGAAGCTGACGATTCTCGCGCCTGGGAATTTGCGCAGGGCGAGGGCGGCCGTCTCGCCATCATTGGCACCGACATCGAAGACGGTCACAATGGGATAGCGCCAATCCTCGGCAAGATGCCGAATATCGGCCCAGGGGTCATGGCCGAATTTGGCCCCGGTCCTGATCAGGAGCAGTCCGTGCCGGGCCAGCGCCCGTTTCACCAGCCTGGAGATTTGTGCGCGAAGAACGCCCATCGCCGTGCTGCACTCCAAGCTCGCCCGCTTTGACTGCGGGGCGGGGGATTCGACGAAGGCTTATTAAGTCATTTCACCTGTTAAGTCATTTTACCTGGCATGACAGCCCTGTTGAGCCATGGCCTGGATGTCCGGGAGGCAAAAGGGGAGGGTTGTGCCGGCAAGTGACAGGCGTGGTTCCCCATCGAATTTGACGACTCCCCAAAAATCGATAGTTTTCTTGGTCATGAAGGTCTTGAATTGCGGCATCGGACTCGCAGGACGAACAGGAATGCGGCTTTGAGCAGCGTCTTGGTGACGGGTGGCGCCGGATTTCTCGGTTCGCATCTGTGCGAGCGCCTGCTGAAGGAAAATAAAGAAGTTATCTGCGTCGATAATTTCTTCACCGGGGCTCGCCGCAACGTCGATCAACTTCTTGGCGATCCTTCCTTCAGGCTGTTGCAACACGACATTACGACGCCGCTCAATCTCGAAGCCGACGAGATCTACAATCTGGCCTGTCCGGCTTCGCCCAAGCATTATCAGTTCGATCCGGTGCAGACGACCAAGACGAACGTGCTGGGCGCTATCAATGTGCTGGATCTGGCGCGGCGCCTGAAGATCAAAGTCCTGCAGGCCTCCACCTCCGAAATCTATGGTGATCCGCACACCCATCCCCAGGCGGAAGATTATTGGGGGAATGTCAATCCGATAGGGGCACGTTCCTGCTACGACGAGGGCAAGCGCTGCGCCGAGACCTTGTTCTTCGATTATGTCCGCCAGTACCACGTACCCGCCAAGGTCGTGCGGATCTTCAATACTTATGGCCCGCGCATGCAGCCCGATGATGGGCGGGTGGTGTCGAACTTCATCGTCCAGGCCCTGTGCAACCAGGACATCACGATCTATGGCGATGGCGGGCAGACGCGTTCCTTCTGCTATGTCGACGATTTGATCGAAGCGCTGGTCCGCATGATGGCAACGCCGGCCGATGTTCACGGACCGGTCAATATCGGCAATCCCGTGGAGATAACCGTCCGGCACCTCGCCGAGCTCATCATCGAATTGACGGGTTCGTCGTCGCGGCTCAGATTCCGACCCCTGCCGGCGGATGATCCGCGCCAGCGCCAGCCCGATATCGCCAAGGCGCGTGCGCTTTTGGGCTGGGCGCCGTCTGTCGGCCTTCGCGACGGCCTCGCCAGGACGATTGCCTATTTCGAGGACCTGTTGAGATCGGACGAACATGGGGTGCTGCGTAGCCTCACTCCGGCCCAGTGAGTTCCTGAGGCCATGCGGGCAGCGCTGGCGGGAAGTTCAATGCGATTGTTGATTGGCCGGGCATGATCTATCTTGCCAAGCTAACCTGACGTGGGGACTGGCGCCGGGAGAGTGGCATGCAATTTCTGCTCAAGGCATGGGGGCCGTTGCTTCTGGCATTCGCCCTCGTTGTTTCGCCAATTCTGCTTGCACAGGCCCGCGCCCAGATCATCACCAATGGCGGCTTCGAGACGACGACCGGGTGGACGTATGCCGGAGGGTCTGGCCGAACACAAGAAGGCACAATACTTCTCAATCCTCCGGCGCACAGTGGGAGTTTTTATGGTACGATTGCCACGGGCGGCGGGACGATTTCACAGTCCATCACTATTCCTACCGCTGGCACTTATCAGTTGAGCTTCTATCTCGCGCCGCAGATTTCTCTTTCTCTTGGAACTTTGAATTTTAGCGTGCAGATAGGTGGAACAACTTATAATTTGACCTATGGCATTACAGTTATTGGCTTGGGTGGGTACAATCTTTATACGCTTACCGTCAACTTGCCTGCGGGTCTGACAAATCTCGTTTTCACCAATCTGCCCGGTCTGCTGACGGCCCCGTTGCGCGTGGATGACGTGTCCCTCGTGCAAATTCCTGGGCCTGTGCCGGGGACGAGCACGATTTCCTATCTGGTGGTAGCCCTTCTGGCTCTGGTGCTGGGACGCCGGCAAATGCGAGATGGGTTGAGATGGCTCCGAAGCCTGTTATCGACTGGTTGTTCATAGTCTCAGCTTGGTAGTCGCGCTCCATTTCCACGTCTTGCGTTAGGGCAAATCCATATGCCTTCTCTGCCCATCGAGGTTTCACTGATCATTTTCGTGATCCTGGTGGCTATCGGCATCGCCGGCTTCTTCGCGTCCTCGCGGCCCTACAATATTTTTGCCGAAAGCTGGCGCCAGGCATGCGTGATGATCATACGCCAGCCAGGTCTGTTCTTGGCAGCCTGGTTGATCTTCGCCGTCCAGGAGGTGGTGCCACCGCTGTCCTTCCTGGTGGCGTGGCCGTCGGGGTTGGTTCAGATTGGGGCGCTCGTCGCCTTTCATGCCCTGACGACCTATCTGCTTGCCCGCGTTGCGCTGCGCCTGCACCGGGGGCTCATCCATGGCGAATGGCGCCCCGTCATACCCACTGGGGCGCGGGCACGGCGCATGGGTTTCTACGTGCTGTCGTGCTGGGCCGTCATCGGGCTGCTCAAGCATCCGCCCTTGCCGGGTTCGCCGGTGCCACATGAGCAACTCGTGCGTGGGGCCGTCCTGCTGTCCTATGCGCTCGGCTTCATGGCGACGGCCGGCCTGGCGCTGGTGGGGCCTGCCGCCTCCCTGGACGAGCCTCGCCCGATATGGACTTCGCTGAGGACGGCGTGGCGCGAACCGATATCCATCCTGGTGATCATTATCGGCATCGGCCTGCAGATCGGCTTCGTGATGGAGGGGGCCAATCTGCTCCTCGGTCACTATCCCCAGATCGGCGAGTTGCGGCTGGTCGCAGCGCCGGTCGTCTGGGCGTTCATGGCGCTCATCCTGTTCATGTCGGAATTCGCACTGGTGATCTTCCTTACGCGGGTGTGGGAGGATCGCTACGAGGAGGACACGCGCAGCGCGGCTCACAATTTCAATTGGACCTGAGCGCGGCTCAGGGATTGGTGAGCAGAGCTGACCAATCGGGCTTGTCACTCCGGCATCGATGGGGCGAGAAGACGGCGAGGCCGATGGAGTCCCAGGCGCTCGAGCGGGAAAGGCCGAGCGCGACGCCGAGCTTGCGCTGCAACCACGGCCAGGCGAGATCTCGCAGATGCAGGCTGGGCACGGCCGCGCCGCCATAGACGGTGGTCAGCTCTTCATCGGCACCGGACATATCCGCGAGAATCCGGGTGGCATCGCGGTGGATGGTCTGTGTCAGCACCGCCCGCGTCGGCGTGGTGCAGTCGGGCCGTGCGAAGGAGAACTCGGGGCCGAGCGGGGTCTTGCGCTGGGCCGAGAGCGAATAGCCGGCTTTTGCAAATGCCAATGCGATCTGGGTTTCCGGGGCGGGCTGCGGCGGAAGACGAGCCTGGCGGATCGCCAGACCCAGTGAACAGACCACCAGCGCAGCGGCCAGGAGATGAAACAGGCGCGTCATACCGGAGCTTGCGTCTGCCCGGGCCTGGCCCGGCAATAGGCGAGGACGACGATCAAGACGGCATAGAACGCTGCCAGGAAACTCGCGCCCGTGCCTTCATGCCAGGCCAGATACCCCTCCTTCGAGGCGCAGATCAGCACCAGGCGCAGCCAGTTCAAGGCGAAGGTGGCGCCGATCACGATGAGGAACGCCGCGCGGTCGAAACGGCGGAGCGGTCCCCCGAGGCCGACGGCGATGATGGCGTAGGCCGTGAGGTTCTGGACCAAAGTGGTCGAGGTGGCGCAGCCCCACATCACGTCGAAGCCGATATTGTCAGCCGGGCGGAGGATATAGGTGCCATAGCCCGATACGTCCTGGCCTGCCATCTGGAGCAAGGTTCGCACGATGGTGGCATCGAGCAGGCCGACGACATTGTGAAGAACGAGGAAGGGCCAGCCCAGAAGCACGAACTGGGCGATGAAGGCCAGCAAAGCAAGGGCCGAGGCGCGGCAGGACGGGCGCTTTCGCAGGCGCCACGCCGCAAGGACGGCAAGCGCCAGCGCGGCGGCGAGCGGTATCTGGCGCAGCACGAGCACGCAGAAGGCCATTGCTGTAAGGATGAGGACCGCTTCGCCGATCTGGAAGGGGGCGTCACGACGCTCGCGGCCGATCAGCCGGACAATCATGGCGATCTCGATCACTTCCAGGACAGAGATCACGTTTGGCAGGTCGCCGATCTGCCGCAAGGGCTGCTGGCCCAGCCGATAATACAGCCATTCCAGGCAAGCGAGGACGAGGCACCAGCCATAGACGGCCCGGCAGGAGACGGCGCGCGAGGACGCCGTGGCTTCAGGAACCGCCGACATGGCTATCGGAGACGTGGTTATCGGCGGCGTACCGACTGTCGGGCAGGCCAAGGGGCCCTGTGTCCTGCCGGCGTCGGATCATCACATGCCCGAGCACGAGAATGTCCATGCGCGTGCGCAGGAAGCAGTCGAGCGCCTCGCGCGGGGTGCAGACGATGGGCTCGTTTTCGTTGAAGGAGGTGTTGAGCACCATGGGGATGCCGGTCCGCACGAAGAAGGCGGAAATCAAGGCATGATAGGCGGGGTTGGCCTTTTGCTGCACCGTCTGGGGCCGCCCCGTGCCGTCCACATGGATGATGGCGGGCACGAGGGCATGCTTGTCGGGCCGGACCGGGAGGACCTCGGTCATGAACGGCACGTCGTCGATACCCTCGAACCAAGCGGCGGCATGCTCGGCGAGAATGGAGGGCGCGAAAGGCCGGAACGACTCGCGGCGCTTTATCTTGTGGTTGAGAAGCTCTTTGATGTCGGCCCGGCGGGGGTCGCACAGGATGGAGCGGCTGCCGAGCGCGCGCGGTCCCCATTCCAGGCGCCCATCGAACCAGCCGACGACATGACCGGCCGCGATGGCGGATGCCGTCTCCCGGCAAAGCTCGGCATCATCGTCGAAATGCCCGATCTCACAGCCCATGGCGGCGAGATTGGCGGCCTCCGCCATCACCAGCCGATCGATGTCTGCGGAGGCAAAACCTGGTCCCCAATAGGCGTGATCCATCGGGGGCATACGATCGCCGCCGAGCTTGTGCCAGACGGCCAGGGCGGAGCCGAGAGCACCGCCGGCATCACCGGCGGCAGGCTGCACATAGAGGTGCCGGAAGGCGGTGGTTTGCCTGATCTTGCCATTGGCCACCGAGTTGAGGGCGCAGCCGCCGGCCATAGCGAGGTTGGGCAGGCGATAATTGTCCCAGACAGCCTGCAGGATGTGGCCGAGGACCTCCTCATAAAGGGCCTGGGCCGAGGACGCGATATCACGATGGCGCTCGGTCAGTGCCTCGTTCGGCGCTCTCGCCGGGCCGAGCAAGTCCTCCAGCCCATCCGAATAGAGCGGGGCGAAGACTGGGGCACCGCCCTGCCAGTCGAAGGCGATCCTCTCGCGGTGATGCCGGAAATAGCCGAGATCGAGGCTGAAGCCACCCGCCGCTTCCAGCCTGATGACACGCCGCAGCCTGTCGAGGAAGAGCGGCCTGCCATAGGACGCCAGGCCCATGACTTTGTACTCGTCGCCATAATGCGGAAAGCCGAGATATTGGGTGAGCGCCTGGTAGAACAGGCCGATGGAATGGGGGAACAGGACCCGTCTTTCGACGGCGATGTTCTTGCCTTGCCCGCTTCCCCAGGCAGTGGAGGAAAAGTCGCCGAAGCCATCGAGGGAGAGGATGGCCGCTTCCTGGAAGGGGGAGGCGAAGAAGGCCGATGCCAGATGGGCCAGGTGATGCTCGATCCGATGCACCGTGCCCTTGAAAAGCTGCCCGGGAAAGGCGGCAACCAGTTCATCGGATACGGACAGGCGCTTGCGCCTGTTCCGGAGACGGTCGAGAACGAGGGCAGGATCGGGCCTGTGGCGCATCATATGGGCCAGACGCTCAAGACGATGCACCTTCGGGTCGCTGTTGAGGGCGACATGGTCGACGTCTCCAAGCCCGATACCGGCCTCCTGCAGACAATAGGCGATGGCCTGGCTCGGAAACCCCGCCCAGTGCTTGATGCGGCGGAAGCGTTCTTCCTCGGCGGCGGCGATGATTTGCCCGTCCCTGAGAAGGCAGGCTGCGGCATCGGCGTGGTAGGCGTTGAGGCCGAGGATAATCAAGCCGGAACCCCTCCCGTCATTTTGCCAGGCGCCGATCGATCAGGGTCAAGGCAATCAGGCATTCGGCGATCAGGCGCTGCAGGGTGTAGTACCAGCCCGCCCAGCCGTCGAGAAACGCGCCCTTCCACAGCAAGGTGTAGAAGAACACCAGAAGCGGGGCCGGCCATGCCTTCAGCCTGAGACGGTCGACCCGGCTCAGTGCCTCCTTCGGGCTGGCAAGCAGATGGTCCGCCTCGATCTGCGCATAGCGCTTTTGGGAATCGACCCATCTGAGAAGGGGCTTGCGGTCGTCGTGATAGAGGGGAGCGGCCAGGCTGCCGACCTCGCCGGCCACGGTCACGCGATGGCCATGGCCCTCGTCGCGATAGCGTGCCGCCTGCCGGCGATAGAGCACGGTGCGGGCCGGATAGAGCGTCCCGCGCAGGGGCTTGCCATGGATGCGATAGATGAAGGCGGCCGAATAACCCTGCGCAGTTCCTTCACGGAGCGACAGGATTTCGCCAACGAGGCTCTTGCTCAATTCATAATCGGCGTCGAGGGAGAGCACCCAGGGGGTCTCGATGAGGCCCAGGCCGAAATTGCACTGGCCCGCGAAACTGTCGAAGGGGCGATGCACGACCTCGACATTGGCGTATCGGCCGGCGATCTCGAGGGTCTCGTCCGTGCTGCCGCTGTCCACCAGCAGGATGCGCGGCGCCCAGTCCAGCCTGTCGAGGCAGCGCGCCAGATTGGGAGCCTCGTTGAAGCTCAGGACCAGGACCGTCGTCTGCGGCGCGATCAACTCAGACATGCACGGCTCTTCCGGCGAGGGCGGTTTGACCCGCCTGGGCGAGGATTGCCTCCTGGTAGACATCGAGCATGGCTGTTGCAATGCCCGGCCAGGAGAATTGCTCGCGTGCCGTCTTCTCGCCCGCCTGTCCCAGCCGCGCGGCAAGATCCGGGTCTGCCAGCAGTGAAGAAAGCGCTGCGCCAAGTGCCGCAGGAGTGCCTTCGACCACCAGGCCACAGCCGGCGCCGGTGACCACATCGGCCAGCCCGACTTCGGGGGTGACGACGACGGGGCGGGCACAGGCCATCGCCTCCAGGACGGCGTTGCCGAAATTCTCCGAATGGGAGGCCAGCGCGAAGGCGGCACAGTTGCGCAGCAGGGACCATTTCTTTTCGCCGTGCACGGGACCAACGAAGCGGATGCGGGCATCGAGGCCCAACGCTGTTGCTCGTGCCTTCAACCGGGCGGTTTCGCCCTCGTCGTCATTGCCGGCGATGACGAGATCGGCGTCGGGTACCAACCGCATGGCATCGATCAGGCGCTCGATGCCCTTCTTCCAGCTGATCCGCCCCAGAAAGAGGACATAGGGCCGGACGTAACTGGGCTGCATGAGGTCAGCACCGGCAGGCGGCATGTCGATGCCATTGGGCACCAGGGCGAAAGCCTGGGCCGGCAGTCCCAGCTTCTCGATTTCGAGGCGTTCGGATCGGCTGGTCACATGAACGGCCGCAGCCCCGGCGAGGTTGGCCCGGTCGAAAGCCTGTATCCAGGCCGATTTCAGCAGCCGGCTCTTGCGCTGGATCAGCGGGCCGACGAGCATGCCTCGTGGTGCCAGCAGATAGGGAACGCCGTTTCGCCCTGCATGTCTTGCCGCGGCCGTGGTCGGCCATAGGAAAACGGAATGGAGATGAACGATGTCGAAGGAGCAGACGTGCTTTGCCAGGGCGCGGCCCATGGCGGGCGAGCGATAGAGACGCCGGCCCAGCCCGGCGGGGAAATAGTGGACATCCACCCCGTCGAGCTGCACCGGCCGATCGGTCGGGACCGGCAGGACACCGTTACCGTCGACATTGGTGGTGTAGACCTGCACGTCGCAGCCCTGGCTTGCCAATGCGCGGCACAGACCGTGCACGGCATGAATAGGCCCGCCATAGCGCAGCGCCGGCAGATAGGTCGGCACCACATGAAGGCAGCGCAGGGTCAAGATGTCAGCCCCGGCGCGGCGCGGAACCGCGTCTTGACCCGATGCGCCAGCGTATAGCCTTCACGCCAGCCCAGTGCCTTCCAGGCACGTCCAGCCAGTGCGGCGGTGCCTGTTTCGTAGGGAAGCATGACCAGCATGGCGAGCAGGCGGTCGAAGAAGACATCAGGGGCGAAATGCGCCGCGAACACCCGGCGCGCGCGATCGCCCATGGCAGCGGCCTCCCCGCGCGCCTCACTCAGGATGTGCGGTATGTGCATGACGTCCTTTTCGGCCACGAACAGGCTGAAGTCCCGCCACGGAATATCCGGCGGCGGCAGCCAGGCATCGGCGATGATCACCGGTGCACGGCCAAGCGCCATCGCCTCGAAAAGGCGGATGCTGGCGGCGCCGAAGCCGCGCGGACAAAGGGCGAATTGCGAGCCGAGCAGCAGCTCGCGATAGGTCCGGCGATAGTCGAAATCGGCGAAGCGGCCCGGTGCCGCCGCAAGATCGAGGCATGGCGTATCCGGGCTGTCGAGGGCCAGCAGACGCTCTCGTATCGGATGCGTGCCGGTCCGGCCTAGAAACGAGAAGAGATGGGCTGGCTCCTCCTGCGGCGGGGAGGCAGCCGGCATGGGGGCATCGGGGTCGGGCAGATAGCTCCAGCTCCGCGCCCAGGGCAGGGCCCTGGTGAGGGATGGATAGGCTCCTGGCAGCGCTGCATAGGGCCAGTCCGATTCCGAGAACAGGAAGTGCCTGGCCGCGGGGTGCGTCCCGATCTGGCGCCGCAAGTGCGGCAGGTCGGCAAGGCCGACATAGCCGCTGTCGAGGTACAAGACGATATCGGGGGTGTCGTCGCGAGCCGCGATCCGGAAGGCCGAGGGGGGATGCAGCGCTGCCAGCCTGCGGGCTTTCGAGAGAGCAGGGTTTTCCCGCAGAGCCGTGAGGAGAACGCAGGGGCGCATGGCGTCGCGTCCGTCTTGTCAGCGTCTTGCCGGCCTGGCTTCCAGCCAGACGCGCAGGCGCGGTGCCACCAGCCGGACGAACAGGGCGGTGAGAAGGACCGAAACCATCACGCCGCCAACCAGCTTCGCCAGGCTGACTTCCAAAAGGGCGGCCTGGGCCAGGACGGCGCAGGCCGAGGTGAAGCCAAGCAGTGGTCCGGCTCGCGCAGAGTGCACCAGCCAGCGGTAGATGCGACCATAGAGATAGCCGAAGACCAGGATGACGGCCATCATCGGCAAAGGGCCGAAATCGATGTAGAGTTCGGCCATGTAGCCGAGGCTGATCGAGGTGCCGCGATAGGTGCCCGATAGGCCGCCCGTGTAGTAGTTGGTGCGGCGCGTGTCGTCGACCTGGCTCTTATCGGCAAACAGGATGCGCGGCATGAAGGGGCGGCTCGCCGCATCCAGGAGGAGCGCCCCCTTCTCATGGGGGATGGTCTGCGGGACGCGGGCGAGAACCACCGCGAACAATTCGACATAGGAAATGCGATGGAGCATCTTCCCGGTCGCCTCCGACATCGAGGCGCCGTCGAGCCTGCCGAGGAGCTGGGCTATAGTGGCCAGCCGCTCGCCGAGGTCGAGCGTGACGGCCTGCGAGGCGGAGCCCCCGGAGGCGGCATTGCGATAGTCTTCCTTGATGGCCGTCCACAGGATCCCGCTGACGACGATCAGGCAGACCAGGATCGCCCCGCCCGCGATGTGAAGGCCGCGCAGGCGCGTTCCGGCCATGGCTGTGGCAAAGAGGGTGAAGAACATCACCGTCTTGAAATCGGAGAAATACCCGCCCGTGCTCATGGCTAGTTCGGCAAGAAAGACACAGGAAAACAAGGGGTTGCCTAGCTGATTTCGCACGAAGGATGCATAGGCGAACATCATGAAGAACGCCCATTTCAATCCGGCCAGGGCGAGGAGCGGCTGCGCAAGCCCGGGAATGAGCGCGGCAGCCTGGAGGGCGCCGACCGCGACGATCGAGGCCGCGAGATAGAGAAAGAACCAGGTGGCGAGCGGCCGGGCCAGCACCGCCTCCCGTGCCTGCCGGCTGGCGGCCCTGTCGGGCGGACCGCTGCCGAGCCGCATGCCCAGCGCCAGGAACAGCAGGCCGGCCAGGGTCAGCAGGATCGCTGACTTGTTGTCCCCGCCATAGATTGTATAGGCGCTGACGTCGATGCCGAGCCAATTGGCATGGAAGGCCGATATCGAGGCCTGCAGCCATTGATAGGCGAAGATGAACAACCCGATCGGCGGCTCGCCCGGCCGCCACAGCAGGGCGACGCCGGCCACGAGCACGACCAGGCTGAAGGTGGTGAGCAGGGCGTTCTCGGCGGGCAGGTTCAAAATGGCGAGCAGCACCGCGCCGACGATCACAGCCACAGGCAGCGGGGCTGCCGAGCGTGGGGAGGTGGCCGACATCGGCATCAGGTCAGGGCTCCCGACGTCCTGCGCTGAGAGGGCGCCTTTTCGAGGCAGGACGACAGGGCAGCCTCGATGCCATCGACCGCGGCGCCTACGCTGTAGCGGCGGACCAGCGACGCAAGAGCCTCCTTCGTTGCGAGCCCCGTCGGCAGATCGGCGAGAGCTCCGGCAAGCGCGCTAACGTTACCGGTCTCGAAGGTCCGTCCGGTGCGGGGATCGGCGGCCAGGTCGGGGGTGCAGCCACACTGATCGGATACGATGATGGGCCGCCCGCAAGCCTGCGCTTCATTGGCCACGAGTCCCCAGGTTTCCTGCCCGGAGGAGGGCAGCGCCAGTCCGTCGCAGGCCGCATAGACAGCCGGCATTTCGGTCTGGTTGCAAAAACCGAGGAAATGCAGCCGTACTCCGACCTCTGCGGCGCGCGTGAGCACCGCCTCGCGCATCGGACCATCGCCGGCGATCATCACCTCGATCTCGCGTCCTTTGCTGCGGCACAGCGCTGCCGCCTCGATGAGGTCGAGGGGACGCTTGCGTTCGACCAGCTTGCCCGCAAACGCGATGACCCGGCTGCCCTCGGCAATGGACAGGCTGGCGCGCAGGGTCTGGCGGGCCTCAGGCGTCGCCCGCGCTGCAAACCAGTCCGTGTCGACGCAATGGGGTGAGAAGTGCAGCCGCTCGAGCGGATAGCCATAGTGGCGATAATAGGCCAGGGAGTTCTGCCCTACATAGAGCACCGCATCGAAGAAGCGCAGCAGGCGGGGATAGGCCGCCTGCTTGGTCCAGGCCTTCAGGCGCCGGCGCGGTGTCAACAGATGGCTGTCTCCTCTCACCAGCACGGGCAGGTTGAGGCGCCGGGCGGCGGCAATGCCCTGGAGATAGGATTTCAGCGCCCAGCCGCAGACGAGCAGGGCATCGAAACCGCCCTCCTGCAGGGCCCCGGCGATGGCGGGCGTATCGCAGCCGAAGAAATGATCCACGCCTGGGTTCCTGGCCTTGTTGGCAAGGAAGCGATGCGGGTAGCCGGTGGTGAGATCTATGTCCCAGTCGAACGCCACCCCGAAGCCGGCGTCGGCCTGCTGCCGGGGCGTGGGATTGTGCGCGAAGAAGACCTCCAGCTCCATGCGCCTGGCGAGTTCCCGGAAGATCGGCGCCTGATACTGGATCGGATGGGAGGTGAGAACAGCCAGGCGCATGATCAGTGCAGCCCATCGAAAATGGCGCCATAGCGGCCGGCAATCGCCCGGGCCGAGAAGGGCTCCAGGAGATCCTGCCGGGCCTGACCGAGGCTGGCGGGGTCGAGGGCCAGGCGCTCCAATCCGGTGGCGATGTCCCGCGACAGGCCTCCCAGGTCGCTCGCGTCGGCAAAGGAGAAATGGATGCCTCCGCCGGTTGCCGTGAGAAGGGCATGGGCGCTGGACTGGCGGTGAAACAGCGAAAGATAGGGACGCCGCGTCAGCAAGGCGGGATAGATCTTGGAGGCGGTGTAGTGGGCTTCATCCGAGCCGACTAGCAGGAGGCCCTGGGACTCCGCCATCAGTTGCAGCGCTTCGGCATAGGCAAGGCGCTGGGGCGTCTCGACCACGAGATCGGCGACGCCTTCTGCTTCGGCAAGCGGACGGATGGAGAACGTATCGCTGCCCTTGGCCTGATTGCTGCTGCCGATGAAATGCAGACGCAAGCGCGCGGCAAGCTGCCGCTGACGTGCCCTCACCGTGGCAAGGCCTTTCAGAAGGATGCGGAAAAGCTCCTGCGAGCGTGGCAGTGCCGTACCGACATAACTCAGATTGATCATCGCCGGATCGAGCCGGCTCGGGCGGGTGCCCGGCATGGCCCGGAGGAGATCGAGATCGCCGGGATCCCCGCCGATCGGCAACGCTGCCATGCGCGAGGCGTCGAGCCAGGAATGGCGCGCGGCCAATTCCTCGTTCTGGCGTGCGGAGACCGATGTCACGAAACGGGCCCTGCGTAAAGCCGGCCCTTCGAGGCGAAGCGCGAGCTGGTGGGATAGCCCGGCCTTGCTCAACCGTTTTTGATCCCCGCCCCAGGCCGAAACCCAGGGGTCCTGGAAATCGAGCACCACCGGCACGCCGAATTTCGGCTCGATCCAGCGCGACATCAGCATGGGGTAGAAGGGCGATCCCGTGATCAGCACGGCGTCGATCCGCCTGGCGGAGAGCAGTTTCGCCGCGCGGCTGGAAAGGGCCGGCCAAGCCCGTAGGCTGAGATCCCCGATACCGAAACGGCGTGTCATGCGGGCCTGCAGGGCGGGAACCTTGACGATCTCCAGCCCCGGCGAGACCAGACTGCCGAGCAGGGGATCGGGTTCCTGCTCGTAGAAGCTGTCGTCCACGCAGAGGACGACAGGGGTCCAGCCCGCTGCCGGCAGGTGATTGGCCAGATGCCGGGCCCGATGCACGCAGGCCAGATTGGACGGCGGGAAATAGGGCGAGACGATCAGGACGGTGCGCGGGAGGGTCATGCCCGCCTCCGCGACGAACCGTCCAGGGCTTGGCGCGCCAGATCGACCACGATCGCGCCTTCCCGGTCCCAATTATAGGTTTTCTGCGCGAGATCGAACGCGCATGCCCGCGCTTGCGCCAAGCGCGCCGGACCCTGCAGCAGGCTGTCGAGGCTGGCAGCCAGGCTCACGGCATCGCCGGCTGTGAAAAGCGCGGTGGCAAGCGGATGCAAGCCGGCGAACGCCCGCTGAGCCGGCGTATCGGAGAGGATGGCGGGGAGCCCGGCCATGAGATAGGTGAACAGCTTGTTGGAGAGGGCAAACGCATTGTTCGCGGTATGCCCCGGTTCGGCGCACAGGCCGAGATCATGGCCGGCGGCCAGCCTGACGAGTTCGCCGGGAAGCGCGGAGGGCAGGAAATGCAGGCGCTCCGGCACGCCCTCCTGTTGCGCAAGGCTCCGCAATTGGCCTGCATAGGGCGCATCCACATGGCCGCGCAGATAGAGGTGCGGTCTCGAGGCGGCCCTCGCAATGGCCTTGATGGCACATTCGAGGCCGCGATCGGGGCCGATGACCTGCGAGAACCAGTAGAGCGAGGGACCTGGATCGGCCGTGCCCCTGGCGGTTGGGCGATCCGGAGCCTCAGACAGCGGAAAGCTGTTCAGCACGACCTGCGGCGGGTACATGGCGTAGGCCTGCGCATAGGCACGTGCGATCTCGGGCGAGGCGGCGGTGATATAGCGGCATCCCGGCAAGGCGGCCGCCTCGATGGCGCGCAGATGCGAGCGGTTCGGCTCTGCTGCCGGGCCGTCGCGCCATTCGCCGAGATGGAAATCCTCGGCGTCATAGGCATAGCCTGCCCCAAAGCGCAGGGCCGCGGCCCTGGCCGCCGGCAGGGCCGGCGGATAATGGGCGATGTAGAGATCGGCCGCGATGCGGCTGGCTGCGGCCATCAGGACGGGTGTGAACACGCTGAAGGCCCGGGAGCTGAAAAGGCGCCTGCCGCTCGCGGCGTGTGCAGCCCCCGCGAGTTCCTGGCCGAGCCGGCGCAGGCGCCAGCCCGCCCGCGAGCGCAGGTCGATGCGCTCGATCCGGAACGGCGCCTCTCTCAGGATGGATTGATCGCGCGGCTCCACGCCTTCCAGCATGCGGATGGCGACCACGGTGACGGCGAAGCCGGCCTCATGCAGGGCATGCGCCTCCTTGACCACACGCGGATTGGATCCGAGCTGGCCCGGTGTGAGGATACAGATATGCGATCCCGGACGGGGGCTCGTCATGTCCGCTCCATCTGCGGCGCGGGAGAGCCCTGGCGGGAGCCACGAAGGCGCTCTCCGAGTCCTTCGGCCAGCGCGGCACGATAAGCCGGCCATTGATGACGACGGGCCGTCTCGAGCGCGCCGGTCCGCATGGCTTGCAGGTGCTGGCGGTTGTCGAGGCACCAGGCCAGGGCCTGCGTCAAAGCCTCTGCATCGGCTGAGGGAATGACGAGCCCGTTCTCGGGCGTGACCAGGTCGGCCGCGCCCGTCATGTCGGTGACGATCACCGGCAGGCCGTGTGCCATGGCTTCGGCCACGACCATGCCGAAACCGTCGGCAAGGCTGGGAAACACCAGGACATCGGCCTGCTCGAAGGCCTGGAACAGATCGGCACGCGGGCGGGGCCCATGGAAGCGGACCGTCTCACCAGCCTGGGCAAGAAGGTCGGCGGGCAGCTCGATCCGGCCATAGATATCCAGCCTGGCATGATCAGCGGCCGGCAGTCGGCGCCAGGCCTCGAGCAGATAGGGCACGCCCTTGCCCAGGGTGACATTGCCGGCATAGACCACACGCAGGGCCTCCGCATCGTTCCTGCGTGGGGGCGGCTCGCGATCGAGCACCGGGGGAGCGCCGAGGGGGACGACCAGGATCTTGGCCGGATCCGCGCCCCCGGCGATATGGGAACGGGCGGTGAGGGCGGAATTGGTGACAATGAGATCGGCGAGCCCGATCTCCGCGTCGCGTCTCGCCTGCCTTCGCGCAAAGCGATCCGAGAAATAGGCGGCATTGGCATCGTCGAGCTGCTTCCACCGGGCCAGTTCACGCCGCCTGATGTTCTCGAATTGCCGGCTGCTGAGGGAGGGCAGGTGCAGTATGCGTGCCGCTTGTTCCCGTGCTGCGCGCTGGAAGCTCGCCAGCGCCGTATATTCGAAGGCATGGATGGCGTCGGCCCCGGGCACGTGGCGGCTGGCGACGGTGGCATCGAAGCGGTGGCTCATCCGGTCCCAGATGCGGTCGACGGTCACCGGCCCTGCGCCGCCCTTGGCCACGACGCTGCGCAGAATCTCCCAGGCCGGATAGGCCTGCACGAGGCTGTGCGGGACCGTCTCGATCGAACGGCGTAACAATTGTTCTCTTAGCGCCGCAGCCTGGCGCGACGGCAGGGTGCGCAGCAGGCGATCGCCCCAGCCCTGCGTGGAATAGTGGAAACCGGTCACGAAGGTCTTCAGCCAACCCTGTTCATGCAGGGCCAGGGCGATCTGCTGGGCATGCAGCATGGTGCCGGGATAGCTCAGCACCGACCTCATGCGGCAGCCCTCGAACCCCGTCCCGCGATCATGGCCTCGTAGATCTCTAAATAGCGATCGGTGACCGCATCCTCGCTATAGAACGTTTCGACCCGCTGCCGGCATGCGGCTCGCTCGATCCTCTCGAGCTCGGCGACTGCCGCCGCCATCTCCTCGACGGTGTCGACGACATAGCCGGTGCGGCCATGCTCGACCACTTCGGGAACGGCGCCACGACCGAAGCCGATGACCGGCGTGCCGCAAGCCATCGCCTCCGCCATCACGATGCCGAAGGGCTCTTCCCATAGGATAGGCATCAGCAGGGCCGAGGCGCCACCGAGCAACGCGTCCTTCTGCCGGTCGTCGACGGGCCCGACATAGGCGATATCGCCGTCATGCAGATGGGGCGCGACATGGGCCTCGAACCAGGCCCGGTGCTCGGCAGCCAGATTGCCGGCGATGACCAGCCGCCGACCGGCCAGCCGCGCCGCTGCGATGGCAAGGTGCGGCCCCTTGATTTCTTCCACGCGCCCCAGGAACACCAGCGGCGCATCGACCGGTACCTGCTCCCGGAGGGTATAGGTCTCGCTCGGCACGCCATTGGGAACGATGTGCCAGGCGCCGATATGCCTGACATGGCGCACCATATGCTCGCTGATAGCCGAGAATTGCAGCGTGCCGCGCGACAGGCGTTGCGCCAGCCCGGTGGTGCGCGGGCTGATCTCGCGCTGGTAGGTCATCAGCTTGGGGATCGCGCGCGGCAGGAGCGGCGCCAGATAGGCCAGTCGGGAGAAGCTGTGGATGATATCGAAACGCTGGCCGGCGATCGCCCTCGCCAGTTCGCCGGCATTCCTGACCGTGTCGAAGCGCGAAAGGCTGCTCGCGCCGGGCCAGGCCCGCTTTGGGACGGGGCATTGCGAGGAGGGGTGCGCGAACAGGGTCAAGTCGTGGCCGCGTGCCACCAGGCGGCGTGCCAGCATGTCGACCACGCGTTCGATGCCGCCATAGAATTGCGGCGGCACCGGCAGCTCGGGATCGCAGGTCAGGGCAATCCTCATGGCGTGATCCTCGCGAGCCGGCTTTCCGGGGCGAGGGCGGGCGGCAGCGACCGGTAGAGGCCGATCATGTCGTCGGCGACATCGGCCTGGCTGCGCAAGAGGCCCTGGAATTTCGGCAGGGGGCCCTCAGATTTGCGAGCCACCAGCCGCTCGATCGCCTTGGCCCAGTCCGGCACGGAGCCGGGCCGGAGCAATTCGCCAGCCTTCGTCCCGGCCACAAGCTCGGCGATGCCGCCGAGATCCGATCCCAGCACGTAGAGGCCGGCCGCCTGTGCTTCCAGCACGACCAGCGGACCGGTCTCCAGCCAGAGCGAGGGCACGACGAGAACATCGTGCGCGGCCAGGGTCTCGGCGATCTCCGAATGAGGCCGGGGCGGGTGGAACCGGATGCGCGAATCGCCTGCGGCCAGGGCTCGCACTTCAGCCTCATAGCCATCGTCCTCAGCGGCGCCGATGGCGTAGATGGAAAGTTCGACTGGCATCTTCTCCGGCAGGCTGCGGAGGGCGGCGACTGCGACATGAATACCCTTGGCCCGGTCCCATCGCCCGAGATAGACGAGCCGCAGCCTGGTGTCCTCCGATCTCTTTCGAGCCGCAGCTTGCCCGGCCTCCGCCAGATAGGACGCCGCGAGACCATGGCGGCCGAGCGCGAGTTTGCCGGGCGGCGCGCCATTGCGCGTCAGCGTGTCGGCGAGCCATTGGCAGACGGCGACAAGCCGGTCGCTCAGCTCGAAGGCTTCGTCCAGCTCCTGCGCTTTCCCGAGGGCGAGTGCTCTTGCCGAAAGCGCGGTGGCAAGCCGCGTGCGACCCTGCCAGGCCCTGGTGGCAAGGGCGCGGGGCAGCCGGCCGACCGCCCAGGCGGCGGCGCGCGGGAG